>CAJOFQ010000015.1 GCA_905233955.1 uncultured Lachnospiraceae bacterium
CCCTGATTGGCTCCCGGGGCTCTGCCCCCATGTCCGGCGTCTATCGCGACTACATAGTCATACACCTGTTTAGGGCGCTTGAAATCAAGGTACAGGTATTTTTGCTCCATAGTTGCTACACATTCGCAAACATGATTAGTTATTATGTTGATCGTTCCAACATAATCCTCAACATCATACCGCAGATCATTAATTCCGTCGCTTGTACCTATCATGGGATAGTCATAAAAATATGTGTTGCCTATCCCTGGAATGGACAATGATATTTCACGGGTCATGCAATTGCCTGTAATCTTAATATCATCAAATGACACTGTATTTGGAAGCTCTAACCTTAACTGGTGCTTTTGTGCTTCCATATAATCCTCTGTAAGCTGCAAAAGCTGTGAGTCATCCCTGAGCATAGATAATACGGAATAACTTCCGTCCTTGCCGGATTGTTCCTGTAAAGCCAGAGATAACTCGTGAAATCTCGGGAATACTGCCAGTATAGTAATACAGGCTGCCATTAATATGATTATAGTTGCAGAAACAGAAGTTACTATCTTTTGTTCCATTTTGGCTTCGCTCCAAGATATTGATAGTAATAAGTTCGTATCATCCCATTGTAAATCTTCCGGTTCTTGTCAGCTTTTCTTCCGATGGCTTTTTCGGCATCTTCATAAGCCGTAATAACATACATAGACCACTCATTAAGGGTACGATACGCCTCGCCGAGCTTATTGTATAATTCAAACAAATTATCTTCATCACCAATTCTCTGACCATAGGGAGGATTGGTTATAATAAAACCGTAGGATCCTGAATGTGACAGCTTTGAGACATCTCGTTGCTGAAAATGGATTATATCATCTACTCCGGCCTCTCTTGCATTATCCCTGGCAGTACGCAAAACCGATTTATCAATATCATACCCTTGCAAATCAGGGTGAACATCCTCAATAATCAGTGACTTCATATCCCGTCTGCAGTCTTTCCACATTGATGCAGGACAAATATTATCCCAGCCTTCTGCTGTAAAACTGCGGTTAATTCCAGGAGGAATATTTCTGGCCATAAGAGCTGCCTCTATAAGAAAAGTCCCGCTTCCACAAAAAGGATCAACCAGAATTCGATCTTTCTTCCATGGCGTCAGCATAATAAGAGCACAGGCTAAGGTCTCAGATATGGGGGCCTCGCCGCTTTGAGGTCTGTATCCTCTCTTGTGAAGTGATGCACCCGTTGTATCAAGTCCTACGGTAACTATATCTTTTTTTATGAATATCCGGATCGGATACGGAGCGCCATCTTCAGGAAAACGCTCTAATGCGTAAGTTTCCTTTAATTTTTCTACTATTGCCTTTTTTGAAACAGACTGAATATCAGAAGATGAAAAAAGCTTGCTGTTGACAGATGAAGCCTTAGTCACCCAAAACCTTCCATCTCTGGGAATGTATTTCTCCCATGGGAGGGCGCGCACTCCTTGGAACAATTCTTCAAAGCTCTTTGCCTGGAATGATCCGATATGTAGTAAAATGCGTTCTACCGTTCTAAGACCTATATTGGCATATGCTATTGCCTCGGAATCTCCCTTGAAAAACACTCTGCCATCTTCAGTTTTTGTAATTTCATAACCGAGATCGAATATCTCCCGCTTGGCAACTGACTCAAGGCCAAAATGACACGGAGCCATCAATTCCATTATCATTATTCTACCCTGCTATTTCTTTTTCTTTTTATTTTTCTTGCCGGGAAATTCTGTTATCCTGGTAGAGCTGTCTGTATTATCTTCATCCCTTGGCCAGACTATTACCTGAAGCTCTTTTGTCCATTTAGACGGATAATCCTTATTGTTAATAGTTCGAAAAGCGCGTACCTTAACCATGTATCTGTCATTTGGCTTGGCTCCTATAAAACGCCTTCTAAGATTCTTGGTGGTAACAGCTCTAAAATTTTTAGCTGTTTTGGAATCTACTTTTCTGACACGAATATCGTATCCGTCAATCTCCCCTTTATTCTTGGCCTCTACCACAAAAACACCAGTGGTCTTACTATACACTCGAAAATCTGTCGGCTTACGAACCACTATGACGATCTTGCCTGTCATATCCTCATCATCAGAATTATTATCCTGCTGGTTATTGTCTTCATCCTCATCGTCATCTTCATCCGCATTAGCCGGATCATCATTTGCAGCATCAGCAGCATAAACTACAGGATCAGGAAAAATCATGCCAACAGCAAAAGAGCATAGCAAAACAAACACCAATAAATGTATTCTCATAGGAGAATATTTTTTATTTGCCATCATAAGCCCAACTGGTGGAAAATGATTTGTAAGCAGTCACTCCTGCCACAGTCTTGGCATCTTCCATCTGTCCTGAGTAAATCATCTCAAGAAGTACTTCCACATCCCATTCCTTGATCTCAATATCCTCTGCATCATCCAAATCCTGTTCAGAAACTCTGTAGCAGTCACTGGCAAGATACACTTCAACAACCTCATTACAATACGCCGGAGTTGTACGAAGAGTCATAAGATGTGTAAATTCATCGCTTGTATACCCCGTCTCTTCTGTTAATTCCCTCCTGGCAGCATCTTCAAATGTCTCGTCAGGATTACGACCTCCCGCAGGAAGCTCCCATGTATATCTTTCAATAGCCGGTCTATACTGTTTTACTAATAATATCTTATCACCAGGTAAAGTTGCCACTACCGCAGAGGCACCGGTTCTATGTTCTATATAATCCCAGGTCTCTATCCCGCCATCAGGAAGAACTACTACATCCTTATACACATCAACAATAGTCCCCTTGTGTATTAGATCTCTTTTTTTTACTTTTACATGATCCATGTTAAAACCCCTCCATTGTTTATTATACTAGTAAAAAACCGTACCAATAATTCATGATAAATTATTGATACGGTTCACTTCAATGCTACTTTGCGTAGTCCGTTACCCGTGATTCCCGGATTACATTAACCTTGATCTGTCCCGGATACTTCATCTCATCTTGAATTCGTTTTGAAATATCCCGAGCCAAAATAACCATTTGATCATCGTTGATCTTATCCGGTAATACCATCACGCGAACTTCTCTGCCCGCCTGAACAGCAAAAGACTTATCTACTCCCTCAAAGTCATTGGTAATTTCTTCTAGTTGTTGTATTCGGTTGGTATAAGTGTCTAATGTTTCTCTTCTGGCACCCGGTCTGGCTGCACTTATGGTATCGGCCGCCTGTATAATCACTGCAATAAGCGATTCCGGTTCCACATCTCCATGATGAGCTGCAACAGCATTTACAATTAAAGGAGACTCCTTAAACTTCTTACATAATTCTACACCAAGCTGGACATGAGAACCTTCCTGTTCGTGATCAACTGCCTTACCTATGTCGTGAAGCAGGCCGGCTCTCTTGGCTGTACGAACATCCTCTCCTATTTCAGCAGCTAAAAGTCCTGCAAGATGTGCTACTTCAATAGAATGCTTAAGAGCATTCTGACCAAAGCTTGTACGATACTTCATACGACCCAACAATTTAACTAATTCAGGATGAATACCATGAACTCCAACTTCAAGTGTTGCGGCTTCACCCTCTTCACGGATCGTAGTCTCAACTTCTCGCTTTGCTTTTTCCACCATCTCCTCGATTCGAGCAGGGTGGATTCGTCCATCAACTATCAGTTTCTCAAGTGCAATACGCGCTATCTCGCGTCTTACAGGATCGAACGCTGACAAAACAACCGCCTCCGGCGTATCATCTATGATCAGTTCAACACCAGTCATAGTCTCAAGGGTACGAATATTCCGACCTTCACGCCCAATAATCCTTCCCTTCATATCATCACCAGGAAGCTGTACTACAGAAATGGTAGACTCTGCAACATGATCCGCTGCACATTTCTGAATGGCGTTAACTACAATATCCTTAGCCTTCTTGTCAACCTCGTCCTTTACCTGTGCAATAGACTCCTTAATGAGTCTGGCTGCATCCATTTTGACATCTTCTTCAACCGTTTTTAAAAGAAATTCCTTTGCCTGTTCGGAGGTGAGACCCGAAATTCTTTCGAGTTCCTGTAGCCTTTGTTCATTCAACTTAGCAACTTTCTCACTTTCCTTAGCGATCTGCTCCTCGCGTTTGTTCAAAGAAGCTTCCTTACGCTCCGCATTCTCCAGCTTACGGTCAACATTTTCTTCCTTCTTCTGGATACGGTGCTCGCTCCTTTGTACCTCCGCCCTGCGCTCTTGGATCTCCTTGTCTAGCTCATTCTTCCTTTGAATAGACTCTTCCTTAGCCGCAAGCTCAGCTTCACGCTTGGTGGTCTCAGCCGATTTGACTGCATCATCTATGATCTGACGAGCCTTCTCTTCAGCACTTCCAATCTTCTGTGAAGCAACATTCTTGTGGTAATTGTCCGCGATAGCCCAGGTTATCAGAGCAGCAACGACAAGAGTGATCAGAACTGCAATAATCGTTGTCTGCACTGCTGTACCTCCTATTCTGTTGTCATAGTACAAAGAAATAAATCTACAACTATTTAGTATAGTTTTTTACTATCTCTATGTCAAGGAAAAATAGAATTCCGCTTGTCAAATTCCCTGCACAGGTACAGACTTTCAAAGCAAAAAAATTCCCCATAAGCAATACTATGGGGAATTCAAAGTCTGTTATTCAGCTTCTTCTACAACTGGTACAGGCACAGCGTCTGTTTCCTGGTTAGTTTCTTCAACGGCAGATTCGTCCGGGCTCTTGGCTTCTGTATTACTGTCACCATCTGCCCCAACCGGAGTAACGCCGTCTCCAACTATTTCTTCCTCAGCAGGCGCCGGTAAAACTACCTCACCAGTATCACCGTTCACAGAATCAAACTCTATATCGGGTGCTTCTATAGGAGCTGTCACCAGTTCTTCACACACCTCGGAAGGTTCTGTGTTCTCATCTACCTGCTGTTCAACCTCCTTGGCATCCTCCATCTCTTCAGCGATTTCGATCAAATCCGATGCACTCTTGCCCTTTGCTATGTCGATCATAGCATCATCCAGGCTTTCTACACCTGTAATGTCCTTGGTTACGGCATATCTTCCGGCTGAAATACCACTCTCCCTGGCACTTGCAAGATCCTCCATCGAAACCTTCTCAACTGATCCGGAAGACTCTTCTGAAACCAGTGCATCCTGAGCCTTCTTGGCAAGCTCGTTACTCTTCTTGTCACTCTTACTCGAAACCGAAACTAAAAGCCCTGCATTGGTTCCTGCCTCTACATAGCCATCCTCTTCCAGGACCTTGGCGGTTTTTTCAACTGCCTTATTGAATGAGCTTCCCTCAACACCTGCCTTCTTAATGTTACGGGCCAGTTCTTCGCCCTCTTTATTGAGAGCCTTAACTCTTATAACACGATCCATCCTGTTAAGGGAATATTCCACAGTAGCATCAACATCTACAGAAACCACAGAATATTCCTGAAGCTGAGACAAGACTCCAGTGCAAACTGTAATAAAAGCAACCGCTGCCGCGGCAACTCTCTTGATAGGGAAATGACGAACCTGTGCCTTAGCCGGCATAGTGATCTCATCTCCCACATTCGCCCTCATACGGATTTTCTCAACCGTACCGTCGTCCTTCAGGACAGCACAGTACTCATCCCTGGTCTCTAATACAACCGCCTTCAATTTAACTCACCATAACCTTTCTGATAGAATCCATGTATTCCGCAAGTAAGGGAAAATCACCGCTTAATATCTCCATAGCGGCAATGATATACCTTCTGTGTCGCTCAAGCAGCTTGCGAGAAACCTTAAGTGCATTGAGCAACTCCTGAATCGGCAGCGATTTCGTACTGCGAATCTTGCTGAGCATCATATCATCCTTCAGGATGTAAGCAACTACAACTGCACAAGCCTCTTTTGTCTTTTGTGCTTTGGGAGATGCTTCAGCCAGATCCATAAAGGAGAAACCATATTCAGCCAAAATACCGCTTATGATCTGTATTTCATCCTTAATGTCACCGGAGCTCTTCTCTGATTCGGCCTGCTCAACTGTCTTCTCAAGAACTTCCACAGCCAGGGAATTAACCTCATCTCCGCTGCGAAGCTCATCGGCATCTATCGAATACGGTTCTATCGACAGCTCCGAGGAAAATCTCTTCTCACTGCGCAGATAATCGTATAACCTGCGGCGAATCACCAGAGAAGCAAAGCTCTCAAATTCGCCCTTGGATGGGTCGAACTTGTCTATAGAGTCATTAAAAGCGAGAAGCGCGATAGACCATTCGTCATCACTCTCCGTCACATAATGACCGACCGCAACATAAGCACGCGACAATATAAACTTTTTATTCTCTTGCAAAAATACATTTCGATAGATCAAATCGTCACGAGAACGAATTGCTCCATCTGTCAGATCAGACATGCATTTGCTCCAATCTCTTTATAAGTAATTCGAATTATCCACACAAAAAAAGGGGGTCACCCTTGACAAAGCTTATTTTGATTTGTATGCTTCTTGTATGGATACCGATATAATAAAGCATAAGATTCATCATAATTCCATTAGAATCATTACCACCACACGCTGGATCATCTTCTCGATCCTGTCCGGACTTATAATGGGAACGATCGGTCTTCTATTCTACCACAGTATTGCTTTTGTGACCATACTTCGTGAAAATAATCCATTATTTTTAGCTTTATTACCCTTTGGAGCAGTTATTATACTACTTATGTACCGATTATTCCACTATAATGAAGACGGCGGTACTAATCTAGTATTATCAGCCATTCAGTCAGATAAGCATATCCCAGGCAGAATGTCCGTACTAATATTCCTGGCCACTATCATATCTCACCTGGCTGGAGCTTCAGTTGGACGAGAGGGTGCTTCTCTGCAGATTGGAGGATCACTGGGAGGATATCTCGGAAAGATACTGCACCTGGATGAACGGGAAAAGAAAACAATGATAATGTGCGGTATGAGCGCTGCCTTTTCAGCATTATTTGGGACTCCCATGACAGCGGCTATATTCTCTATGGAGGTTGTATCTGTAGGAATTATGCACTACCAGGCTCTGGTTCCGTGTGTAATTGCTTCGTATATCGCCACCGGCCTTGCCTCGCATTTCGGAGCTGTACCGATACACTACACTATAGATAATATTCCGGAATTTGACTTGGTAGGAGGCATCTATACCGGGGTATTCGCAATTGCATTCGGTATTGTCAGCATGCTGTTTTGCGTGTGCATGCGCCAGATGGAACACATCTCAAGGTTAGTTCTGAAAAATCAATATGCCAGAGCTTTTATCGGCGGTTGTGTACTGCTTGCAGCGACAATTATATCCGGCGGTCAAATGTATAATGGCTCAGGAATACACACTATCGCTTCATGTCTGGTAGGAGAACATTATAGACTGGCATTCCTGTGGAAGATACTGTTCACATCTGTCTCAATAGCCTGCGGATATAAAGGCGGTGAGATAATCCCCAGCCTGTCCATAGGCGCATCCTTCGGAAGTCTGCTTGCTACTCTCTGCGGATTGGATCCGGCCCTTGCAGCTTCTGTAGGCATGGGAAGTGTATTCTGCGGGGTAACTAACTGCCCTATAAGTTCACTTCTGCTATGCTTTGAACTGTTCGGAATGGAGGCGGCACCATATTTTATTATATCAATCTCACTGTCATATGTGGTGTCAGGATACTACAGCCTGTATCGCAGTCAAAAAATTGTATATTCCAAATTTCAATCTAACTTTATTGACAAAAAAGCGGATTGACTTGGATCATATAATGGAAATTGCGACCTTTTGATCCTTGAAGCATCATAACATATCTCTGAAATCATCGTACTGGAAACCTCTTGAAATCAGATATCGAAACATGCTGGATCTGGCCTTATCATCAGCTTCGTCCTTAGTGTAGCGGCGCTTTCTCATTAATTCCAGGATCATACCCTTCTCATCAGAGTCATATATTTCTTCTAATATCCTGGATGACAGCTCCTTGTCAACACCCTTTTGGGTAAGATTATCCCTAAGCTTTCTTCTGGAGGCGGAATTCTTATGATACTCCACATAAGTCCTTGCATAGCGTTCATCATCAATATAATGCCTCAAGCGCAGATAAGAGATGACTTCATCTATTACAACAGGAGGATATCCGCCCCAGGAAAGCTTATTCCTAAGGCCGGCTTCCGTCCTGTCCTGCTGCTCCAAAAGGTGTATAGCCCGCTGCTTCGCTCTGGGAATCAAAATATCTCTGATAATAGAATCGTAAACTTCTGACGATATCTCGTCTCCTTCCTGCCAGCCAAAACGCCTGACCTCACTTCGATATAAGCATATATCGCAAGCTCCCTCTATAACTACTCTGCAGCGTTTCGAGGACCCATTGAAAGGCTCTATCCGAACCAAAAGCAGATTCATATCCTAATTCATTCACTCTCTTCCTGGGCTGCCAAAGCTTCCTCCTGTGAAGCATCAGCTCCATCCAGATTATAATGATCCCGTATCATCTGCTCAACGGAATCCCGAATCTCAGGATGCTCAGCAAGGTATATCTTGGCATTCTCACGCCCCTGGCCGATCTTCTCACCATTATATGCATACCATGCACCCGATTTGTTAATGATATCAAGATTGGCAGCCATATCGAGAATATCACCTTCTCTTGATATACCCTTGCCGAACATGATATCAAATTCTGCCTCACGGAATGGGGGAGCTATCTTGTTCTTAACGATCTTAACCCGGGTACGATTACCGATAACCTCGCCCTGCTGCTTCAAGGCTTCTATTCTGCGGACATCCAGCCTGACTGATGAGTAAAATTTGAGAGCTCTGCCGCCTGTAGTAGTCTCAGGGTTCCCGAACATTACGCCAACCTTCTCACGGAGCTGATTAATAAATATTACAATGCAATTACTCTTGGAAATAGCTGCTGTAAGCTTGCGAAGGGCCTGAGACATAAGCCTGGCCTGGAGTCCAACATGTGCATCTCCCATATCCCCATCTATCTCAGCCTTCGGAACAAGAGCTGCTACAGAATCTACAATTATAATATCCACTGCACCTGATCTGACCATGGTCTCTGTAATCTCAAGCGCCTGTTCCCCATTATCCGGCTGAGAAATATACAGATTATCAATATCAACGCCAATATTCCTGGCATATGCAGGATCCAGAGCATGCTCCGCATCAATAAAGCCAGCAATGCCTCCCATCTTCTGAACTGAAGCAACTGTGTGCAGTGCCACAGTTGTCTTGCCTGATGATTCAGGACCATAGATCTCAACGATACGGCCCTTAGGCAGTCCACCCTGCCCCAAAGCTATGTCCAGGCTTATGGAGCCGGTTGGTACAGTCTCAACCCCCATGGTGTGGGCTGTATCACCAAGCTTCATAACAGAGCCTCTTCCATACTGTTTCTCAATCTGCGCAATAGCAGCATCCAATGCCTTCAATTTGTCTTCTCTTGCCATAATAATCTCCATTCTCGAACAATTGTTCGTCTAACAGGTTGTATAGTACAACATTGTAAAAAAAAAGTCAATACACTAAATCTCTTCCAAGGATACAAAGGAATCATAGAAAAACGGATCAAAGAAGTATAAAGAAAACAGTGCCAAACAACACCGGTAATCATATTACCTTTGTCATTTGGCACTGTCAAGCGAGTTTAAGAATATTTAATAATTATTAACCGACTCCAAATTCGGCTAACACAAGCCCATCATTACGATCCAGGGTCATTCCAATACTCCATTCATTAACAAATAAAAGCAGCGGCTTACCATGCAGATCCTGAACTTTTTTCATATCGGAGGTCCCTGATATAGCGTCAATGTCGACATCCTCATTAACTACCCATCTCACATGTTCATATGGAAGTGCCTCAAGTCTGATATCTACCTTGTATTCATTATTGAGGCGATATTTCAACACATCAAACTGCAGCATTCCTACAACTCCTACAATAATCTCTTCCATTCCAGAATTTATCTCCTGAAATATCTGAATGGCGCCTTCCTGGGCTATCTGTGTAATCCCTTTTGTGAACTGCTTCCGCTTCATGGTATCAACCTGCCTTACCCTGGCGAAATGCTCGGGAGCAAAGGTAGGTATTCCCTCAAATACAAATCTGTCCTTACCGCCTATTAATGTATCGCCAATGGAGAAGATCCCGGGATCAAATATTCCGATAATATCTCCCGCATAAGCCTCATCAACTATTTTTCGCTCCTGTGCCATCATCTGCTGTGGTCTGGACAGGCGAACTTCCTTATTACCTTGAACATGCCACACATTCATGCCTGCAATGAATTTACCGGAAGTAACACGCATAAAGGCAATCCTGTCCCTGTGGGCTTTGTTCATATTTGCCTGTATCTTAAACACAAAAGCAGAAAAATCTTCACTAAAAGGATCAATAGCTCCCTTATCTGACATCCTGGGAAGCGGAGATGAAGTCATTGACAGGAAATACTTCAAAAAAATTTCAACTCCAAAATTAGTCAGAGCTGATCCAAAGCAAACAGGAGTCAATTCTCCATTTTCAACCATGGCTCTGTCAAACTCGGCACCTGCTCCGTCCAAAAGCTCCAGCTCGTCAGTGAGCTTTTCACCTGCTGCCTTATCGATTTGATCAACGGATACCCTGGCTTCTATTCCCTCTTTGGTTCCCTTCTGGGTATCGGAAAAGACAACAACCTCCTGCTCATCCCTGTCATAAATTCCCACAAATTCCTTACCTGAACCAATGGGCCAGTTCACCGGGTAAGTCGCTATTCCCAGCTCGTTTTCAATATCATCTAAAAGATCAAAGGTATCAAGGGCATCCCTGTCCATTTTGTTTATGAATGTAAAAATGGGAATATGCCGCATAACGCAGACCTTAAAAAGCTTTCTTGTCTGTGCCTCGACACCCTTTGATGCGTCAATTACCATAACTGCAGAATCCGCTGCCATCAATGTCCTGTAGGTGTCCTCTGAAAAATCCTCATGTCCGGGAGTATCCAGAATATTAATGCAGAAATTGTCATACTCGAACTGCAGAACAGATGAAGTTACTGAAATACCTCTCTCCTTTTCAATGTCCATCCAGTCAGATACCGCATGTCTGGCGGTGGCTTTGCCCTTGACTGATCCTGCCAGGTTAATCTGGCCTCCATAGAGCAGGAATTTCTCGGTAAGTGTAGTCTTACCGGCATCCGGATGTGAAATAATAGCGAATGTCCGTCGTTTTTTTATCTCATCATGCAACAATTTTTCTCTCCTAACACAAATGCATCCCCACTAATGGAGGATGCATACATTCAAAAACTAAAATTAATTGTACTTGCGCTTACGAGCTGCCTCGGATTTCTTCTTGCGCTTAACGCTAGGCTTCTCATAATGCTCTCTCTTGCGGATCTCCTGCTGGATACCGGCCTTTGCGCAATTTCTCTTGAATCGGCGCAACGCGCTATCCAAGGACTCGTTCTCTTTCACGATCACGCTTGCCATCTGCTCCCCTCCTTCCGGTATCGTGCAGCTATAAAAACTCACTTTAATTTGTCTCCGCCCGTAAAACGACGAACACGGATAACATTATACCACATTTTTCTGTCCCGTCAAATACTTTGCCATCAAAAAATTCCTATTGGGTCAAAATCAAAGACTAAACGGGTGTTTGTAAACTCTTTTTGCTTCTCTGCACCCAAAGCAAATTTCTCAACTGCATCCTTAACCCTTATAAGATCGTCAATTGAATCAGCCTTAATATATATTGCATATCTATAGCTGTCCTTGACTTTTGCGATAACGGCCTCAGTAGGATTGGCCATGAGAAGCTTCTTTTTCTCTGGAATTGCAGCGATGACCCTGGTAATAGCTTTGCTTACTCCCAAAGCATTTTCTTCGTTTTGTGATGTAACGCGAATTAAAAGCATATGTTTTACAGGGGGATAGCCCATCAGGGAACGAAACGACAGCTCCTGCTTTACGAATTCCCCTACATCCATGGCTGCGGCAGCTTTTATGGCATAATGATCAGGCTGATATGTCTGTATCACAACCTCACCCTTAAAATCTCCCCGTCCGGCTCTGCCTGATGCCTGAACCAGCAGATCAAAGGTACGCTCTCCTCCACTGTAATCGCCGCCATTAAGCGACAGATCCGCAGCCAGAACTCCTACCAGCGTAACATCCGGAAAATCATGTCCTTTAACTATCATCTGGGTTCCAATCAATATGTCAGCTTTTTTTGATGCAAACTCTTCTAATAATCTCTCATGGTCGCCCTTATGCCGTGTTGTATCTGCATCCATACGGATTATAGCCGCTTGCGGAAACTGAATCCGCAGTTGTCTTTCTACACTCTGGGTTCCCGCCTTAAAGCTTCCAATATGCCTGGAGCCGCACTTAGGACAGGAAGATGGTATCACAGTGTGATAGCCGCAATAATGACACCTGAGGCTGTTATCCCTGTGAAGATGAAGGCTTACATCACAGTGAGGACATTTGATCACATTACCGCATGATCTGCATGAAACAAAACCTGCCATCCCTCTCCGATTCAAGAAAAGCATAGCCTGTTTTTTTGCATTTAGAGTCTCCTGAAGCTTATCACAAAGAGTCTGTGATATCATACTTCTGTTGCCTGCTGCAAGTTCCTGCCTCATGTCAATTACATTAACTTCAGGAAGCAGGCTGCCTCCTGCCCGCTCTGGCAGCTGTAATAACTTGTAGCTTCCATTCCGGGCATTTAGGATACTGTCAATAGATGGAGTCGCAGACCCCAGAACGACAGAGGCTCCTGTCTGTTTGGCTCTGGCTATTGCAACATCCCTGGCATGATATCTTGGAACCTGTTCACTCTTGTATGAAGTCTCATGTTCCTCATCTACTATGATAAGCCCAAGCTTAGAAAAGGGGGTAAAAAGTGCACTTCTTGGTCCCAGAACAATCTGCACTTCCCCTTTTAAAGCCCTTTGACACACATCATACCTTTCTCCCTCTGAAAGTCTGGAATGAAGTACTGCCACGCGATCACCAAATTGGCTTGAAAAGCGCATAATGTTCTGTCTTGTCAGCGCTATCTCCGGAATAAGAACAATGGCGTTTAAACCCCTGGCAAGGACAGATCTTATCATTTCAATATAAACAAGAGTCTTTCCGCTTCCCGTAACGCCAAAAAGCAAATAAATACGGTGCATGCCATTATTCATATCTTCCTTAAAGGCATCCACCGCTTGTTGTTGATATGTGTTTAAACTATGTTCTTCAGGTCTGGAAAAATCATCTCTTCCGTTTGAAGCACCGTCGTTATCATTGCCTGAATTACGCCTCTTTACAACCTTTTTTACAGGCCATACCGTCTGAAGGCTCTGAGCCATCGTACCTCCGTAGCGCCGCTTCATCCAGTCTGCCAGTTCAATAAGCTGCGACTCTACCGGGACCTTGTTCTTATCTATGCTTTCTACGGACTTTAGCTTATCTTCACTGACTGCAGGAGAATCAGATAGTCCAATCACAAATCCCTGCCTTAGTGACTTGGATCGTCCAAAAGGAACGAGTACACAGACACCAGGATGAATAAATTCTTCCAGCTCATCAGGAACTATGTATTGAAAGGTTCGATCCAGCCTGATATTTCGAATATCAATAATTACATCAGCGTATTTCATCTTCTTCACTTATACTCGTCCGATAAATGGTGTTCCTTCACTAACAATATCTGAAATTAACTCTCTCTCATCCATGTGGTGCTTTTTGCCGCAAATCTCCTGATAATCCTCGTGTCCTTTTCCTGCCAGAACAATCACATCACCCTCTCTGGCATTAGTAATAGCATACCGAATGGCTTCCTTGCGGTCCTCTATAGCCACAAACTCCCCATCTGTTTTGATTATGCCGCTTTTAATATCTTCAATAATATCCAGAGGCTTCTCAAACCTGGGATTATCAGAAGTGATTATAGTCAAATCTGCCAGATTGCCTGACACTTCACCCATCTCAAAACGCCTTTGTCTGGAGCGGTTGCCGCCGCACCCGAACAGGCATACCAGGCGGCCGGGCTTGTATTCCCGCAGTGTTACAAGCAAGCTCTTTAAACTCATGGCATTATGCGCATAATCTATGAGTAGTGTGAATTTATTTGAAATGTTAACAGGCTCTATCCTCCCCTTAACATGAACCCCGGCAAGAGCGGCATTCATATCATCAGGCTTAATATCAAAATGACAGCAAACTACTACTGCGGCCAGGGAATTGTATACAGAAAAAGCTCCCGGCAAGGGCAGATTAACATGAGTATTTATCTTGCCTGTAATGTCATATGATACCCCAAGGCTTCCGCCATCCATAATAAGCTTGCTGTTAACTGCACGATAATCCGCCTTATCTGACATACCATAGGTTGCCACATCACATGTGTGCCCTTTTTTTATTTCTTCGTAATGGGGATCATCACTGTTAAAAATGCCAAGCCTGCATTGTCTGAACAGAAGGCTCTTACAGTGCAGATACTCATCGAAATCCTTATGCTCATTAGGTCCTATATGATCAGGTTCGATATTGGTAAAAATGCCAATCTCGAATATCATACCGCCTACTCTGTGCATCATCAATCCCTGTGATGAAACCTCCATAACACAGATGTCCTGGCCATTATCAAGCATCTGACGCAAATCCTTTTGGATCTGATATGATTCCGGTGTTGTATTAAGAGCAGGAGTATGCTTGTCACCTATTATGGTCTCTATAGTGCCAATTAGTCCAACACTATAGCCTGCATTCTCCAAAATAGAACGAATCATGTATGTGGTAGTTGTCTTGCCCTTTGTACCTGTTATACCAATGCATCTTATCTGTCTGGACGGGTGGTCAAAATAGGCTGCCGACAGATTAGCAAGCGCCTCTCTTGTGTCGGAAACCTGTATTACAGTCACATCACTTCGAATATCCACAATGTCTTCAACAACGATTACCCTGGCTCCCTGGTCTGCTACAGCCGATGCAAAGCTGTGTCCGTCAAAGCTGGCTCCCTTGACACATACAAACAGACATCCCTCACATGCCTTCCTGGAATCGTACACAAGCTCGGTTATATCACCATCCAAAGAACCTTGAACAATTCGATAATCCAGTTCCTCAAACAGACTGCTGATTGACTTCATAACTTCCTCCCCTAAACCTATCTCTTCACTGAAATACGGCGCCTGTGATGACCACGATACCTTTCCTCACAGTACTTGCAGCGATAGATCTCTCTTTCCTCGTCTGTCAGAACAAAAATCTGATCCAATCCCTGTTCAATACTGGTGATACAGCGGGGATTCTTACAGCGGATAACATTCTTTATCTCTTTAGGGAGCGCAAGTGCTCTTTTTTCAACTATTTGGTCATCTTTTATAATATTAACTGTAATATTATGATCCAAATAACCCAGAATATCCAGATCTATGGCATCTATCGGACATTCGACCTTGATTATGTCCTTTCTGCCCATCTTATTGCTTTTAGCATTGGTGATCATGGCCACCATGCAGTCCTCCAGCGTGTCCAGTTTAAGATCATGATATATTTGAAGGCTCATTCCTGCCTGAATATGGTCCAAAACATAGCCTTCATTTATCCCACTGATATTAAGCAAAAGAAACTCCTTTCGATTATTTCGTCAGCCCTAACAAATCCAATATGAGTGCTTGTCTGATATATACCCCCTTCTTCGCCTGTTCAAAGTAAACAGCCCTTGGATCCTCATCCACTTCTACTGAAATTTCGTTCACTCTGGGAAGCGGATGCAAAATCAGCATATCCTTCCTTGCCAACGCCATTTTTTCTTTGTCGAGAATGTAGAATCCCTTCATCCGCAAATAATCCTCTTCATTAAAAAAGCGTTCCCTCTGAACCCTGGTCATATAGAGAATATCCAGATCGGGAATTGCGTCCTCCAGCTTTTCAACTTCAGTAAAGGGGATATTGTTTGCAGAGAGAATATCATCCCTGATATAACTGGGCACCCGAAGCTCTTCAGGCGAGATCAGAACAAATGTTATGTCAGTATAGCGAACAAGAGCAGTTATCAGAGAATGAACTGTACGGCCGAATTTTAAATCTCCGCACAAACCTATTGTAAGGTGATCTATTCCGCCCTTTAAGCTGTATATGGTATAAAGATCAGTAAGTGTCTGGGTTGGATGCTCATGTCCACCATCTCCGGCATTTATAACCGGAATCAGAGATTTTGATGAGGCCACAAGGGGCGCTCCTTCTTTTGGATGCCTCATAGCACAGATGTCTGCATATGAAGATACAACCCTGATAGTATCACCTACACTCTCACCCTTGGCTGCAGAAGACGAATCCGCATCGGCAAAGCCCAGAACCTGACCACCCAACCGAAGCATAGCCGATTCAAAGGACAACCGGGTCCGTGTGGATGGTTCGTAAAAACATGTTGCCAGAATCTTACCGTCACAAATGTGTGCGTAAGCCTTAGGATCCTCTTCTATCTTGGCTGCAAGATTCATTAATTCTTCTAATTCATCTACACTGAGATCCATAGGGCTCATCAAATGACGCATTGTATACTCCCCTCATGATTACTATTTCTCGCTTATAACACCCTTATCCGTAATATTAACATTGGGTGAAAGCTCTCTTAAATTAGTTAATATCTCCTCAGTCTTGTCATATCCGGACGCATCTGTCTCATTAGCAAGCCTGGTGGTAGCAGATGCGGCATACGCCGGAATCAGCTTATAGCTTATACCGCCTTCATCATCGGCTGTAACCTTTACAATAGCTGTCTGCGGAATATCCTGATTAAAGATAAAATTGCCTAAGCTGTAGAATATAGGCTTGTTATTATAGTACTCTATACCCTGCAGTATATGTGGATGAGCTCCAATAACAGCGTCAGCACCGGCTTCTATTACGGAATGACCTATCTGACTCTGGTATGCTTCCAAATTCGTAGTCTGTTCAATTCCCCAATGAATCATTACAAAAAGGTAATCGCACTGTTCCCTTGCAGCCATGGTCCTGGAAACCAGCTCCGAAGGATCATAACAGGTAAAAAGACCGGGCTGTGAATTGCGGACATCCCAATTCGCATATGGTATAACTCTGGAACATGCAAGTATTCCTATCTTGATACCATCTACCTCTTTTATTACAAGCCTGGCCGCCTCATCCAGTGAATTACCCGCACCTGTATTATCTATTCCGGCATCATTCAAGGTCTGAATGGTATCTAAAAGAGCATCCTGTCCATAATCCAGGGAGTGATTATTCGCAAGTCCTGCAGCATCAACGCCAAAATCCTGTAAAATAGATACATAAGATGGCGACACCCTGAATGTGTACTGCTTGTCAGCAGCAGTTCCCCTGTCTGAAAAAGCAAATTCATTGTTGATAACGGAAACATCCGCAGTCTTAAGCACTCTGGCCAACGAATCACTAAGTACACCGTTTATTCCGGCAGAGTCATAATTAGACCTTACATAATCAGATAATTCCACATCACCTGTAAAAACAACCGTGGCTTTGGCAGGCTCTTCAACAACGGGTTCTGGCTCCGGCTCCTGTTCTGCCGCTTCGGTTGTTTCTGATACTGGTTCTTTTTGGGATTTGTGATTAAGACCGTTAAAATTCTCTGAAAAATCCAGAGCTAACGGTATAAGCCTTTCAGGAACGCCAAAAAACACGGAAAGTGATACAATCGCAGCTATTACCACAGCTACTATCAATCTTATAATGCGTCGTTTCCTGGTCATCTCCTGTTGGTAATTACGATGATTCTTTCTAATACGGACATACTTCTTGCCCTTCTCCGGGTAAAACATTCAAATTCTCCATTTTGACAACAACACACACAACCAAAAGCGCAATACAACCTAATATATGTCTGGCTCTCCTATGATAACACAAAATACATATTATTACTACGATTGAGTTTTATTTTTTTAGGGCTTTAAGCCCTTTTGCTTTACCTTTACTCCAAAAACCTTTATACTTGTTAACCACAGGATCTAAACTATAAAGTAGAAAGAGCAGCTTATATGAATATCGCCATCGTGGATGACGAACCTGAAGCCATCAAAACACTGGAAAAATACATATCTCAGGCATCAAAAGAGCTAAATCTGCCAATAGAGACAGCAGGTTTTACCTCAAGCGAGTCATTTATGTCGGCATTCTCGCCAGGAGTATTCCATATTGTATTTTTGGACATATATATTGACGACAATGACGGACTCCAGCTGGCAGGGCACATAAGAGCCGAATCAGAAAACACCATGATCATATTCTGTACTACCAGCCGCGAGAATATGCCGGAAGCCTTCAGATATCACGCCTTTGACTATCTGGTCAAGCCTGTCTCTGCGGATCGCATCAAGGTATTGCTGTCAGATGCCCAAAAAGTCCTTCCTTCCATCAACCACTATCTGACATTTGTATCTAATCGCCAGGAGATTCGCATCCCCTATTCTGAACTGGTTTGGACCCAGAGCCAGGGGCATTATCTGCGTTTAAAGCGCAGAAATGGCGATGAATACACCACCCGTATGACTACCAGAGAATTCATGACAAATGCCACTGGAGAGAAGCGCTTTTTGACCATTAACAAAGGTATAGTTGTGAACATGGACCGGATAAAGAGAATTGAAAACGGCAACTGTTCCATGACGGACGGCACAGTATTTCCAATCAAAGTCAGACAGTCAGCCAGGATCGAACAGTTGTGGCAGGACTATATGTTTGACCAATTACGCGAGGGTCAGCGATGAGCGGTATTAACAATTACAATGATCTTTCCGCTTTTATTTTAATTGCTTCTGTTCTGTTTTGTGCATACATAATGGTCAAACCGTTCTTAAAAGTAAGTATCCCGGTTCTATTGTTTGAATGCCTGGTTTTCTCATGCGCCAGCATTCTTAATCTTCCTGCAATTCATCGCTTCACAATACTACAGGACAACCGGGGGCTATTGTTTTTTTTCGCGCTGTATTTTCCCATATTCTATTTTTCTCTGGATCTAAGCATCACAAGGAGCCTTTGCATCTATCTTTGGGCAATTAATCTTTTACTATTTCCTTCCAATATTTCATGTCTTATTGACTCTATGATACATAAGAATCATCTATATATGGATTTTGGATACGATGCAATCATAATACAATTTGTTATGAACGCAGCACTTTGCATACTTGCATATCTGGTACTTTCACGGTGGGATATTAATGTTTTATCTCCGTCAGGAACTCCTGAAAGCTTATGGGTAGGCTGGCTTTCAGTTCCGATTTTGTTCCTGGGCTTGAATATTGCGCTGCTTCCTAATGACTACAGGATGCTAAACGGCTATCATTTGCACGGCACATACCTGTTTTTTTCAGGATCACTTTTTGTATTATACGGTTACCTGACCTCCATATTTTATTCACATATGCAGGAATACATACACATCCGCGAATACAAAGAGGCACAACGAATATCCGATATACAAAGCCTTCAGTACAAAAGCCTGCTGTCTCAAATTGAAGCGGACAGGCATGCAAGACACGACTTCAAGCATACACTTAATCTCTTATCACAGCTCGCTCGTGAAGAGGATGCCGAGGCGCTCAGGGATTACATCCGACAATACACAAAAGAGAGTTCAGGAATCATTGTCAAAAACTACTGCTCTAATCCTGCTATCAACGCCGTATTAAATTATTACGAGACAAAATCAGAAGAAGAAGGTATTATATCTACCATCCAGGTAGATCTGCCCGTTCCCCTTCCCCTGTCAGATCCTGAATTTTGCTCACTAATTGGAAACATCATGGAAAATGCCATAGAAGCGGCAAAATATTCTCCTGCACCCGTAAGGAGATTTTCTATTTCAATACGAATACAGAATGATTCTACACTTTATATCGTATCGTCAAACGATTATGACGGTGAGTTGTTTATTGATTCAACTAACAATAATGCTATTTTTTCACAAAAAAAAGAAAAAAATCATGGTATAGGTCTTCAGTCTATCAAGGAAACTGTCGATAAATATCACGGGATATTGCGTATTTCTGCAAAAGATATGGAATTTCATGTTGATATAGCAATACCCATTTAAGTTGTTTTTTGTTACAACCAGTATGCTTTTGTGTAGTTCATACTGTTCCAAGATGATGTATCAGCCAGTCTCATGTGTGGTGAGACTAAGTACTATAATTTTAACAAGAGGTGTGTGATGAAACGATTTGACCAGATGAAGACAATGGAATTGATTATATTTATGGGCTTTGCCGGGCTCTGCTTCTATCAGATTGTTATTGCCAGCGACATCTACCAGCAGATAACTTCGGATAAGAATGTGATGCACCTGTGTATTTTTCTCTGGGTTTCGCTTTTTTTGAGTTTTGCTTGCATCTTTATTGATTTCTCCTTATACTCAAAGCAGAATCAAAATCTTGCCAGCCTGGCATATGCTGCCAACACAGACTCGGTAGCCAGGATTGCTAACCGCTACTCCATTGATTCCATAATCGACGAATACGCTGATCGTGATATTCCCGAAGAAATGGGGGCCGCAATGATCGAGCTTACTTCACTTAAGGATGTTAATGCCAACTTTGGACGGGTTGAAGGCAACAACCTTATTAGAGCATTCTCGATAATTCTGTCCATGGCATCCCTCGATGAGTGTATTGTTGGAAGGAACGGCGGCAATCGCTTTATTGTGCTCTACGAGAGGAGTTCGGACTTACACCTGTCAGTTTTTTTGGATCGGCTGGCTGACAAGGTTCGTGATTATAATGCTAATACCAAGAATCATCTCATCAAATATGAATACGGAACAGCTTACGCCCAGGCTGATGATCTGACTTCCATCACAAGGCTTATAGCTCTGTCGTCGTCGCGCCTTACGGACAAATTAAGGGGCAATGATGGCCTGGACTCTGACGCTGCTGATCAGGATGAAGCCAAGCCGGCCAAGATTATTGCCTTTGATGAGATTTCTGAGGAATCACAGATGGAGCCCCTGCCCCTGGCAGTTCCATTTACCCAGGAGGATATAGCTCTTATTGGAGCACAAAAGCTCCAGCAAATTGATCAAAAGCGTACCCGTACGCAGCTCTTTAAACGCCGAATGGCACACTAGAATCTGTGCTTCGGCACAGGAGGTGATACCAGTTGGCCAGTATTGATTTTAAATATATTGCTTCCCTCGTGGATGATGCCAGGCTCCAGGACAGTAATGCCTTTGCGAGTCTGTTTGCCATTACCTACGAACAGCAGTACAATCTGGCGTATAGTTACCTATGGGACAGGGCTTTAGTCCAGGATACTTTACTTGATATATACTTGAATGCATTACATTCAATCAGCCGTCTGGATAATTCCAGACATTTCATCAAATGGATGACTGATATGAATGTCGAGATGTGTGAGATCCTGGCAGATGCCAAGGGGATCGAACCACCCCGGGGACGGCCGCGGATTCCGAAATATCCGCTTGAGGATGCTGAAAGGCTCCTGGAATTTATATTCTATGAGGAAGGCAGAAAGCCCAACTCCATCCCACTGGTGACGCTTATTGACTATAACGAGTACCGAATGCAGCGTCATTCTCTGCAGCGTGCTCTTGTAATATTTGTAATTTTGTGTTTTGCTGTGGCACCTGTTTTTTTTATTACTCCATCTTTCTCATTGGAGTTGGACAAAGCCTCTGCAAAACACGGTCAGCTTAGATATACTTTCACCGTAGATTCATTTGTCCCGATTGACACGGCGACTGCCCAGATCGGCGACAAGTCAATCCCGGTTTTGCAGGACGGTCCGAGAAGTTATTATATCCTGCCTACAGCCAACGGTCATATGGATGTGACTGTTAACTTTACTACCAGAAGGTCAGTTACACAGTCCGTTGATGTAACTGATGTTGACAGGGATGTCCCGGAGCTTATCTCCAGCAAGACAGAAGGAACCAAGGTATTTTTATATGTACAGGATTCCGGAAGCGGCATTAATTGGAACAAGGTATACGCGTTGGATTCATCAGGCAACACGGTTCAGCCATCATCTTATAACGGTATTACCGGCGAGCTTCTGTTCGACTACCCTGATTCTTATCTGAATGTTTACATACCGGATCGTACAGGAAATGTACTCCATGCGGTCATCAATCACAACTGATACGAGAGGTTTTACCTATGAAAAAAAAGACATTCCTTATAACTATGTCATTGGCTGTAGCGTGCTCGCTAGTCGTCTGTGGATGCGGGAAAGGTAAAAAAAGCGCCGAATCCTCATCTTCCGGTGAAAAACGCACCACCACGACCTCTACGCTCATGCCGGAGGCTTCCGGTGAGGTAACCTATGGTAATGATTCTATATCTATTGATGCTTCTCATACAGACGATGGATATATCATGGTACGCTACAATGGCAGCGCTGATAAAATACAGGTTCAAATCCACAATCCCGGAGGCGGAGAACCCTATCAATATCCTCTTCCCATTGGCGATTATCAGACACTGCCCCTTACCGGCGGTGATGGAACATACCAGGTCGATGTGTTGGAGCATGTATCGCAAGATCTGTATTCCATGGGCTTGTCACAGCCTATAGATGTCAAGCTTTCCGATGAATTCCGCCCCTACCTGTTTCCTAACCAATATGTAGATTATACGCCCGATTCCGCTGCTGTATCCCTTGGAATAGATCTTTCAGACAATTCTACAGACGATCTGAATTTCGTTACAAATGTGTATGAGTATGTTACTGAAAATATCAGTTATGACAACGATAAAGCAGCTGATATATCCGTAAACTATATCCCCGATGTGGACGCAACTCTGGAATCCAAGACCGGCATCTGCTTCGATTACGCCTCAGTTATGTCTGCCATGTTAAGATCACAGAGTGTTCCCACCAAGCTTGAGGTCGGCTATTCCGGAACCGCCTATCACGCATGGATCTCGGTTTATCTGGCCGAGACCGGCTGGGTGGACGACATTATTGAGTTTAACGGCCAGAACTGGTCTCTGATGGATCCTACTCTCGCCGCTAATAACGATGAAGATTCCGTCAAGGAATATGTTGGAGACGGCAGCAATTATACTACCAAATACACATACTAATACTATGCCGAAGAAAAAAAGAGCTAAAGCTAAAAAAACGCCTGACTCTGTCAGACCAAAAAAAGATAATAAACCACGTCGGCGCAGGCGTATTCGTCCCTTGTCCAATATGGAGCTGTCATATTTTTGCGGACAGATGGCTCTGATCCTGAAATCCGGTATTTCATCCATAGAGGGTGTAGAGATGATGGAGGACGATTTTTCAACCGGGACTGATCGTCAGATCATTGACACCATTCTTGAAACAGTGCGTCTGACAGGACAGTTTTCTGTCGGTCTTGCTGCTACAGAAGCATTCCCGGACTATATGATACACATGGTAGCTATTGGTGAAGAGACCGGTAATCTTGACGAAGTAATGGAGGCTCTGGAGGAGCACTACAGCCGTGAGGAACAATTGAGGCAGTCCATCCAAAGCGCTGTCACATATCCCCTTATTATGTCAGGTATGATAATCTCTGTCATAATAATTCTACTTGTAAGGGTCATGCCAATATTCAATCAGGTCTTCAGGCAGCTTGGAACAGAGATGACGGGCTTTGCAGCCGGTTTGATGGCCGCTTCCAACTTCATCAGTACCTATGCTCTGGTGCTTGTACTGATATTGGCGTTTATTATTGCTTTTTTGTTTTTCAGTGTCAAAACGGAAGCCGGAAGAAAGCTGTCCCGTAAGATCACCAGACATTTTAAAATGACAAGAGATCTTAATGACAAAATAGCTTCCTGTCGTTTTGCAGATGGTATGTCCCTCATCTTAAGAAGCGGTCTGGCACCTGATCGCGGCTTTGATCTGGTTGCTGAGCTTAATGAAGATGAATTCTTTGCCAGAAAGCTTAATAAGTGCCGTGACAAGATGGCAGATGGCACATCCCTGTCAGATGCGCTGCACGAGGCCGAGATATTTTCCGGAGTTTATTCCCGCCTTACTTCCATCGGTAATAAAACCGGCTCCCTGGATCAGGTAATGGCTCAAATAGCGACTCTGTATCAGGATGAAGTGGATACCAAGATTTCCAATCAGTTAGCAGTATTAGAACCGGCTCTTATAGTTGTCTTATCAGTTGTAGTAGGAGTGATATTGTTGTCCGTTATGTTCCCGCTTTTAGGTATCATGGCGACTCTTTAGAGTAGTTTACATTATGGCAAGATTCTCATATATCACAACAAAACGAAGAAGATCTACACTCCAAAGCCTGCTGCCTTCCTTGCTGCTCTTTACCATGGTCATAGTTCTGTTCATTATAGGCACTAATAACCTGAGTAAAGGATCAACAAAGCGCCAAAAAGAAAGTCTTCAGGATGCCCTCTCAAGGGATATTGTGTACTGCTATGCCACAACAGGACACTATCCGGAATCGCTGGATTCTATCCGTTCTGACTATGGGCTGATCTATAATGAGGATCTCTTCTATGTAGACTATCAGGTACGGGCACAAAACATTATTCCAGATGTCACTATTATAGAGTTACACCCGGAGGATACTCGTACAATTCCACAAAAGGTTGTTGGCTATACTCTTCAGACGGTGAATAATGTTATCGAAAAAAAGGAAGCTATGAAATCCAACATCATAAACCGTGCTTCCAGATAAGTTTCAACAAGGAATACTAATATGCGCAGACAATTCGCTACAAACAGACAGATTGATTTTATATTTCCGGTAATGATATTTTTTGCTTTTACTCTGTCCGCGCTTATTGTTATTCTTTTTGCTGCACAAGTTTACCAGCGTACCATTGCTGACGCAGCTATGAATTATAATGCCAATACATCTCTGGCATACATCCGTGAGAAGATCCATCAGCACGATAATGGCAGAATTACCATTGGTTCTTTTGATAATTGTGACGCCATTATCATGAAGGAAAAGCTGGCCGGAGAATTATATGATACCTATATTTATGCATCTGATGGGACTCTTAGGGAGCTTTTTATAAAGGATGGAACCATCAATAACTTTACGCCTGCTTCAGGTCAGGAAATATTGGAAGTACAGGAATTTTCTGTATCTAAGGAGCGTGATAATCTGTTATCATTTGTTTGCGTAGATAAAGACGGGCATACTGCAAGTGCCAGAGTCGGAATTTATTCAGCGGAGGTGATCAGATGAAGGCACAGATCAAAAGAAAACGCGCCTCGTCAGCATCACTTTTTTTAATGGAGCTTATGGTGGCAATCCTGTTTTTTACACTATCAGCTTCAGTGTGCATAACCTTATTTGTACGAGCTCACATACAAAGTGAAAAAGCCAAAGCCCTTAACCACGCTCTTAATATCTGCTCTGATACCGCTGAAATAGTCCGTACATCACAGTCTATATCAGATACTGCCTCCTGCATTGGAAGCGTCTATGAATACGCAGTTCGTACAGGGGACAGCAATCCTTACGAGATATCAATATATTTTAACGATAATTACCTTCCTACTCCACAGAGCAACCTCGCCAAAGTTGAAACTATACAGTTAACCGAGACCGACAGCACACTTTCTGCTGCTATTAGTTTTACGGATGACAATGGTGAAGAGGTGTATCATCTGGATGTGGTACATGCCAAGGAGAAAGACTTGCTATGAACGACCAGCGAAATAATGCATCGCCACCTGCAAATATAGGAATTTCACTGCTTTTAGTTGTGTTTTTGATCCTGTGCCTGTTTACTTTTTCCGCTATAGCCCTGGTTCAGGCGGAAAATGAATGGCATCAGGCAAATCTTACCATGCAAAGCCAGGATGCGTATTACAAAGCCTGTAATGAGGCTGAGAGTGATCTGGCTAAGTTAAATGACGAGCTGTCCGGTGATCTTACAGATATTGAAACCACCATAAAGCGAACCTATACACTTTCTGATATTGCATCTTTGTCTGTAGTTTTTAAGTTTGATACACGCCTCCAGGCTTACAAATTCTCAAAATTTCAAACTGTCTCAACCCTGGACTGGCAGGGTGACGATAGTGTAAATGTTATCAGATGATTCAAAAAAGGAGTCTCTAAATGGAAGAAAAAACCAGAATCGAAAAGATACTTGAACAGGCTGTAAGGGAACGGGCGTCCGATGTGTTTATTGTGGCCGGTATACCTGTATCCTTCCGTAAAAACGGCGTTATACATATGGAGGGCAATGAAAAAATATTCCCTGCCCAGACCGAAGAGCTTCTAAGAGAGATATATCGACTGGCAGAGCGGGATATACGCATCCTGATTGATAGGGGCGACGACGACTTTTCCCTTGCAATTCCGGGCTTTTCACGCTTCAGAGTGTGCGCTTATAAGCAAAGAGGCGCGCTCTCAGCGGTAATGAGGATAATCAGCTTTGAATTGCCGGATCCTTCCAAGCTGCATATTCCCCAGGAAATAATCGATCTGGGTAATTTCTCAAATGGAATGGTTCTGGTTACCGGTCAGGCGGGTTCCGGAAAATCTACCACCCTCTCCTGCATCATTGAGGATATTAATGAAAATCGAGAAGCACATATTATCACTCTCGAGGACCCCATAGAGTATCTCCACCGCCATAAAAAGAGTATTGTCAGCCAGCGCGAGGTTATTGTGGATACCGAGAGCTATGTGGCCGCCCTGCGTGCCGCTCTTCGCCAGAGTCCGGATGTAATCCTGCTTGGTGAGATGCGCGATTTTGAGACGATTTCCGTTGCCATGACGGCGGCTGAAACCGGTCATTTATTGCTGTCTACACTTCATACAATCGGAGCTGCTAATACCATAAACCGAATCATTGATGTTTTCCCTGCAAACCAGCAGCATCAGATTGCGGTACAATTGTCAACTGTACTGCATGCTGTTGTTTCGCAGCAGTTGGTTCCCACTGTTGACAACAGTATTGTGCCTGTTTTTGAGATAATGACTGTAACCCCGGCAATCCGTAATATGATCCGTGATAATAAAATCTATCAGATAGATGGCATGATATATTCCGGCACGGGTGGCGGTATGCGCTCTATGGACGACAGCCTCAAGGATTTATACAATGAGGGCCGCATTACATATGAGACAGCCATAACCTACGCCATTAATCCGGATCGTATCCGCCGCCGTGTTAATCGTTAACGAAAGACATCCATGCAAGTTTTTAATTGAAATTTGTTCTAAAGAGTAGTATAGTGGATTCGTTATACTTGTAGTCATTGTTTTTGCACCCTACAGAGTAAGGAACTGTTATAAGGAGGAATCTTCTTGGACAAGATCACTTTGCATATATGGGTTGTTTCAGACAACGACAAATTATTCGGTGAACTGCAGAAATGTCGCACCATCGAAGGGGTTACATACGACTTTCACAAGGTTTCTACGGCTTGGGAGATTGGTCATATCGAGGGTACTTTTGATAATCTGATCATATCCGATAAGCTCAATCAGCTTATGCCCTTCTATAATCAGCGCGGCACCAGTTTGATTTTCATAGGGACCTCGAATGAGCTTTGTAAGTTCACCAAGGTTCCACCAGGAAACCTTTTGGAAATATGGGACCGTGAAGCCCCTATTATTTTCCGTTCATCCAGGTTATATCATGCCGCAAGCAACCATTTGGCGCTTTACAGAGCATGGCTGTATAATAACTATTTGATGTCTGTTATAGACACTATGCAGGATCTGGTTTGGTTCAAGGATAAGGCAGGTCTTCACTGGCTGGTTAATAACAAGTTCGAAGACACTGTTCAGAAAACGCGTTCCCAGATATACGGTATGGGTCACAACTACATTTGGGATGTCCCTCCTGAGGAACAGGATACGGCAGAATTCAAATGCCTCGAATCAGAGCGCGAGGTTATGAAAAGCAAAGAAACTGTGGTCGCTGACGAGATGGTTCAGAACGCCAAGGGCATGCGACATTTCATAACATATAAGTCTCCGCTGTATGACAGAAGCGGTCAGATCATGGGTACTGTGGGTATTGGTCACGATGTCACAGACATGAATAACACTTCTCAGGAGCTTAAGATACTGATGGACAACCTTCCAATGGCTGTTGCGGTCTGTGATGCAGACTGGAAGGTTACCCAGGTGAACAACAGCTTTACTAATATCTTTGATGTCGCTCTTACCAAGGATATTACCATCGACTATTTGGAGTGGCGCGAAGCCAATCTTACACCGGTTAATGAGCGTATCTACGATGAAGAATCACGCTCATATCGCCAGGAAGTTTACTTCACCAGTGACGGAAGTGAGATGGTTTTTTCACTCAGCGAACATGAAATCGTGGATTTCTTTGGTAATATAACCGGTTACTATTGCTTGTTTTGGGATATTACTGACAGCAGTGATTTTACAGCTTAATTTTTGCATAGAAAGGATAATTCAATGAGTCAGGCAAAGGTTGATCAACATAAAGAACAAAAGAAGAATCGCAAGCAGCTTGTTAAAAAGAAAAGGCTATCTGCAATATATGGCCGTATTGCCGGTATTATTGTTCTGGCGGCTGTTGTAGGATGGCTGGGCTACTCAGCATATGACCTCTACGAGCAGTCCCAAGACGATGGTTCTCTCCCAACTACTGTTTGTGATCTGACAGCTATCAACAATTTCTTCGAGGAGCTCTCTCCTGACGAAGC
>CAJOFQ010000016.1 GCA_905233955.1 uncultured Lachnospiraceae bacterium
TATCATACCATATCAAAAATGAACAATATATTTTCAGTCTAACCTCCTTCTTGCAATATATTTTTGAACAATTGAAGGATGCTTTATAAATTGTTCAAAATTTTTGGGTTTTGGGGAGCCGCTATTTAAGAGCGGCTCTTTTTTGAACAGCTTCAGGGTGTCTTTGCAGCTGTCTTTGCGGCTTATTTTTTATTTCGCTTTGACTGAAACTTTAGCTTTGTACCATATCTTATCTTTCTGCGTATTATACGCCTGCTAAAATGACACAACATCTTGTACATTGTGACATATACATACCAACTATGCAACTAGATATGGTATTTTTCCCTGAAAAACATGAACAAGGGGGTGTTCCAGATTGTCAAACCAAATTGTCCCATCCCCATTGCTTTTTTTGATGTGCTGGATTATGCTTGTTAGATCGAAAAGTGGGGAGGTACTGCGTTGAATTTTCTATTTGCCGAAACTGTGAAGAAGCTGAGAGAGGGAAAGGGACTTTCACAGAAGCAGCTTGGGCAACTGATGTTTGTCAACCATTCTACCATCGCCCGTTGGGAAAATGCCAGCCGCTTGCCTGACGCAGCGATGATTCTGCGCCTTGCCAACAGCTTGGGGGTGGATGCCAACGAGCTGTTCCAGCTTGCGGCTCAGAGCGAAGAAAGCCCCAATGTCATTATAGTGGATGACAGCAAGGTCATCCTCAACGATGGAGTGGCTGTTCTGGAGGAGGTCATGCCCGACGCCACGATCATGGGCTTTATCTGGCCATTGGAAGCCATTGAATATGCAAAAACAAACCGTGTAGTCCTGGCTGTTGTGGACATTGAACTGGGAACAGCCAGCGGGTTTGACCTTTGTAAGACATTGCTGGAAATCAATCCCCGCACAAACATCGTTTTTCTGACCGCCTATGCCGACTACTCCCTCGATGCGTGGAAAACAGAAGCCAGCGGCTTTATGCTCAAGCCCATGACTGCGGAGGATGTAAGGGAGCAGCTTAAAAAACTGCGTTACCCGTTTCAGACAGGAGGCGTGAACGAATGAATAGCTGGGTCGATGATTTTTACTTCTTTTTGATTGGCGCAGCACTGTTTCTGAGCATACAGGGGCTATGGTTCACTGCCATTATGCCCGGAATCGATCGCTGGAGCCTGCGTTTTTTCAGGGGACTTTTTATAGTTCTTATTTTGCTGTGCCTGTCTGGTTTCATCGAAATGCTCATGTACAGCTATTCTGCCCCGATCGCAGCATTAGAGTATGTAATGATTCAGGAAACCGTGCTTATTTCACTGCCTCTGCCCATGATGACGGCTTATCTGCTGCATTGCCGTGGGGAAAGCATGCGAGAAAGCAGATTTTTTTATGTGGTAATTGGTTTGTGGGCGATTTTCTTTGTCATGATTGTCGGCTCTCTATTCACCGATATTTTCTACTATGTCACACCAGATATACAATATCACCGTGGGCCTTGGTATGCGCTTCAATTGGTGCCGATAACCGCAATAGCGCTGCTCAATCCTTTAGAAGTTGTGCTGTGTCGAAAGAGATTTTCACGCTCTGACTATAGAAATTTCCTTATTGCAACAGTGCCGATAGCAGTCACGCTTCTCTTGCAGATGTTTATTGAAGTCTATCCCATCATGGATGTCAGCATTGTTTTTTCCGCACTGACTATGTACAGCCTTACCCTGTCTGATCAGGTCGAGCAGGATCTAAAGCATCAAAGGGAGATTGCAAGGCAGCAGCAGGAGATTGCCAATCAACGCGCCAGCATCATGGTACTGCAGATGCGGCCGCATTTTATCTATAACACAATGACGAGTATCTACTCTCTCTGTAACCAGGATCCTAAGCAAGCCCGGCAGGTTATCAGAGATTTTACCGTATATCTGCGCAAAAACTTTACTGCAATAGCAAGTGCCGAGCCGGTACCTTTTTCTTCTGAGTTAGAACATGCACGCGCCTATCTTGCTGTAGAACAGGCCCAATATGAAGACAGTCTGTTCGTAGATTACGATACGCCGCATATACGGTTTCGGGTGCCGCCCCTTACGCTGCAGCCCATTGTGGAAAATGCCGTCAAGCACGGCAGGGATCCCTATGCCGGGGCGTTTCATATTTCCATACTGACACGAAAAACAGATTCCGGAAGTGAGGTTGTAGTTTCAGACGACGGCAGGGGCTTTGATCCTACCGGGGCAAATGAGCCTCATATTGCGCTTAAAAATATTCAGCAAAGGCTGGAGATTATGTGCGGCGGAGGCCTTAAGATCACGCCGGGTGACAGCGGAGGAACTGTAGTTACGGTAACAATCCCGGACAACACACAAGAAAGTGAGATGGAATGAAATCAAAAATTCTTAAGACAAAAATGATTATGTATCTGGTGTTGATCATTTTGGCTGCTGTTTTTGCCAGACTGTCATATGCATTTTATGCTGATGACCTCTATGACAAAGTGCGGCCTCAGGTAGTTCGCGCAATGATTCAGGTATCGAAGATTCTTCCTGAGCTGGAGGAAAACGAGCAGGTGATCCGTGAAATAAATGACAATCTGGAAAAAAGGAGCAAACGAGTCTATGACGCTCATGAAAAAGAGCTGGAAAATTCTGAAGCAGATCAGGAAGATAATGTGGAGACGGTGGTTGATCATACACTGTCATGGATGAATCGCGTGACCCAATTTCAGGTCGGACGGGAAGGACATGTGATAGTAGTATCTCAGGAGGATTATACCATCCTTGCCCATCCAAATGATGAATATGTCGGCCAGGTGCTTTATATGGTTGGCAGTAAGAGGTTCGATAAGGAATCTGTTCCCAATCTGGAAGAGCTTGGAGGTGAACTTAGCAATAAGGATATTTCTGATAAATTTCATATATTTTTCCCTGCTTCGGTATTTAGCTTGAATGTCAATCACCTGATGGAGGCGCTGGATGCAGGAGTTGTCGGCTCAATCTTTGCTTACAGGGGTACCTATGTTTTATGTGGTGTAACGCTGAGCGAAGGCATCGCATATGTGGTGGTACGATGTGTTATTTCCACCTTACTTTTCTTTCTTATAGCCTGGGTGCTTGTCCGTTATATAGGCTTTGCTCTGAATTGGCGCAAGGATGAAAAAATGGTTTTTAGAAGGAAACTGTTTTCATACGGTGCGCTTGGGATGATAATATTATTTATTTCAACCTGGTATTATCAGACCATTATGGATGTGACAAGTGATCTTACCGCCGTAAACGGTTACGCCAAGTCTGCTGTGGAGACACTGAACACTTATGAGAATTACAGTAAGGAGCTGTCAAATTGGCTGGATCAGCAGTATCTTGAGCAGTGCCGGCTGGCTGCGGATCTCATTAAGGCTCAGGGCAAGGAAAATGTCACCCGGCAGGAGCTGGATGATTACGCCAATGATCTCAAAGTGGAATATATTTATTTGTACGATAAAAATGGAAAAGTTATAGTTACCAATTCTCCCTATGACCATTTTAAACTGAGTGAAAATAAGGATGATCAATCCTACGCCTTTCGTGCACTCCTGGAAGGCAGGGAATATGTAATCCAGAGTGTGCAAAAGGATGAAACAAGCGGAGAAAAAAGACAGTATATCGGCGTAAGCCTGAGGGATGAGAATGACCTTGCAGACGGTTTTGTCCAGATTGTAGTAAAACCGACACTCAGGGAGAAGCTGTTAAATCCGATAAATGTTCAGATGGTGCTGGAGAACCTTGTAATTGGATTGCCGGATTACGCACTGGCAATTGATAAAGACAGCATGAATATTGTTGCTACCACCGGGTTTGGCTATGAGGGTACAAACATAGAAGACCTGGGCTTTGATGTGGAAGACATCGAAGACGGCTACAATGTGGAATGTCTCATTGGTGGTGTTTCATATTATACCGGAGTCGGCGAATCCGCCAAGCTATACTTTATGCCGCTGGTTCAAAGCACGGATAATACGGATGCATTTATCATCTCATTGAAGATGACACTGCTCTGCCTGATTGCTTTTCTGATCATTGCGTATATCGCGCTAAAAGGATACGAGGAAGATCTTATTGCAGCGGGGCCGGAAGTGACAGAGACGGATGAAACCGCTTCGATCGGGGATACAACAGAGGAAGCCAGGGAAGATGAAGATAAGGGATTTTTCCAACAGTGGAAGGATTTCTTGAAGACTGGTGTGAATTCTAATCCGAATTTTGAAAGGCGCTGGAGCAGGCAGAGTACCATTCCTGTCAAGGATCAGAATCCCGAGATGCGGACATCACGAGTTATATACCAGTTGCTTTTGTTTTTTTCATCAGTGTTTATACTCTACGAAATATTTATAATCAGCCTGGGAGTAAGCTCAGAGGATTTGTACGGTTTTTCCTATGTGCTATTGGGCAAATGGGACAGGGGTGTGAATCTGTTTTCTTTCTCTTACTGCCTGTTTTTGCTGTGTGTACTGTATGTATTCCGGCTGCTTGTTAATCAGGTGCTGTATAGTATAGCGCGAATATCGGATTTGCAGCATGAAACCATCCTGCTTATGCTTCGCAATGCCTTAAGGTATGCTTGTGCTATTTTATTCCTGTATATCGGACTGGCGCAATTCGGCATTGATACGAGGGCGCTCTGGGCATCGGCAGGTGTGCTTTCTCTGATGGTCGGTTTCGGTGCAAAGGATCTGGTCAGTGATATTATTGCCGGAATTTTTATTATTTTTGAAGGGACGCTCAAGATAGGAGATTCCGTTACGGTAGGAGGATGGCAGGGAACAGTTGAAAAGATCGGTATCCGTTCTACCAGGATAGGAAATAATTCGGATACTAAGATTTTCAACAATTCTTCCTTGAAGGATATCGTAAGATCCAGCGGTGAAGATTTTTCGAGAAGAGATACTCTGAAGATTCCTGTTCCATATGAGGCTGATCTTTTGGAGATCGAAAAGCTTTTGGAAAAAGAACTGCCACTTATGGCAGAACGGGTTCCCGAGCTTTTAAATGTGCCCATATACCAGGGCGTTGATTCCTTTGAAGAAAGCTGTCTCATGCTTCGGATATCAATTAACGCGATGGGCTCTGACATGAGCAAAGCAATTCGTGCAATGCAAAGAGAAGTCAAGCTGCTCTTTGACAGAGAGCATATAAGTATTCCATATAGACATTTAATTGTAAAGAATTATGATTCAAAAGAAAGTGCTTATGTATTTGGACAGGAAGAAGAAAAAGAAGGGAGCAAAAGATGATCAATCGTAATATTGTTGAATTATTTGAATCCAGAGAGGGACACCTTGAAGATCGTATCAAACGGGATTATATTAGAAATGGGATTGCGACAATTCCATGCAGTATTTCCGATTATAACGATGTTATCAGTGCATACAGCGTAAAGGGGTATGAAACTCTGAATACGGATTTTGCAGATTATCTCAAATCGGCTGCGGAGGTAACGCCTCCTGACTGTCCAATTGTTTTAAATATAATTGGAGACTGCTTGTCACAGGAGGAGAAGGACACTATTGACAGGATTATCAGAGACGATTTTGCTTATGATCTTGGAATGGTGGAGAAGGAAGAAAACCGCCACACGAAGATTTTCAGTCTGATGTTTATCGGACTGCTTATTGCAGGGTTATTACTGTGGGTTACAGAAACTCTGGCAGAAGAACCGCGCGAAGTGTTTTTTATTCTGTTCTGGTTCATGGGTGATACGCTGTGCGACTACATCTTCCTGACAGGCTATGATCTTCGCAGGGACAGAAGACTGGCCGGGCGATTGGCGAGTATCAAGGTCGTTTTTTCTGACAGCTATGAAGACCGGGATTATACAGAAAGTGATGTTGATAAATTATACATGGAGATTGAAAAGGATGTGAAAAAAACGATCAGTAAGTAGTGAACCCAAATTTTGTTATAGCAAAAAAAGAAGGGGACAAAATCAAATGATATGAGGGTCAAAAGGGCTTGACATGCATGAACATTTTTGATAATATGTCTTTGTTGGTTAGGGTTGACTAACACAATGGTTTTCATAGTTCAATTCATATAGCTGCCTGTAACCCCACCTGGGCGGCTATATTATTGGACACTAGGTTAGTCCGAACTAACTTAGCCACGCAGCATTTTGACAAGATATACTTTGTCCATCGCATCATATATCAGGAAGCGGTATTATCATGTTAAGTATAGAAGTAATCGAACATTGCGCACCTACACTCGCAGGAATCAAAACAGGCAATATCTTCACAGTGAAAAACGGAGAATACGAGATTACCAAGGAGATTCGGAAGCTTAACAGGATCCTTGTGAAAAAGGGACTTCGGATGATACCGATCAGGAAAAATTCCAGACACACACTCATCTATCTCTACCGGCCGGGGCGTCTGAGGCTGGATCTTAAGCTTCCGGAGGCAGTAGAGATTCTTTCAGAAAAAGGCTATAACACAGACAATCCCAAGCGTGCCCTGGTGCAGCTTGTAGGACACCTGGCTGTAGATGAAGAATTTCCACACGAGATAGGGCTGTTTCTGGGATATCCTCCCTCCGATGTAAAATGCTTTATGGAAAGTCCCTGCAACGGTGTGAAATGCACCGGCTGTTGGAAGGTTTACAGCAACCAGGACGATGCCCAAAAGACCTTCGAACGGTTTCAAAGGTGTACAGAAGTCTATTGCAGGAGCGCGAAAAAGGGAAGAACTTTAGAGTCGCTGATCGTCGCTTCAGATGACAGCAAACAGCGCAGATACGCTTCATAACTATGACAGATTCATTCCGGCGTGTTACACGAACCCTCCGTAACGCGCCGGATCTACCCTCCTTTTATCGATATATTTCCGTGACAGCTATAAGCACCTATGGTATAATTGCCCGGTGATAAGGTAATTTTCCAAAACTTCAGGAGCTATACGGAATCTGGTATGCACATAGGTGAGATATTAACCGCAGACTGCGCTAATGGCATTGGGATGCGGGTCAGTGTTTTTGTTTCAGGCTGTACGAATCATTGTAAAGGGTGCTTTCAGCCTGAGACCTGGGATTTTTATTATGGCAGGGAATATACCCCCGAGATCGAACAGCGGATCATAGATGAGCTTAAAAAGCCATATTACGATGGTCTTACGATCCTTGGAGGGGAGCCCTTTGAGCCTTTCAATCAGATGGTAGTCTCTCAGCTTGTTGCGAGAGTTAGAAACGAGCTTCCGTCTCGCAGCATATGGATTTATACAGGTTTTACATATGATAAGGATCTGCTGCCGGGCGGCAGCCGTTATACAGCCGTAACTGACAATATCCTTGATAATATAGATATCCTGGTGGATGGGCGGTTTCTGATAGAACAGAAGCAGATAGCTCTTAATTTTCGAGGCTCTGCCAATCAGCGCATCATTGACATGAATCAAACCAGACAAACAGGCAGACTAGTTCTTAGCCCGCTGAATTGAGGATATTATGGCAAAACCAGGATATTACGCAGTCCGAAGGGGCAGAAAGCCCGGAATATATACTGAATGGTACGGAAGGGATAATGCTGAAGCTCAGATTCACAAATATCCTAATGCCCAGTACAAGAAATTTTCCACCCTGCAGGACGCACAAGAATATATGTCAGAAGACAATATTAACACAAAACACAGCGGGCAGGCAGGAGATGATCTTCCTGCCTGTTATGCTTTTGTGGACGGTTCATTTAATAAGGATACAAAAGTATATGGTTATGGCGGATTTTTGGTGAAGGATAATGAAAAAATTCCGATCCAGGGGTCTGGATGCGATCCTGAGTGGGCACCATCCCGCAATGTAGCCGGTGAGGTTAGCGGAGCCATGGCGGCAATTGAGCAGGCCATAGCCCTGGGGATAGAAAACCTTGTCATATATTATGATTACAGCGGCATAGAATATTGGGCCAGCGGCGAATGGAAAACAAACAAACCGGTATCCAAGGCTTATAGCGAATTTATTTCATCAATTAAGGATAAGATAACCATAAGCTTTGTCCATGTGAAGGCCCATACCGGGATACCCGGTAATGAAGAAGCTGACAAAATGGCCAAGGAAGCAGCCGGGATATCATCATAGTGTATCAGTACACCGGGTCATTATTCCAGATCGATTATCCTCTCCCTGGTGCGGTTGACATGGGGCGGTCTGATATTTGCCAGAACTATAAGTGCGGTGGATATCATAATTAAAAGTGACAGCACATACCGCACAGCCTTAGGCAGATATGGTTCTTTATTAACATGAAGTAAGACTGTAAGTCCCAGATCGTTGACATATCCGCCGCTGCCATTTACATACAGCTCCCCTTTGTAAGCGTCCAGATAGTAACTGTCATATTTTTTGAAGAAAGTAATATCCGCTTTTTTAGGCTGGTCTTTTTTGATATTAAGGGTATAATGTCCCTCCGGCAACCCGGGGTTAATGGAAAGCTTTATCCGGTTTTTTGTAATGGATGAGGCTTTTATTTTTTTGGAAAAAACTTCTCTCCCATCCTGCTCAAGCGACATGGTATAAGAAGAAAAATTAAGCGGAACTTTTTTGCATTTGGCAGGAATGGAAATTCGGTTAAAGGGCTTGTATACATAAAAATCCTGGGAGATATCAAGTATGGGATCTGTAGAGGTTATGGCTGCATAGTGACGGGGCTTGCCCTTGGTGTATATACGGAAATGATCCTTTGAAACCATATACCCGGTGGCACTTACAAATTCCATTCCGACGAACAGGGTTGCCAGCATAAAACAGATAAAAGGAAGCGGAACAAACCTGTGGTAGTGGGATAGAAAACCGTGTTTTCTTTCGAAAAGGGAATGATATCCATCACAGGCTATGATCAGCATTACAGGCACAAAAGGCGCCGAATAAAAAGCTCTCGCCTCCCAGAAGAAGTAGAATACCACGCCTCCTAACAAGGTAATGGCAGCTAAAAACATGGCTTTGTTCATACCTTTTTTCATGGAGAAGAAAAAGCACAGCAGACATCCAAATGCCGTAAACAGGCGGAAGGCCTGGCAGTATATAATGAACAGATCCTTGGAATCTCCCGCCAGAAAGGCATAAAGGGGACTTTTTGCTTCACCGGAGATTATTCTTCTTGAGATGCCGCCGTATCCGTCTGACCAGGTAGTCTGGGTCTTTCTTGCCCACAGATCGATGGTTCCGGGAATTCCATTTCTGATGTAATGGGACACAGCCCTTCGCAGCATGGCGGCAGTTTTATTGTCATCGTCTGACAGAGATTTTACATAGTCTACATCACTGCCGTTGGTTTCCAGATTACCGGTGCCATGGGATCCCATCGAAAGCCAATAAGTAATGGGACGGTTATGAGGTATCAGCTCACCGAACACATCGTTTCGGATATGTGAAAAAGCGCCAAACAGTACAGCAGTCGTAACAAGGATCATGACACCGCATGGTAAAAGTCTCCTTACAACGGAAATATCCTTGATCATGGAAGTCAAAACCACCAGCGCGGCGATAAAAGGAAATACAGCTGTAGGCCTAAGTTGATATCCCAAAAACAGCAAAATTCCCATAATAACAGAGTATAATACTTTGATCTTCAGACGCCGGCACCGGTTCAGTCTCAGGGACAGCCAGGCAACAGCCATCATAACAGGAATGCTAAGACTGTTGGAATAATACCAGAATGTAAAACCGTAAAAAAGCGGGTTGATCGTAAGCGCCAGAAGTGTCTGATTGGCACAGCGGATATCCTTGGCGTCCCTTACAAAAAGCCATGTAAAGGCGGCGCCAATAACCATTGCAAGAGCGTTAATGGATTGAAGATATATTACAGGCGCTGTGATGCCTGCTTTGAACATAAGGGCAATGAGCTTTGAAGTAACATAAATGAAAAAATAGTTATTGCCAAAAGACAATAGCTCTCCGGGGTGCTTGTTGTCCTCCGGAACAAAAGGATGATCAGTAAGATAGCAGGCTGTGTCCGCATCCTGATATGCGTCATTGCGGAGATTGGCGTCAAACTGCAGCAGGAGGACCAGAAAACACAGGCACATAAATAGCAGCTGCCCCCAGAATAGCATGTACTGTGTTCTCTCCTTGGTGATGGCTCCCGTCCACAGATATGCTGCCCTAAGCAGGAGGATAAGTACAACAACCTGGAACAGTCCAAAGAACAGAACAAAGCCCTGATTGCGGGAGGAAGCCAGAGGCGTCTGGGCTAACAGGCCAAGTGTGCCGCAGCCAATCCATAGAAAACACATGGACAGAAAAATGAAAATGACTTTCTGGAATATTTGAAAGGGTTTTCTGCTAAATCGCGCCATATTATTATTCCTTTGTTATGTCAGATGAATTGTAGGTGCGTTCGCTGATTATGTAGCGGGGACGGTGCTTGACCTCCAGATAGATCTTGCCAATGTATTCACCGATAATACCCAGGGACAAAAGCTGTATTCCGCCAAAGAAACAGATGATACATGTGGTACTGGCCCAACCCGGAACTACATAGCCTCTTACGGACTGAACTATAGCCCAAACAATTCCTGCTATGCTGAACATGGCAAATACCAGACCTGCCAAAAGAACGAGCCTTATAGGCCTTATGGAAAGGCTGGTAATCCCGTCGAGAGCCAGAGAGAGCATCTTGGAAAAGGGATAGTGAGATTCCCCTGCCATGCGTTCTTTCCTGGCGTAATATACACTGGTACTCTCAAAGCCCACCAGAGGGATCATGCCCCGTAAGAACAGATTGACCTCGCCAAAATCGGCGAATTCCTCCAGAACACGGCTGGATATAAGGCGATAATCCGCATGATTGAAGACGACCTCCACACCCATTGCGTTCAAAAATTTATAGAAGGTTTCAGCGGTAAAGCGCTTGAAAAAACGATCAGTATCACGGGAGCTTCTGACACCGTAGACTATCTCATAGCCCTCACGGTACTGGCGCAGCATCTCGTCCATGGCGTTGATGTCATCCTGACCGTCACAGTCAATAGAAATGGTAACATCACAGTAGGACTTTGCTTCCATAAGTCCTGCCAGAACAGCGTTCTGATGGCCGCGGTTGCGACTCTGGGAGATTCCTATGACATAAGGTTCTGATTCGGCAAGGCTGCATATAATATCCCAGGTGGAATCGCTGCTTCCGTCATTGACAAACATGATCCTGCTCTTGTCAGAGGCACTGCCCAGCTCCACAAGCCGTTTGATCTTGTCAATGAAAAGGGTTGAGGTCACAGGAAGAACCTCCTGCTCGTTGTAGCATGGTATTATGATGTATAAAATTGGACAATTATTATGAGCTTGTAAACGCATATATCTTCCCTTATTAACTAATGATGCAACAATTATACCAAAGATTCTTCTGATTTCATAGAAATTTACACAAAAGAATGTTATACTGGTTTGGATTATAACGATATACAAGGGTAATCGGAGGGAAAATTGCGTACTGTATATTTACATATAGGCATGCCTAAGACAGCGACGACGGCTCTTCAGACCTTTTTGCCATTGAATCAAAAGCTTCTGAATCGCCACGGTTTCGTCTATCCGGACATGCCTTTTCATTTTGAGGGAGTCGGCATCAGGCGTAATGGACATTTTCTTACATTTTGGACCAGACGCAAGGATCATCCCGAATGGAAAAAAGGTTTTTCAGTCGTTGAGAAGGCATTCAAAAAATATGACAATGTGATTCTGTCCGATGAGAATCTATGGAGCCGTCAGAGACTTCAGAAATTCTGGGGACGCGTCAAGCGCAAGTTCCGCAGGATGGATGTTCAGATCAAGGTCATAGTCTATCTGCGCCGTCAGGATGAGCAGGTGGAATCTCACTGGAATCAGAAGGTCAAGAGTTTCAAGGTTCACATCGATACGCCTTTTGACGAGTACATGAACTCAGGCGGTTATGATTATATGCCCTTTGATTATGACGCTTCTCTTGACAGAATAGCTGACCGTATCGGCAAGGAGAATCTCATAGTCCGTGTATTTGAGAGGCAGCAGTTTGAGGGAGGCACTATTTTTTCGGATTTCCTCGATGCCATCGGACTTTCATTTACGGACGAATATCAGCTTCCTGAGTATACTTCCAATGTCAGGCTGCCTGATAATGCTGTGGAGATCAAGCGCTGGGTTAACCCTCTGTTTTTGAATGATGATGTTTTTGATTTTTACAGTGAATCCATCTCCGAGACCTTTGGAATGGCTTCCCAGAAGGAGCGTCCCAGACCTCGTACCAGCATGTTCTCACCCCAGGAGCGTGCTGCGTTTATGGAGCGCTACAAGGAGGGCAATGCCTATGTTGCCAGGGAATATCTTGGCAGGGCTGACGGCGTGCTGTTCCGTGATGACCCGGATGCCCTTCCCCAGTGGCACTATGATGACAATGATATGCTTGAGGATGCTGTGCGCATTTTAGGTGGTGCAGATACCTATATATTCGAGAAGCAGGAAGAACTGTTCCACCGGATCAAAAGACTTAATGAGACACTGCCATTTGCCCTCTACAACAAACTATCAGGGCAAAAAGCTTCTAAGGAGGAATCATGAGTACAATTTATTTGCACATAGGAACTGCCAAGACAGGAACCACCTCCCTCCAGAGGTTTTTCACTTTGAATGAGAAGGTTTTCAACAGCAAGGGTTTTACCATACCCCAGATGCCGTTTTCATTTAAGGATGCAGCCGAGGAGCGCAACGCCCACTTTCTGACTCTTTGGGATACCCAGGATAAAAAGGGACGCTGGGAGAAGGGATTTTCAATTGTCAAAGAAGCCCTTGCATCTTATGACAAGGTAATATTGTCAGACGAACAGCTCTGGATAGTTCAGCCTGCAGAGGGTTTTTGGGAGAAGGTTAAAAATGAGGTCGATAAATTAGGAGCCAGTCTTAAGGTTATAGTCTATTTGCGTCCGCAGGATCAGATGGCTGAATCTCACTGGAATCAGCGTGTCAAGGGCAGGCCCAAGCTGTCCGAAAGCTTCGATGAATTTCTAAATGGCGGTGGATATAATTTCTTCCCCTTGGATTATGGCAAGACAGTGGACTGGGTTGCCGATCATGTGGGCAAGGAGAATCTCACAGTCCGCGTGTTTGAACAGCAGCAGTTTACAGGAGGGAGCCTGTTTGCCGACTTTTTACAGATACTTGGCCTGGGTCTGTCGGATGAATACCGCCAGCCTGCCCATGTGTCCAATGTCAGGCTTCCGGACAATGTAGTTGAGATCAAGCGTCTTATCAATTCAATTGATTCCTATCAGAAGAACGGTATTCCCAATTTTTACTGGGATGCCATCAGAAAGGCATACGGTCTTGGCACTATGAAGGAGATTCCGGAGCACAACTACGGTATGTTCTCTCCGGAAGAGAGGGTTTCCTACATGGAACAGTTTGCAGAAAGCAACGCCCATGTAGCCAGGGAATATCTGGGACGCTCTGACGGGACTCTATTCTACGGCGAGCTTTCCAACCTTCCCAAGTGGCAGATGGATGAGAGGGCTATGCTCATGGATATCGTAAGGGTGTTTGCCGGTGCGGATGTGTATTTGTACAAGCGTCAGGAGGAACTTGCAAAGCAGCTTAACGACCTGTATAACAGTCTGCCCTTCAGGGCATATCGCAAGCTGCTGGGATCTAAGGACGAGCAGCCGGGTGAACAGGCTTGAGCGTCGTTTACCTTCATGCAGGAACTCCCAAGACAGGCACCACTGCCCTTCAGGATTTTCTGCCTGACAACATAGCTGTGCTTCACAGACACGGATTTGATTTTCCTTTTGTACCATGTGAATTCAGGGGTGTGGCCCCGGGTCAGACAGCCCATTTTCTGGCCACATGGGAGCCGGGAGGAGCGAATCTTCCGCCGGAATGGGACCTGGGCTTTTCAGTGATGAAGGAATCCGCTGCCAGGTACGACAATGTTATTTTTTCCGACGAACAGCTTTGGTGGCGGCAGCATAAGGAGGGCTTCTGGGAGGAAGTTATGCGCCGGGCGTCTGACATGGGAGTAGAGATCCGTGTCATAGTATATCTCAGGCGCCAGGATGATCAGTTGGAATCCTTTTACAACGAAAAAGTCAAAGGGATGCCCAAGCTTACCATGACTTTTTCCGAATACTTATCCTCCGGGGATAATGATTATTTTCCATTGGATTATGCTTCGGAGCTGGACCGCTTCGCATCATATATTGGCAAGGACAATCTGATTGTCCGTGTATATGAGAAGAATAATTTTATTGGCGGTAATATATTTGCAGATTTTTTAGATGCCCTGGGACTGAAGCTTACAGACGAATATACTCTGCCGGCCCGTCATGCTAACACACGCTGGCCGGAGAGGGTGGTGGAGGTCAAGCGCCTGGTTAACAGGGCAGCATCCTACCACCGCAGGAAGGTTCCGAATTTTTACAGGACGGCAATTGAAGAAGCCTACGGCATTGGAACAGCCAGGGAATTTCCTGCACAGGAGTACGGAATGTTTTCTCCTGAAGAGCGCAGGGATTTTATGAAGCAATACGAGGAGGGCAATGCCCGGGTCGCCAGAACCTGGCTTAACAGACCTGATGGTGTATTATTTAGTCAGGAGCCCGAAGATCTTCCAAAATGGGAGCCGGATTTTGATGAGCTAATAGAGGATGCGGTTCGTGTTATGGGTGGCGCTGATGTGCTGCTGTATCGCCAGCTTGACGAGCTGAAGCAGCAGGCCAACGCACTGGAGAACGGTTTTCTTTATAGATTATACCTTAAGCTGCGCAAGATGCGGGCAGGGAGACGCCAATGAGCAAAACTGTTTTTTTACACATAGGAACAGCTAAGACCGGCACCACTGCACTGCAGAGATTTTTGCCGGAGAATTCCGGAATTCTGAACAATTTGGGCTTTGATCATCCCATTATGCCCTTTCATTTTCCCAGGATGTCAGATGGCAGAAATGCTCATTTTCTCACACTCTGGGATGACACTTCGAAGTACTCAAGCCGCTGGAACAAGGGCTTTGAAGTAATCAGGAACGATCTGTCAGAATATGATAATATTATATTATCTGACGAAGTTCTCTGGGCGGAATGTGCCAGAGAGGGCTTTTTAGAAAGGGTATGCGAGGGCTTTTCTCATCTGGATGCCAGGCTTAAGGTTATAGTGTATTTGCGCCGTCAGGATGAGATGGCTGAATCCCATTGGAACCAGATGGTCAAGGGCAAGCTGCGTCTGACGGAAGGCTTCAATGATTTCGTTAAGAGCGGCAGGTATCAGGAGAGCTTTCCGCTGGATTATGGCAAGGGCCTGGATGCCATTTCGCAATACATTGAAAAAGAGAACATTATAGTCCGCGCCTATGAGAAGCAGCAATACAAGGACGGCAGCCTGTTTTCTGATTTTCTGGACTGCGTGGGTCTTGATCTGACCCGGGATTACAAGCTGCCGGAATATGTTATTAATACCAGGCTTCCGGAGAATGTGGTGGAGATCAAACGCTGGATCAATATGGCTGATTCCTACCGCAGTGATGATGTGCCTAATTTTTATCGTGAGATTCTAAAAAGCTCCTACAGCCTGGACAAAAAGGACGATATTCCGCAGTCCGGGGAAGGCCGCTTTTCCGATGAAGAACGCAGTGAATTTATGGCTTCTTTTAAGGACAGCAATTCTTATGTCGCCAGAGAGTATCTTAACAGGGCGGACGGAAGATTATTTTTTGAGGAGACGAAGTCTCTTCCCAAGTGGAGTGCCAATTTCGAAAGTCTGTTACAGGATGCAGTAAGGGTACTGGCAGGCGCCGATGTCTACGAATATACCAAGCGCCGCCAGTTAGAACACAGGGTCAGAGAATTGGAGACTCTTACAGCGAGCTTAAGTGATGCTTTGGATGAGGCCCTTGATCGTATCAGTCAACTGGAATCAAATAATTCAGGTTTCATCCGCAGACTGCGCAAAAAATAAGGGGGATTTATGGGTACTGTATACTTACATATTGGTATGCCCAAGACCGGCACATCGGCTCTGCAGATGTTTTTGGCGCAGAACCAGCAGCTTCTTAATCAGAAGGGATTTTCATATCCTGATATGCCATTTTCCTTTCAGAATGTGGGGCAGAGACGCAATGCTCATTTTCTGACTCTGTGGGAGCACAAGGACGACGCAAAGGAGTGGCAGCAGGGGTTTGTAATAGTTCGCGAAGAGTTCCGCTCCTATGACAAGGTTATCCTTTCTGACGAGAACATATGGAGCAGACAGCGTCTGGATGATTTCTGGGAGTCTGTCACGGAGGGCTTTTCACAGATTGGGGCTGACATCAGGGTTATAGTATATCTTCGCAGCCAGGATGATCAGGTTGAATCCAACTGGAATCAGAAGGTCAAGGACAAAAAGACCAGGATGCAGATATCCTTTGAACAGTTCATGGAAGAAGAGCGCTACTACTATATGCCCTTTGATTATAAGAGCGCCCTTGACCGCATAGCTTCTTATGTTGGTAAGGATAATATCATAGTAAGGGTATATGAGAAGCAGCAGTTTTTGGGCGGAAATATTTTTTCGGATTTTCTTTCTGCTGTTGGACTGGAGCTTACTGACGATTATGAACTGCCTGAATATGCAGCTAATGTCCGTCTTCCTAATTCCGCTGTCGAGATCAAGAGGCTTATCAATTCCGCCTACGAGGGCGAGGAGGTTCCGGATTTCTACCGCGAGGTTATTTCCCGTGCTTTTGGAATGAAGACTATTCAGGAAGCACCGGAGCATGATACCAGTATGTTTTCACCGGTTATGCGTGAGAAATTCATGAGCAAATATGCCGCCGGCAACGCCGCTGTTGCCAGGGAATATGTACATCATGCGGACGGCATTTTATTCCAGAATAATCTTACCCAGAAAAAACAATGGAAGATGGATGATCATGAGATTCTAATGGACATGATCAGGATTTTTGCCGCTGAGGGAGTATACCAGTACAACAGAGCCACCAGGCTCAAAGCGCGCCTTATCAAGCTGGAGAAGCAAACCGCCGCCGAGCGTGACAGGGACAGAAAGACAATAGAAGCCTTAAAAGAACGGGCGGACAAGACTGAGAATGAAGTAAAGCAGATGTACAACAGCGCTATATTCAGGTGGTATCGTAAGCTTCGTGACAAAAGAGACAAAAAGGAAGATAATAATGAGCAGTAAAAACAGGATACTGGTGCTGGGCAGGATCAAGGCGACCAATTACGGTGATGTGGTGATTGCGGACTGCTGTGCCTGGCTTTTGAATAAGATAATTCAGGAGAAAAACAAGGGTCGTCTTTTTTTCGGCAAGATCCCTAAGGTAGGGATCAGCAATGTCAACAAGACCCAGGAGAAGATTGTACGGGACAACATAGAAAATTACGACAAGATCGTATTTCCGGGAGGCGGTATTAATTCCCTTAAGGTTACCAATGCCATTCTGGCCAGGCTTAATACTCCTGCCCGTTTTCGCATGTATTTTAACGCCATAGGTATTCACCCGGAGCGCCAGAGGAAGGAGCTTTCGGACAATATAGAGCGGGTGCTTAACGACGAGAGGGTACGACAGGTTACTACCAGAGGCGACCTTGATATGACCCGTGAATATATTACTTCCGATAAGCCTTATCCCATCGAGTGGATTACTGATCCAGCCATCTGGTCAGGCGAGGTGTATAATGTTAAAAAGGATCCTGATTCCAACCTGATAGGTATCGGACCGATCCGCCCTGAGATATTTAACGAACAGGATCCGGATGTTTCCATAGACGAGGTTTATGCCATGTATGAGAAGCTTCTTGCTGAGGCAGACAGCCGTGGTATGCAGTGGAAGCTTTTCTGCAATGGAACCGAGCCGGATTATGCCTTTGCAAAGGAGCTTTTAGATTGTTTTGGATATGACAGCGCCGCACATCTGCTTCCCAAGCCGGAGGGTGCCAGGCAGCTTGTGGAGACTATTTCCAGGTTTTCAGGGGTTATAGCAGCCAGATTTCATGCCAATATTATTTCTACTGCCCTTGATATCCCATCGGTGGCCTTGGTGTGGAATGTCAAGATGCGCGGTTTTTCAGAATTGATTGGCGCAAAGGACCGTTACATAGAAGGCATAGACAAGCTTTTAGACGCTCCTTTTTTACTTGACAGACTGGAAGAGGCTATTAAAGAAGGGTATGACAGGGAGCGTATCAACCGCGAAAAGGAACGCGCTTATCATACATTAGAAAATATTGTTAATGATTGAGAGGCTTTATAAATGATATCCAGGATAGAGCAGAGTGGTATGAAAGCTAAGATCTGTAAGATCTCGTGGGAGAGGATTCACCTTACCATGGTCATGCAGGTGGAACAGACCGGGGATGTTATCCCGTTGTCCCGGCTTGATGTGTTTGCCGTGGACAGGGAGGGTAATGCCGGTATTTTGTTTGATACCACGGTGATTGATGATGAGCATCTGCAGCTTTATGTCAACATTACCAACAATGGTTTGCACCAATGTGTTCCTGTGGGAACTTATAAGATTTTTGTATGTCACAAGGATGATGTGCTGGCGGAATGTGAGACTGATGAGGAGCTTACATCCCGTCTGGACGACGACTCCAGAGCCTTTTTGTATGGCGGTCAGCGCAAGGAATACAGCGTTAATTTCCATGTAGAAGACGACAGCGATTCCCTCCCCTTCAGGATGCATATGATGCATTTTTCCTATGCCAAGATCAGCTATCCGTATATGACGGGACTGTTTGTACAGCTTAAAAATATCATCAAGGGCTATTGTACCAATACACGCCGCCATATTCGCAAGATCTATAAATTCATGCACAAGATGAAGGGATCAAGGCGCAAGAATCACATTCTGTTCATGACCGAGCAGAGCAACACCCTTGGAACCAATCTGGTGTTTTTGATGAACCGGCTGAAGGAGCGGGGATTAGACAAGCAGTTTACCATTAACAGTTGGGCCCGTAAATTTTCCGACGGTGATCACGGTATTGCAAGCTGGCTTAAGCTTGCCAATCTTATTGCGGGAAGTGAATATATCTTCGTGGATGACCATGTACCCATGTTTGACTGGCTGCCTCTTATAGATACCAAGCTTATTCAGACCTGGCATGCAGGAGCCGGCTTCAAATCCTCGGGCTATTCCAGGTGGGGGCACATGGGAGGTCCCGGTCCCATAAGCTGCCACAGGCAGTACAGCTATGGACTGTGCGGCTCCAAGAAGATAGCTCATTTCTTTTCCGAGGTATGGGGTATCAATACTGAACGGGTTCTTAACACCGGAATGCCCCGTATGGATGAGTTTCAGGATGAAGCTCACAAGGAAAAAACCATAAAAGCTCTTTATGAGCAATTTCCCCTTTGCAAGGGCAAAAAAGTCATTCTTTTTGCTCCTACATACAGAGGCCGCAGCAACAGGGATGCTCATTATCCCTATGAGCTTATCGACTGGGAGCGGCTGGATAGTGTATGTGGTGATGAATATGTGGTGCTTTTTAAGATGCATCCCTGGGTTATCGAGGATATCAAGATTCCCGAACGCTACAGCTCTAAGATGATAGATGTCAAGCGATATCCCAATATCAACGATTTGTTTTACATTACGGATATTTTGATCACAGACTATTCATCCAATATTTATGAATATTCCCTCATGAGAAGACCTATGCTGTTCTTTGCCTTTGACGAGGTTCAGTATTCGTTTTCCAGGGGCTTCCACAGGCCTTACCGCGAGTCTGCACCCGGTAAAGTCTGCACTACCTTTGATGAGTTGATGGATGCGATTTCCAATCAGGATTTTGAATTTGAGAAGGTAGAAGAATATGTAACCACACAGTTCGATCATTTTGACAGTGATGCCTGTGACAGGGTTATTGACTGGCTGCTTCTGGATCAGATGCCGGAGGATATCAAGTCTGAAATAGCAAAAAGGGACAAGCGTATGAAGCGGATTCGCACCACGGATTTCTCGGCATTTGCGGAGATTAAGGGTTAAGTGTACCTTATCAATCATAATTTTACTTGAAAAATGATTGACAAGACGCACTGGTTTCAGTGGGCAGCTGTGCGAGTGCCCCGGCGCATTAGTATCTGATGCGCCAATTCACGAATTTTTATAGGAGATTACATATGAACATTGCGATAATTTTTGCAGGCGGCAGCGGAATTCGAATGGGAGCCGGTATTCCCAAGCAGTTTCTGGAGATCAACGGTAAACCTATCCTGATACACACCATGCAGCTCTTCCAGCATCATTATGAGATAGACGCCATATACGCTGCTGTGCAGACCGATTACATTGATTATGTCAAGGATTTGGCGGAGGAATTTCGCGTTTCCAAATTAAAGGATGTGGTTGCCGGAGGCGAGACCGCCCAGGATTCTATTTATAACGCCCTAAAGCGCGCCAGAGAGGACAACCCCGGGGACTCCATTGTACTGATTCACGACGGTGTCCGTCCATTTATCGCCTATGATGTTATTTCCAGAAATATCGAATCTGTCAAAAAATACGGCAACGGTATCACTTCTACACCCTGCTATGAGACTATCATGGTTTCCAAGGATGGGGATGTAGTTGATTCTGTACCTTATCGCAAGGAGACCTTTGCAGGACAGGCTCCACAGAGCTTTTACCTGGATGATATCATAGCTTCTCATGACAAGATTCGTGCCACAGAGACCGGTTATGAGAATATGGTTGATGCCTGCACTATAATACGAACTTTAGGCCAGGAAGCTCATCTGGTGGAGGGCAACCGCGGCAATATCAAGGTTACTACGCCCGAGGATGTGTATATGTTAAGGGCACTGTTACAGTATCAGGAGAACGAACAGGCATTTGGATTTGGAATCACTAACCGGATCGGACGCAGGCTGCCTGTTGCAGATGGTAAGGAAGCATGAATAATACAGTTAACAAATATTTAGATGCAGACGCCGGATATATTGCCGATAATTTTAATTTCATTGATGAACTTTCAGGATCATCTGTGCTGATTACGGGATCCACTGGGCTTATTGGCTCACAGGTTATAAGGGCGCTTTGTGCCATAAACAGCCTTCACAAGCTTCATATCAGGATCATTGCCATGGTAAGAAGCCTGGACAAGGCAAAAAAAGTACTGGGCAATCTGTGTGATTCTTCTGATGTGGTTCTGGTTCAGGCAGACATGGATTCCCTGGATGCCATCAAGGAAAATGTGGATTACATAGTTCATGCGGCTTCTCCTACCGGTTCCGGTTATTTTGTAGAGCACCCGGTGGAGACAATACATACGGCCGTAATGGGAACGGACAGGCTTTTGTCCTTTGCACTGCAATCCAACATCAAAAAAATGGTCTACCTGTCGTCTCTTGAGGTGTATGGTACTCCTACGCCTGATCAGGAGTGGATGAGTGAGGAGGATTTTGGCAGGTTGGATCCTGCCAGGGTTCGAAGCAGCTACTCCGAGGGCAAGCGCATGGCAGAGTGCCTGTGTGCATCCTACGCTTCGGAGTATTCTCTTCCTGTTTGTATGGCCAGGCTCTCCCAGACCTTTGGTCCCGGCGTGGATTATAATGATGGCAGGGTGTTTATGGAATTTACCAGATGCGCTCTGGAGGGCCGTGACATTGTGCTGCACACCCCAGGAAGGACGGTAAGAACCTACCTCTACACCAGGGATGCTGTTATGGCGATACTTTATCTGCTTGCTTTTGGCGAAAATGCCATGCCTTATAATGTAACAAACCGCGACACTGCCGTATCAATTTTAGAGATGGCAGAGCTTGTGGCAGACATAATTGGAAAGGGACACATCAGCGTCAGGGTTGATATCCCGGAGGATGTTGGCAGATTTGGGTATAATCCCGAGATGGTAATCAGGCTGGATCCATCCAGGCTTGAAGTTCTGGGATGGAAAGCTACTACAGGACTTTCTGATATGTTTATGCATATGGCTGATGGATGGTTTTGACAAATTACAAGATTCGTGATAAAATATCTTGTGTTGTTGCTGTATGGAAGATGCAGCAATACTTATTTCCGGAATACAGGAGAGTTCTGGGATTAGAAGGAGGAAGAGGAACAGATGGAGCATGCGGAATTCAACAAGGTACGCACCTCGGTACAGCAGCAGTGCGGCAGCAGGGTTATGATCCAGCTTGACCGCGGACGCAACAAGGTTGATATCGAGAGCGGAGTCATCAGGGAGGCATATCCGAGTGTATTTACCATCCTGGTGGATGAGAAGGATGAGGACAGACCGGCGCAGCTGTTATCATTCAGTTATACCGATATCATCACCAAGGAGATACGGATGAAGCTTTGTTGAGAGATTGGGGGTCTTGACCATAAGACCTCCATTTTTAAGCGTTGGGGGACTTCCGCCTTGGGAACTGTATCAAAATAACTTGCACATTTATTTTTCTACAGTTCCTGATACTTATTTACACAGGAGGCATTATCTATGCATATCAGAACCCGGGCATTCAGGACGATAGCGGCAGTTGTCGCGCTCGTTTTAGTATTACCGCTCGTGGGAGATCCCATGACCGCGCACGCGGCCAAATCCATCAAGGAACTGGAGAAGAGCAAGAAACAGGTTCAGGGAGAGATCACACAGTTAGACAATCAGTTGGTGGATATTCTCTCTGATATTAATGTGCTTGAAGCCAACATAGCTCAGAACAAGGCCGATATTCAGGATGCCAAGGACGAGCTCAAGGCTGCCAAGAAGGCCGAAGCCCGGCAGTATCGTGATATGAAGGGCCGTATGAAGTACATGTACGAGCACGAGCAGAAGAGCGTGTTTACCATGTTGATTGAGTCAGGCAGCATTGCTGAGTTTCTTAGCCGCGTAGAATATGCCAGGTCTGTCTATGAATATGACAGGATGCTCCTAGCTTCCTATGAAGCGACTACAGAAGCTATTGCAGATCTTAAGAATACCCTTGAGGAGACCAGAACCAATCTTCAGGCTCAGGAGAGCCAGCTTCAGGCGAAGCAGGATTTCTTAAGTGCCCTTATCTCCACCAAGAAGACAGAGCTTGCTGATTTTGATCAGCAGTTGGCCAGAGCCAGGGAAGAGGCAGCCCGCCGTGCAGCTGAGAAGGCCCGCCGGGAAGCTGAGGCCAGAGCCAGAGCTAATGCCGAGGCAGTTACCCGTCAGCGTCAGCTTGAGGAACAGCGCCGCCGTGAGGAAGAGCAGCGCCGTCAGCAGGAGGCACAGCAACAGCAGGCTACAGCCCGCAATGACGAAGTCGATGAGGAGGACGAGATCGACTACGATGCGGATAATGCGGATTATGTAGAAGAGGAAGAAGAAGTTCAGGAGGAAACCAAGGAAGAGACCAAGGAGGAATCCTCCAATCCGGCTCCTTCCACTTCTGTAAGCGGTTCTTCCGTGGCAGGATATGCCGCACAGTTCGTAGGCAATCCTTACAAATGGGGAGGCAATTCCCTGACCAGTGGATGTGACTGTTCGGGGTTTGTGGTGCAGGTTTATTCTCATTTTGGTGTGAACCTGTCCGGCAGCAGGAGTTCAGGTGCCCTGACCGGCGTTGGCAAATCCGTAAGCTATGAGAATATTCAGCCCGGTGATATAGTGTGCTACTCCGGCCATGTGGCTATTTATGCCGGAGGCGGTCGCATAGTCGAGGCTCAGAGCACCAAGGCAGGAATTACCAGCAATCGCTCTGTCACCTGCAAACCAATAGTAGCCATTCGAAGAGTGGTATAAGGCATGATATTATTTCGAAAATGGGTTCGGCGTCTTGTTTTTGCCATTATCGGCATTATCATCGCCGGACTTTTTTTCTATGGCAGTTATCTGGGTTATCTAAGGCGGCATCAGATAGATGTGCTTGAGAATCTCGATATGGTGGCCGCCGAAGTAGACGGTGAAGAGCTTACCCTGCAGGATCTTGGCTTTTATATTTTATTTGAAGAGCACAAGGTTGAGGAAGAGGCCTTAGTCTACAATGACAAGCGCTCCAAGGATTTCTGGAATATTCATACCAACGGTTTTTTCCTGCAGGCCCAGGCGAAGGATGCTGTTATTAAAATGGCTATCCACGACAGGATATTCTACCGGGCGTCTCAGGAGGCAGGTATAGTTTTGACCTCGGAGGAGAAGCAGACCCTTGAGGATTCCAGGACAGATTTCTGGGCTGATCTTTTTGATATACAGCACGAGCGCATTCCGGGGACCTATGAATCGGTCAATGAGACTATGAAGGAAATAGCCCTGGCTCAAAAATACCAGATCAAGCTGTCGGAAGCCTTGGAGACTACCTATGCAGGACTTAACTGGACAGGCTATGACTATGAGCATAGGATTGTTGATGAACATGATATACGCATCAATGACCGTGTCTGGGATCGGGTGATCCTTGGGGATATTACCCTGGTTCACGAGGATGTAAGCTATCTTAACGCCTTTGATGAAGAACCGGGACAATGAGTTTAGGCACTGTTACTGGAATGATCTACTTATTTCATGACAGTTCCGAGATCGGAGGATATAGAATTGAAAATCGGACGAAACATGCCCTGCTGGTGCGGCAGCGGTAAAAAATACAAGCAATGTCACGAGGATTTTGACAAAAAGATCCGTCATTATGAGATAATGGGGCACCCGGTTCCCACTCATGACATGCTGAAAAATCGCGAGCAGGTTGAGCTTATTAAAAAAAGTGCCGTCATCAACAGAGCTTGTCTGGATGCTGTTTCTGAAGCTATTCGTCCGGGTATGAATACCCAGGAGATTGATGATATAGTGTACCAGACTACCACCAGTATGGGAGGTATTCCGGCGCCGCTTAATTACGAGAATTTCCCCAAGAGCGTATGCACATCTGTCAACAGCCAGGTGTGTCACGGTATTCCCTCCAAGAAGGTTATATTAAAAGAGGGAGACATTATCAATGTGGACTGTTCCACTATTTTAGATGGTTATTTTTCTGATTCCTCCAGGATGTTTATGATTGGTGAGGTCAGTGAGGAGAAGCAGCGCCTGGTGAGGGTGACCAAAGAGTGTGTTCAAAAAGGCTTGGAAGCCACCAGACCATGGGGCTTTCTGGGTGACATGGCTGAGGCGGTTCACAAGCATGCAGAGGCTAACGGATACAGCGTTGTGCGCGAGATTGGAGGGCATGGAGTAGGCCTGGAGTTCCATGAAGAGCCTTGGGTCAGCTATGTGTCAAATGCCGGTGAAGATATGCTTATTGTTCCCGGGATGATGTTCACTATAGAGCCTATGGTTAATATGGGCCGCCCCGGAATATACACTGACAAGAAGAACAACTGGGAGGTTTATACCAAGGACGGCAAACCCTCAGCTCAGTGGGAGATACAGTTGTATGTGACAGAGGATGGCCCGGAGGTGATTTGCTGGTAGTTATTCAGAATATTCAGATAATTTAGTGTAATTATTCAAATTTTGAAAAAAGATAAAATTTTTTGAAAAATTTTCAAAAAGTAGTTGACAAATAGAAAAAACCGTTGTACAATACAATCACTTCAAAGAACAGAGCAAGGCAAGCCGCAGAGAGGCGGCATAACAAGCCAAGACTTATTTCATAGCAAGTACGCAGGGAGCGAGCTTTACGAGACAAGAGCTGTTTTAGCTAAGAAGGAGAGTGATAAGTAGAGGTTCTTGCAAGAGGCGCAGGTTGTTATGAGAGGGTCAGATAACCGGGATAATTCGTATCATCCGAAGGGTGAGGTCACCCGAGAAGCACGGTCAGAAAGGATTGGCTCTTCATAGGAAGGAGCGAAGAGGAAGCCCCATTCGATCAGGAGCGGATAATCGAAAGCCGAAAAACTGGTTCAGATGTGAATCATAGGAAATAGATGAATGCGGATGGAACGACAGCGATGATATCCCGTAGATAGGAGGTATAGTCCATTGGACAGAGAAGATTTGGAGATTTCCACAGGCTAAGAGAGGTCGATGTTATGAGCGTCGGGCCTCTCTTTTTTTGTTCATACATGATCGCTTAATCTTATCTTCAGTCCAGGATAAATTGCAGGGGATACTTCCTCGTCGAATGAGTATTGAGCAATATTATCTTCCCCCAGCTTTTCATCAAATATATTGACCGTGGTTACCCTGAGTTTTGGATTAATGACCCAATATTCTCTTACACCTGCATCGCGATATTTGAATAATTTTATTCCCATATCTCTTTTGTAGGTGGAATCGGAAGTAACCTCTATTATCATGTCCGGAGCTCCATGGCAGCCCTTTTCGTCAATTTTATCAGGGTCACATATGACGGTTATATCTGGTTCGAGATAGTTTTTGTTATTCTCAGCCAGATACACTGCGAAGGGTGCCGGAAATACTTCGCACTTGCCGCCGTTTTCATCAATATAATTCGCCAGCTTTTGAGATATTCGCATGACAATTCTCTGATGCAGCGTCCCGGGAGCCGACATATCATAGACTATTCCATCTATCAGCTCTGCCCGTTTTCCCTCAGGCAGATTTTCTATATATTCTGTTGTATATTCCTCTGAAGAGGTTCTAAAAGCATCCATGTATATACCATCCTGTTGTTATCTAATGCTATTCATTTTTCACCATTAGCCATTACTACTGATTGCGGATTATATATATCAAACCCATACTGCCATATCCTCCCTTTTGCACAAAATCCACTGCATTGCTCATGTTTTGCGGGTCATAAAGTCACAAATTTCCATGCGAGCATGAAAATTGTGACCTTTTGACCCTTGTATCACATTATAGCAGAAAAATAAGGACACAGCTATTATTTTGCTGTGTCCTCATAATAAGTTGCTATTTCAATGAATTATGCAATTTGCTTTACGCGTTTCGTTAGCCCTAAAGAACCAGCTTCGCGT
>CAJOFQ010000017.1 GCA_905233955.1 uncultured Lachnospiraceae bacterium
CTGTAAATGTATTTTCAGGTAATTTAAGCGTTACTATGGACGACATCACCGATCAGGACAGCCTTCGTGTGGTGGGTATTGACAAGGACATCATTTCAGTTACGGTAACTACCGGACATGGCTATATTTCTCTGATGAATACTGACTTTTTTAAAGACAGTATGATTTCCATAGGCAGCAAGATATATACTACCATTACCAAGGATACCGTAATTCCTGTTTCTGCGGGCAAGTATAAGATCACAGTTGCAAAGGGGGGATATGGCGGTTCTACCACAGTACGGGTCAAAAAAAATGAAACTGTAACTGTCAATCTGGATACCTTAAAGGGAGAAGGCCCCAAGCAGTGCAAGCTGATACTAAAGTCTACGGTCAAGGGAACAAAGGCGTTTGTTGACGATAATAAAGTAAAACTTAACAAACGCTTCAAGATAGATTACGGTCAGCACAAGATCCGTGTGGAAGTGCCGGATTACGATGCCTGGCAGAAGACTTTGCTGGTTAATTCTCCAAGGTCTGATATCAATGTTGATCCTGAAGAAGTCAAAAATGCCAAAAAGGAAGCTCAGAAGAATGCTGCCAGCAGCGCATCTAATTCTTCCCAGAATGACAACAACAGCTCTAATAACAGCAGCAATAATTCTAATAACAATAATAATAACAACAGCAGTAGTAATAACAATAACAGCAGCTCGAATGGCAGCAGTTCAAACAGCTCTGGAAGTTCAAGCAGCAATAGTAATAAGAGCAGCAACAATAATAGCGGCAGCAGTACCAACAGCAGCTCTAATAACAGTAATACCGGGACATTTAACAGCACCCATAATCCATTTGCCAACAAAGACGGTTCAAACAGCAGTAGCAATAGCAGCAACAACACCAGTGGAAACAGTAATAATAGCAACAGTAATAATAGCAGCAGTACTGATAACAGCAGCAACAGCAATACAAGCAGCAGCGGCAATTACAACGGGGCCAATTACGGCAGAACCGACGATGATGAGGATTCTGATTCTTCAAGCAGTTCATCCTCAGTTACTGATACATCCAGGCAGGCTGAGCTGGATTATCTGGACACACTTTCCAACATGATAACCCAGATAACAGACCAGGCTACGCCTTAGTCACTGTTAATAATTCCATTTTTGTTACAATTTTTTTATAATTCTTTTTTATTTGCTTGACATAATGATGAAAAAAATGTATAAGTAGGAGTGTTCGTTACACGACAGATTTTAATTTTCCAGAGGAGGATATCAGAATTATGAACAAGTCAGAATTAGTTGCAGCTATTGCAGAGCAGGCAAACCTGTCCAAGAAGGATGCTGAGAGTGCCCTTAAGGCTTTTACAGATGTAGTTACCCAGGAGCTTTCCAAGGGTGAGAAAATTCAGCTGGTTGGATTTGGTACCTTCGAGGTATCTGAGCGCGCAGCTCGTACAGGCCGTAATCCTCAGACAGGTGAGGAGATGCAGATTCCGGCATCCAAGGCTCCTAAGTTCAAGGCTGGTAAGGCATTGAAGGATGCTGTTAACAACTAATTATTGTATATAGTATTTGTGAAAGAGGCTCAATGCCGACAGGTTTTGAGTCTCTTTTTTGCACTATAGGCATTTTACAATGAGAATTGATAAATTTTTAAAGGTATCACGCCTGATAAAACGAAGAAGCGTAGCTGCCGAGGCCGCTGACGCCGGACGGATCAAGATCAACGGCCGTGTTGCTAAGCCTTCCGCTAAGGTAGCCGTCGGAGATGAAATTGAGATAGCCTTTGGTGATCGTGTTGTAAGGGCCGAGGTTTTATCCATAAAAGAGACTACGAAAAAGGAAGAAGCTGCAGAATTGTACAAAATTCTGTGAAAACACTTGCATTTTACAGGCATTTTGTATAAAATTCATTTGTGGTTTATTATGTTTTTCGCATTTATACCGATACTTGTAATGTAGTGTGTGTGGTGTAGTGGTCGCTTCCGTTTTTTTATGACAGTAAGCGACGGAGAACTGTATGAAAAAGATCCAGGGTCGAAAGAGACATAAGAAGACCGGTCGTATATACATATTCCTCATGGTGGTTTTCCTGAGTGTGGTTATGATTACCCAGCTTACCATGCTTTATAACAAGAGTGAGCAGTACGCAGCCAGGGAGCTTCAGTTGGAGCGGCAGCTTCAGGCCGAACAGGACAGGCAGCAGGAGCTCAAGGATTATGAGCAGTACACCAAATCCGAGGAATATACCAGGAACATGGCCAAAAGCAAGCTGGGTCTTGTATCACCGAATGAGATTGTATTCCGGGAACGATGACTTTAGATAAGCGTATCAGGGATTATATAGCAAGGGAACAACTGCTGCAGCGCGGTGATGCGGTGATAGTGGGAGTTTCAGGAGGGGCGGATTCTGTCTGCCTTTTTTTGTTGCTTAATTTATTCGCTGAGGAACTGGGGGTAAAAACGGCAGCAGTTCATATTAATCACGGAATCAGGGGAGCCGCAGCCCGGGAGGATGAGGAATTTACGAAGGAACTGTGTGATGCTTGCGGGGTTCCTTTTTTCTCTTATCACTACGATATTCCGGCTATAGCAGCCGAAAAAGGCATAGGTGAAGAAGAGGCAGGGCGCATAATGCGTCGAAGAGCTTATGCAGACTGTAACAGTAAGCATTTTGACGGAAGGGCGCTTATTGCACTGGGACACCACAAGGATGATGTGACAGAGACGCTGCTGTTGTCTCTCATCAGGGGAAGCGGTATCAAAGGCATTGGCGGAATTTGGCCTAAGATGTGCTACGAGATCGATGATTACGAGATGAAGGTTATAAGACCGCTTCTCTGCGCGGGCAGGGATGAAATTGAAGAGTGGCTTAGATTAAGAGGCCAGAAGTGGAGAACAGACGAGACTAACAAATCGGATTCATATGCCAGAAACCGTATACGAAATGAGATAATCCCCCTGATGAAACGGGAGAATCCAAGGTTTGGCGAGCATGCTTCCCATACTGCCGAGGTTGCAAGAAATGTATCTGATTATATCGAACTTGAAGCCGCCAGGACATTTGAATCGCTGCCTTGCCAGGAGAATGCCGCTTGCCGGGATAAAGCTACCAAAGCTATTCCCATAGAGGCCTTGGAGAAATTGCATCCTGCCATCAGGGATGAGGTTGTCCGTTTGTGGATTATGAACGCCACACAGCTTAAAACCGATATTTCATTTAACCATGTAAGGGCAGTAGCAGGATTAACAAAAAAATCTTCCGGCGCCAGGATAAGCCTGCCGGGAGGCGGAGAGGCTGTCCGTGTCTATGACAGAATTGTATTTAGAATCCAAAACAACAGTATAATTCAGTCTGATTTTGGCGATGAGGGTATCACAATTATTAAGCCGGACATAGGTGAGAGCTGCTCTTTAAGCTTTGGGGGCTATGAATTCAGCTTTTATGCCAGGGAAATTCGCCCCCGGGATGCCTCTATACATGAAAAAGCCTTTTCTATTTGTGTCAATTATGATAAAATGGTCGAAATGTGTCTGAGGTTTCCACGCCAGGGAGATGTGATGTGTATTTCTGGTGATGGCAGGCATAAGAAGCTGACCAGGATTTTTATAGACGAGAAGATTCCAAAGGATGAACGGGGCAGTCTGCCGGTGCTTTGCAGCGGAGATGAGATTGTCTGGTTAGTTGGGGTACGGGATTGTCCCGATTTTTTTGTAGACGGTGATACCGTCAGAGTACTTGATTGTCACGCGGAAAGGATCAGACAATGAGTGAGAAGATCAGAATTATGCTGCCGGAGGAGGAGATTGACCAGAGAGTCAGGCAGTTAGGCGAGCAGATAAGCCAGGATTATGCTTCAGAGAGTGTATTTCTGGTATGTATATTAAAGGGGGCGAGTTTCTTCGCCTGTGACCTTGCAAAAAGGATCACTGTTCCGACTACAATTGATTTCATGGCCACATCCAGTTATGGATCAGGCACAGTTTCTACAGGTGAGGTCAAGATCAAAAAGGATTTGGATCTGCCGGTCAGCGGCAGGAATGTCATCATAGTGGAGGACATTATAGACAGCGGACACACACTTCATTTTTTGGATAATCTGTTCAAGGATCGCAATGCCAAGAGCATCAAGAAGTGCGCTCTTTTGGACAAGGCTGACCGCCGTGAGGTGGATGTAACCGTTGATTATGTAGGATTTTCAGTACCTGACGCGTTTTTAGTGGGCTATGGGCTGGATTATGATCAGAAATATCGTAATCTTCCGTATATTGCTGTTTTGGATTTTGAATAAAGGGATCTGTCAATTATGAGACGAGGAAGCGGATTCGGCTTTTACATATTATTGATGATCCTGGTTATATTTTTCTGGCTTTACTTTGCTGGCAATCCTGCACCCACATATACCAGGGCGCAGCTTGACTCAGCAATAGCCGGGGGACAGGTGGCCTCTGTAGTGATAGATCAGAACGAGCAGGTTCCTACAGGCCAGGCACGCGTCACGCTTCGTGATAACAGTACCTACACCCTGTATATTTCCGATGTCAATGAGCTGCAGGATCAGTTATCTGCTGCCGGTATTTCGTTTACACTTAACAACATTCCTCAGAACAGATGGGTAGAAGAGATGCTGCCTATGATGATAGTTGTAGCGGCACTTTTTATCCTGTTTATGATACTTATGAATTCTCAGCAGGGGGCCAGCCTTGGGATGGCAGCCCGAGAGAATCGGATGATGAATTTCGGCAAGAGCCGCGCCAGAATGACTGGCAAGGACGATGTGTCCATCAGGTTTTCCGATGTCGCCGGACTTTTAGAGGAGAAGGAAGAACTTGAGGAGGTTGTGGATTTCCTGAAAGCTCCTGCCAAGTATACTGACATAGGTGCCAGGATACCGAAGGGGCTGCTCTTGGTGGGGCCTCCCGGAACGGGTAAGACCCTGCTTGGCAAGGCTGTGGCAGGTGAGGCTGGTGTGCCTTTCTTTTCTATTTCCGGTTCTGATTTTGTTGAGATGTTTGTAGGTGTGGGAGCCTCCAGAGTCCGAGATCTTTTTGCCGAGGCCAAGAAGAACGAACCTTGCATAGTCTTTATAGATGAGATTGACGCCGTGGCCAGGCGCAGAGGCTCCGGCATGGGCGGAGGTCATGACGAGCGTGAGCAAACTCTTAATCAGATGCTTGTGGAGATGGACGGCTTTTCCGATAATGAAGGCATTATTGTGATGGCAGCCACTAACCGTGTGGATATTTTGGATCCTGCCATTATGAGACCCGGGCGTTTTGACCGTAAGGTATTTGTGGGAAGGCCCGATGTCAATGGACGGGAAGAGATTTTGAATGTCCATGCCAAGAACAAGCGTCTGTCCGACGATGTGGATCTGCATCAGGTGGCACAGACTACTGCCGGTTTTACAGGGGCTGACCTGGAGAACCTTCTGAACGAGGCAGCCATTAAAACTGCCAAGGAGAACCGTCATTTCATAGAGCAGTCTGATATCCGCCAGTCCTTTGTCAAGGTGGGTATTGGAACCGAGAAGAAGAGTAAGATCATATCAGACAAGGAAAAGCGCATCACAGCCTACCACGAGGCCGGACACGCTATACTTTTCCATGTCCTTCCGGATGTGGGACCTGTGTATTCGGTTTCCATTATTCCTACAGGTATGGGCGCTGCAGGCTATACAATGCCTTTGCCTGAGAATGATGATATGTTTAATACCCGGGGCAAGATGATGCAGGATATTGTGGTATCACTCGGCGGGCGTGTGGCAGAGGAGCTGATCCTCGATGATGTCACCACCGGGGCATCCAGTGACCTTAAAAAAGCCACCAAGGCAGCACGGGAGATGGTGGTCAAATACGGTTTTTCCTCGGAGATCGGGCCTATATCTTACTCCGCTGATGAGGAAGAGGTCTTTTTAGGCAGGGATTACGGTCATGTAAGGGGATATGGCGAGGATGTGGCTTCCACTATTGACCGTGAGGTCAAGCGCATCATAGAGGAGTGCTATAATAAGGCAAAGGAATTAATAGGAGCCCATGAGGATGTGCTCCACAAGTGTGCTGCGCTGCTATTAGAAAAGGAAAAAATCGGCAGAGCCGAATTTGAAGCATTATTTGGTGATATGCACTTCGAAAAAGGAGAGGATGTATTGGCATCTGAGGGGGTTCGGGTCGAGGATATGTAAGGTATCACTACTACATTTTCTCAGATGTTGAAGGGACTTTTTATGAATCGAGAAGCGATTTTTTCGGATGGGACATCAGAATACCGCATACCGGCTGAGCCTGAGATTGGGCAGTATGTCAAGATCATTCTTAGAACCGGCAAAGATGATATAGAATATGCCTGTCTTCGTGCAGCCGAGGATGATCGGGTTGTTATGCTAAGGTTTGGCACAGACGAGCATTTTGACTATTATCAGACTTCTGTTCGAATGGGCGAGGAGTCGTTTTCATATTATTTTGAGCTTAAAAGCGGCCCTGAGATAGTGTATTATGACCGCTTTGGGGTTACTGATGATATTCGTCCCCAGTACCGGTTCAATATCTGTCCGGGCTTCAAGACTCCGGACTGGGCCAAGGGCGCTGTCATGTATCAGATTTTAGTGGATCGTTTCTGTAAAAAAGACGACACTAATGATGTATTAGACGATGAATACTTCTATATATCGGGCCATGTGCATCATGTTTCCGAGTGGGATCGTTACCCCAGGGAGTTTGATGTTACAGAGTTCTATGGAGGGGATCTTGAGGGTGTCAGGCAGAAGCTTAACTACCTTAAGAGCCTGGGCATAGAGGTTATATATTTCAATCCTATCTTTGTTTCTCCGTCAAATCACAAATATGACACTCAGGACTATGACTATATAGATCCTCATTACGCCAGAATTGTCAGGGATAATGGCGATGTTTTGGCCCCTGATGATAATAACAACCGTAACGCCACCAGATTTATCGAGCGTGTTACTCACAAGGACAACCTTGAAGCTTCCAACAGGTTTTTTGCAGATTTTGTGGCTGAGGCACATGCTAATGGCATAAAGGTTATTCTGGATGGTGTGTTTAATCACTGCGGATCCTTTAACAAATGGCTGGATCGTGAGAGGATATATGAGGATGTGCCCGATTATCCCAAGGGTGCCTATGTGGCAGAGGATAGTCCCTACCATGATTTTTTCCATTTTTACGAGGGCGGACACTGGCCTTATAATAATTCCTATGACGGCTGGTGGGGGCATGATACCCTTCCCAAGCTCAATTACGAAGAGAGTGACAAGCTCCATGATTATATCCTTAAGGTTGCTGTCAAATGGGTTTCCCCTCCGTATAACTGTGATGGCTGGAGACTGGATGTGGCGGCGGATCTGGGGCATTCCGAAGAGTATAATCACAGGTTCTGGAGTGAATTTAGAAAAGCTGTGAAAACCGCTAATCCCGATGCTGTGATACTGGCTGAGCACTATGGGGATGCCAGAAGCTGGCTTTCAGGCTCACAGTGGGATACCATAATGAACTACGATGCATTTATGGAGCCGGTATCATTTTTCTTAACTGGAATGGAGAAGCATTCTGACAGATATGAGGGAGATGCTTTAGGTGACGGCAAGCGCTTCGAGATGACAATGCGTCACTGTATGACCGCGTTTATGACGCCATCGCTGCATTGCTCCATGAATGAATTGTCCAATCATGATCATTCCAGGTTTTTGACTCGAACCAATCACAAGGTTGGCCGTGTGGGAAAGCTTGGCTCGGAGGCAGCCGGAGAAGGCATTAGCAAGGCTATTTTCAAGGAAGCTGTAGTGATGCAGTTCACCTGGCCCGGAGCGCCTACGGTCTATTACGCGGATGAGGCAGGACAGGTCGGCTTTACCGATCCTGACAACAGACGAACCTACCCGTGGGGACATGAGGATTTTGATCTGATCGATTTTCACAGGGATGTAATATTCATGCACCGCAAGAGCGAGGCTCTTCGAAAGGGCTCATTTATATTCCTGGAGACAGGGCGCAATCTGGTATGCTACGCCAGATTTAACTCAGAGGAGCAGATAGTTGTTGCCTTAAACAGCGGCGGTTATGATATAGATGTTACCCTCCAGGTGTGGAGGGCCAGCGTCCCTTCCAATTGTACGATGGAGCAGATCCTTGTAACCTATGAGATGGCCTACTCCATAATGCCGGTAAAGCGAACTGTAGAAGGAGGCAGGCTTAACCTCAACCTTGCGCCATACACAGCGGTTGTGCTGAGGCACAGGGCTTAGGAACAGTTCCTTGCGTGCCGCATGAATGGTTTTAGCGCAAAATGATACCTGCGGATTGTTTCGCGCTTTGCGCCGGTATCATAAATGGAGGTTTAACAGGATGAGGATAATACACACTGCAGATCTCCATTTGGATTCCAAGCTGGAGAGCAATCTTGATTCAGACGCGGCAAAAATAAGGCGGGGGGAGCTTCTGGATACTTTCTCCAATATGGTAGAATATGCTGCCGCTGGCAATGTGTCTGTGATTTTAATAGCAGGGGATCTTTTTGACAAGGTCCATATAAGAAAAGGCGCAAAACGCCGGGTACTCGACGAAATAATTACCCACCCGGATATAGATTTTCTGTATCTTTTGGGCAACCATGACAGAACTGATTTTCTAAGCGATGTGGAAGAGGGCGATGTTCCTTCCAATCTCAAGCTTTTTTCAAAGGACAAGTGGATATCATATGAATATGGCAGGGTAGTCATATCCGGCAGAGAGCTGTCCGATGATAATTTCAAGACGATTTCCGTCAATCTCATTCTTGATGAATCAAAAATTAACATTGTAACCCTTCACGGACAGGAATCTGATTATTCAGGCAGTGACAGGACTCACATTATACAGCTTCCATTATTCCGAAACAAATACATTGATTATCTGGCTCTTGGTCATATACACTCCTATAAGTGCGGCCGTTTGGATGACAGAGGAATATACTGCTATCCGGGATGTCTGGAGGGAAGAGGCTTTGATGAATGCGGTGAAAAGGGATTTGTGTTACTCGATATTGACGAGGAGACGGGAGAAGTTGATCACAAGTTCGTGCCATTTGCTAAAAGAAAGCTTAACGAAATATCTATAACTGTTCAGGAAGATATGAATATGCCTGATATTATTGATTCCATAAGAGAAAATACAAAGAGTGTAGATGGTGGCGATTTATTAAAAGTAATTTTAAATGGCTACACTGAAATGGATTTTGATGTAGATTGCGACAGAATAGCCAATATTTTTAAAAGAGAATTTTATTTCTTTAAGGTTTATGATAGAACTAATACCAGAATAGACTATGAAAGCTTTGCCGAGGACCGCTCCTTAAAAGGGGAATTTGTAAGGCTGATGCAGCAGGAAGATATGTCAGAGGATGAAAGAGCGATGATTATAGAGACAGGGATGAAGGCTATTCTGGGTGAAGAGGTGGACTGATTTGATATTACACTCATGTGAGATTGCCGGATTTGGAAGGCTGCATGAATTAAATATAGATTTTAAAAATGGACTTAACACTGTATTAGAAGAAAATGGATGGGGCAAGACTACCTTTTCTGTTTTCCTGAAGGCCATGTTCTTTGGTATGGAATACAGCCGTAAGAGAACTCTGTCAGAGAGAGAGCATTACAGACCCTGGGATGGAGGAACATTCGGGGGCAGTCTGATCTTTTCTGTGGGGGATCGCACATACAGGATAGAGCGAACCTTTGGAAGGAAGGATACTGAGGATACCTTTGAACTGTTTGATCAATCCACAGGGTTAAAAAGCGGGGACTATTCCTCAGCCATTGGTGAGGAGCTTTTCCAGGTAGATCGTGAGTCCTTCGAAAAGAGCGTATTTATTCCGCAAAATAATCTTCAAACTGCCATGACTGATTCCCTTAACGCCAAGATGGGAGACCTTACCATGGCTCAGGATGATATTAATCATTTTGACATGGCAATAAAGCGGCTTGAGGAAGCCAAAAGATCCTATACCAGAAATTCCAAGGTCAACCCGGGGCGCCTGGTGGCCATAAGGCAGAAAATTCGTGAGTGCAGGGAGTATATAGAGGAGCTTCCGGCGGTAGCGGATGCTTTTGAAAAACAGCAGGATGTGCTTGAAGAGAAGCGGCATCAGCTAAAGGAGCTTAAAGCCTCAAAACTTATGCTTCAAAAGCAGATTGCAATTCAGAGCAAAAGAGAGCGTGAATTAGGAGCATACAGGACCAAAAAGCAGACCTATGACTCCCTGGAGGAGGAATTTGAAGAATCCAGGGCTTTTTTTCATAATGGATTGCCAGATCGGACTGTACTTGACAGTATGGATGAGCTGGAAAAGCAGCTTGCTATTTGCGATAAGCGGATGGAGGCTCTGAGGCTTTCTATGCCGCCGGTTGAGAAGCGGGCCAGATTATCTGAGCTGTTTGAGGGTAATGAAATAAGCGATGAGAAGAGAGTGCAGTGGGAGAATAAGGCAGACCGGATACTGGCACTCAGAATGAAGGGAGAACATACCAGGCTATCTGACGATGAGAAGGAACAGCTAGCTGATCTGTCCGTTTATTTTGCCAGGAACAATCCTGACATGGAGGAACTTGAGGGCGCAATGGCGGACGCGGCGCTTCTGGCCCAGCTCCAGGGACAGGTGGATGCCCTGGAAGAACAGTACAGGGATGCCAGGACCAAGGCGTCAGTGCAGCAGGAGAGGGTTCACGAAAAAGGAGAACCAAGGGGAGTGCTGTATTGGATTGTGGCAATGGTTGTACTGCTTGGAGGGGCCGGAGCATTTATTCTGTTTTTAGGTGGAACAAACGGGCTGTTGCTTGCAGCAATTTGCGCGGTTTTGGCTGTATTTATCGGGGTTATGGTAGTATTTGACACCCGCCGCCGCAGAAGAGAAGAGGAACAAAGGCTGAGCACCCTGTCTCAGGCTGCACAGGAAATTCATACCATGCTTACCGCCAAAACGAAAGAACGCAACAGGCAAAAGGATTTATGCAGGGATTTTTTGTCAGGCTTTTTGGTATCTCCATCTGATTCTTATCTTCAGATGATTGGAGAGATTCAGAGGAAAAAGGAATTATTCGAGCAGCTTTTAGCCCAGGAGGAAAAGATATTATCCGAGAACTCTGAGACCCTGGAAGAGCTTTCCGCACTTCAGATAGAGCTTTACACGGAGCTTACCCCTTACGCATCGGCTTACGGCATGGATCTGTATGAGGAGCATCTGGAAAAACAGCTTATTCAGAGGATTCAGGAGGATAGCAAGGCGTTTTTTGACTATAAATCTGCCAGGGAAGAATATGACGAATTAAAGCTTGAAATGGACGAGACTCTTGAAGCTATAGAGGATTTTTTGAGGCTTTATCCTACCAGGGAAGCTTCTGTCAAGCAGCAACTACTTGAGATCAGAAAGAAGCTGGACTATTTTCACACCACAGATGAGCAGCTTTCCAGGCTCAATGCCGAGCTTAGGGAATTTGAAAAAAATCACAATGTTGACGAGGATACCAGGTCTGTAGTGGCGCTTCAACAGGAAGAAAGCCGGACTGACGCCGAAATTGCCGAATTAAACAGCCAGCTTTTAAAGGCTGAGGAGCTCTCAAACAGCCTTTCTGATCAGATGGAGCTTATCGAAGAGAATTCTGAGAAGCTGGATGCGCTGATAGAGCAGGAGGAAGCCTTCAAAAAAAAGGCGCAGCTATATGACAGCACTATAATGTATCTTACCCGCGCCAGGGAAGCGTTTTTAACAAGATATATGGGACCTTTGAGAAAGGGGTTGTGGAAGTATCTTGGAATGATAGGTGCTGACAGGACAGATATTGCACCGTCTGTAAGGGATTTTACCCTGGATATGGATCTAAGGGTCAGGCTTACCTATCACGGCAGCAGCAAGGAATCTGAATACTTAAGCAGCGGATATCAGGATCTGGTATTTGTATGCGCCAGACTAGCGCTTATTGATGTCTTATATCACAAGGAAGAACCCTTTTTGATACTGGACGATCCATTTACGAATCTGGACGAGGAGCGGACAAAATGCGCAATGGAGCTTCTAAATAAGCTCGCCGAATCCAGGCAGGTTATATACTATACCTGCCATGGAAGCCGCATACCCTAGTGTGCTGGCACGCGGATTGCCGGCACGCGCACGCCAGTCTCCGGCACTTGACAAAATAATTCGACTGATATAAGATTTCTACTTGTGTGAAACGAGGATTGCAGGGCTAGTACATCGGTAGTATATCAGCTTCCCAAGCTGAGGAGGCGGGTTCGACTCCCGTGCCCTGCTGTAAAGCCTTAATTTAAGCGGTTTCCGAGTTACGGAAGCCGCTTTTTTGTTTTGTGGGAAAAGAGTCCTTTTTTAATACAATTTCCTTGTCCCAATAACTCAATTGTGCTAGAATTATTTGAAATATGTGTTCATTAATGGCTTCGGGGGAGGAGCCGCATAAAAAGGAGGAGAAGCATGTATAAAGAGGAATACGAACGCTGGCTGGGATTTGACCTGGAGGATCCGGATCTTTTACCGGAGCTTTTTTCGGTAAAGGACAATGATGATGAGATTAAGGATCGTTTTGCGGTTTCTTTGCAGTTCGGTACTGCCGGACTTCGCGGCACCCTTGGAGCCGGCACTAACCGCATGAATGTATGGGTTGTCAGACAGGCTACACAAGGGTTGGCCAACTGGGTTCTGACTCAGGGCGGCAATCAGACAGTTGCGATTGCCTATGACAGCCGTTTGAAGAGCGATATTTTCTCTAAGGAAGCGGCAGGAGTATTGGCAGCTAACGGCATTAATGTCCGCATATATGACGCTCTTATGCCGGTTCCCGCGCTGTCATTTGCTACCAGATATTATAAATGCAATGCCGGTATCATGGTTACTGCGTCCCACAATCCTGCCAAGTATAACGGCTATAAGGCTTACGGCCCTGACGGCTGCCAGATGACCGACGATGCTGCTGCAATAGTTTATGACGAGATCCAGAAGACCGATGTCTTGACCGGAGCTAAGAGGATGTCCTTTGCAGAAGGCGTAGAAAAGGGCTTGATCCGCTTTGTGGGGGATGATTGCAAGAAGGCTTTCTACGAGGCGATTGAAGCCAGACAGGTACGCCCCGGCCTTGCCAAAACATCCGGGCTGAAGCTTGTATATTCACCGCTTAACGGTACAGGACTTATCCCTGTAACCAAGGTTTTAAACGATATGGGTATCACAGATATCACCATCGTTCCCGAGCAGGAATATCCCAATGGCTACTTTACCACCTGCTCATATCCTAATCCGGAGATTTATGACGCTCTTAAGCTGGGCCTGGAGCTTGCCAAGGAGACCGGAGCAGACCTTATGCTTGCTACCGATCCTGACGCAGACCGTGTAGGTATAGCTATGAAGTGTCCCGATGGCAGCTATGAGCTGGTATCAGGCAATGAGATGGGCGTACTGCTGTTGGACTACATCTGTGCAGGACGCATCGAGAAGGGCACAATGCCTGAGAATCCCGTGGCTGTAATGTCAATCGTATCCACTCCGCTGGCTGACGCTGTTGCCGAGCATTATGGAGTTGAGCTAAGGCATGTTCTTACAGGCTTCAAGTGGATTGGCGATCAGATTGCCAAGCTTGAGGATGCCGGTGAAGTAGACCGCTTTATCTTCGGATTTGAAGAAAGCTATGGATATCTGGCAGGACCTTATGTACGCGACAAGGATGCTGTTATCGGCTCCATGATGATCTGTGAGATGGCCGCATACTACCGCAGCATAGGCTCATCTATCAAGCAGCGCCTTGAGGAGATATATTCCCAGTACGGACGCTATCTGAACAAGGTTGACTCATTCGAGTTCCCGGGACTTACGGGTATGGACAAGATGGCATCCATCATGAAGGGACTTCGTGATAATCCTCCGAAGGATTTTGCGGGAATCGCCGTTACTAAGACAATTGATTACAGCAAGCCTGAGGAGACAGGACTTCCCAAGGCTAATGTGCTCATATACGAATTGGAGGATGGCTCCACAGCCATAGTAAGGCCTTCCGGAACCGAGCCCAAGATCAAGACTTACTTTACCACCAAGGGTAAGGATCTCGATGAGGCCCAGGCCAAGAAGGACAAGCTGGCAGAGGCCTGCAAGCCGATTTTGTCGTAATGATGATGAGTCAGAAAAAAATAGTGTATTAGAGAAGAGAGGCAGTAATGAAGAAAAAAACAACCGAAAGCGCCGAGGGACTTAATCCTACATTTTTGAAGTCACTGCGTTTTCAGACTCTGGCTTTGAATTTGGGAATGCTGTTGATGTTTGTGATAACGGCGGTGATCGTTGCCACATCCTTAAGCGGAATGACCCAGCAGGCTTCAAGTATCAGCTATAATATTGCGGAAGTTCTGAAATATGAGGGAGAAGCCAAGGAAAGCGTTCAGGAGATGTACGGTGACGCCATGGTTGTTTCAATAAGTGCCGAGAATATGTCCAAGGCGGAGGTTGACGATTGGCAGAATTCCCAGAATGGATATGCCGATACAATTAACAGCAGTCTTACAAGTATGGAGGATCTTTTGAGCAGGATGGGGCTTAGCGATGCCTACAGCCAGGCCCAGAACCTCCACTCCGCTATGGATGATTATATCGCAGCAGTACAAAAGGTTTACGATGCTGCCGCTGCCCGTGAATATGACAAAACAGAGGGTATGACTGATGATGTCGAGGCAGGCATTGAAGCTGTTGACAGCCAGATTTCATCCATGGATGCGGCTCTTGACAGTGCCATAAGCGGAATCGAAGGAGCCATGCAGCAGCGTGAGCACCAGGCTATGCGCAAGGTTATCATAGTTATGATACTGTTTGTAATAGCTTTGGTCTGCAATGTAGTCCTTACATATCTGCGTATCAACAAGAAGATCTCATCTGCATCAGCAGAGATTCAGGTGATGATCGACAAGATCAAAGCTGGCAAGGGAGACCTTACCGCCAGGATCAACACCCGTTCCGAGACAGAGCTGTATTTTATCATACAGGGTGTCAATGAGTTCATAGAGAACCTTCAGGAGATATTAAGAGAAGTCAAGGATGGCACAGTAGTTCTGGGTGATTCTTCATCAGCCATTACCAGCAAGATTCAAAAGGCCAGCGATTCAGTTACCAACACTTCAGCTGCTCTTGAGGAGCTTTCCGCCAGCATGGAGAATGTTTCCACCACAGCTTCGGTTATCAATGACAAGCTGGATGATGTAAGAGGCGCTGTTAAGGAGATCGACGAGGAAGCCAGACAGGGCGCCGGAAGGGCGAAGGATATCCAGCACGAGGCTGATGCTATTAAGCAGGAAGCCGGCAAGAAGAAAGACACCACAGGAGCTCGTATGCAGGAGCTTTCCGCAGTGCTTGGAGAATCTGTCAAGGATTCCGAAAAGGTTAAACAGATTGGTGATCTTACTAACGAGATACTTTCCATTGCTTCACAGACCAACCTTCTTGCTCTTAATGCTTCCATAGAGGCAGCCAGGGCAGGAGAAGCCGGCAAGGGCTTTGCGGTTGTTGCAGAAGAAATATCAGAGCTTGCGGCCAATTCCCGTGATACCGCAGGTAATATCCAGCTTATTTCCGAGGATGTTACAAAGGCAGTTCATACATTGTCTGAGAATGCTATGGGAGTTATGGAGTTTATCAATACTACTGTACTTTCGGATTATGATGCCTTTGTTGAGACCGGAGAGAAATACGAGAACACCGCTGAGGTCATTGAGGAGATGCTTGACAGCTTCAAGGCCAAGGCTGACAACTTAAGCGACATTATGGATGAGATGGCTGATGGAGTAAGTACAATAGTAAGCTCCGTTCAGGAATCCACCTCTGCTATTGGAATGTCGGCTGAGAACTCCACAGAGATCGTCAGCGAGATTAACGGTATAAGCGAAGCTATGGATGAGAATAACAGGGTAGCTGATCAGCTTTCAGCCAGCGCAGCCCGTTTTGCTCATATGTGATATGGACAGAGATTTTATAGGAGTGATGGACTCCGGAGTTGGAGGCATAAGTGTTCTAAGGGAGATGACAGCCCTTATGCCGCAGGAGGATTTTCATTATTTTGGAGATTCGCTGCACGCTCCATACGGCACCAGAACTACGGAGGATGTTCGTGCACTGGTGTTTGATATAGTTGACAAGTTTTTAAAGGATGGCGCCAAGGCAATTGCCATTGCATGCAACACAGCCACATCGGCGGCAGTTGCCTCATTGCGCCGTGCATATCCCAGGCTTCCCCTGGTTGGTATTGAGCCTGCCATCAAGCCGGCATCAATTGAACATCCGGGAGAGAATATACTGGTTATGGCTACTCCCATGACCATTCGCGAGGACAAGTTCCAGAAGCTTTTGTCCAAATACAAGGATAATGCCAACATTATCCCGCTGTCATGCCCCGGGCTGATGGAGTATGTAGAGGCAGGCAGTATTGACTCTTCTGATGTGGAGAATTTTTTGCGCAATCTGCTGGAACCCTATACAGATGACAGGGTTCAGGCGGTGGTTTTAGGCTGTACACATTATCCCTTTGTACTTCCGGTAATCAAGCGTGTGCTTGGTGAGGGAGTATCAGTCTACGATGGGGGAGCAGGAACAGCCAGACAGCTTAGGCGAATGCTAAAAGCAACCGGATTACTCCGGACGGAAGCTGACACTATGGGTAGAGTGACTTTTTCCAACTCCGACCCTTCGCCGGAGCGAATCGAACTCTGTGAGAGGCTTTTTAGATTATGAGTTACACATTTTTACTCTGGGTTACAATCATACTTGCTGCCACTAAGAGCATCGGACTGTTTGTCCGCAAGTTCGGATTACCTGAGGTAGTAGGATATCTGATTGCGGGAATATTGATAGGACCGTCCTGTCTTAACCTTATTACCATGAGCGGTGATAACGGTGTGTTTCTGGAGTTCACGGCGGAATTTGGCGTGATCTTTTTGATGTTTGACGCAGGTCTTACCACCGATATCGACGAGATGAAGAAGAATCTTCTGGCTTCCTTCGTCGTGGCGGTTTTGGGAGTCATAGTTCCTCTGATAGGAGGACTTTTTACATATTCATGGTATTTTCACATGGATATTGGTGATTACAACCAGCTTGTCAACTGTCTTTTTGTGGGCGTGGTTCTTACAGCGACATCTGTCAGTATCACAGTCCAGACCCTGAAGGAATTAGGGCATCTGTCAGGAAAGGTAGGTACCACCATACTTGGTGCGGCTGTAATAGATGATATTTTAGGTATCATTGTGCTTACCATAGTATCCAGTATGAAGGATCCTTCCCAGGGGATTAGCAGGATAGTAATAGATATTCTGGTGTATGCTGTTATGATCGGCTGCTTCTGGTTCGTTATCAAACAGATGGAGTGGGTCTTCAGTGAATGGGCAGGGCTGAGGCGCTCAGCAATCTTTTCCTTTGCACTGGCCTTTTTGCTGTCATTCCTCTCTGAGGAACTGTTTGGAATAACTGATATTACAGGAGCTTATTTTGCGGGGCTTATGCTGGCTCAGACCGGTGTTGCTCCTTATATAGATGTCAAAGCGTCAAATGTCATCAATATGTTTTTTGGCGCCATATTTTTTGCCTGTATAGGTATTAAGGTCACCATAGGAGGCATGAGTCCGGCATACTGGGCATTTGCTTTGATTCTGGTGGGCGTGGCTATAATAACTAAGATAGTAGGATGCGGCTTTGGAGCACTGGTTTGCCGGTTTGAACCCAAAAAGGCTCTTCAGATAGGCGTGGGGATGGTATCCCGTGGTGAGGTTGCTCTTATAATAGCAGAGAAGGGCAGGCAGTTAGGTCTGGTTTCTCAGAAGCTTTTTGCGCCGATCATCATAGTGGTAATAGCTACAACATTAATTACACCCATAGCACTTAAGCTTGTTTTTATGGGTGAGCCTTCGGTAGAAAGCGTATGACCTGGCCGGGGCATTTTAAAACTAAGCTTTCACTGCCAGGTGGCTATTGGCTTGTTACAGCGGCTATGGCCCTGTGTCTTGTGATTATTGCGGTATACGGATGGATTGTAGATGACAGGTCCAGGACTGAGGCGGCCGCAGCAGAAGATTTGGAATTTACCATAGAGCATAATCAAAACTCCCATCAGATTGCTGCCTGGAAGAAAAAGAAGGATGAATATATAGTATTTTTGCCGTCTTTTTCGTCTATGCAGGATGTTTCCCTTTCACCCTCTGTAGCGGGTGCTGTAGTTATAGATGCTCATCTGATCCATAAGAATGATAATCTTGGCGAGCTGGAATTTGACAGACAATACGACCTTGTTTTGCGGGCCTCAAAGTTTCAGGGAACTATAGAGTTTAAGCGCTCTAAGAATGTTCCATCGATATTTATCTCCTGCAAAAAGGAGGATTTTTTTTCTGACGATGACAAGGAACGGGAAGAAAAAATAGTTCTTAGCCTCTTTGATGAAGAAGGAAGCAGGATAGGCACCGAGCTTTCAGCCAAGATCAGGGGGCGCGGCAACTCCACCTGGTTAGCTGACAAGAAGCCTTACCAGATCAAGCTTGACAAGGCGGCGAGCATTCTTGGAATGGCAAGCTCCAAAAAATGGCTGCTTCTGGCCAATGCCTATGACGCCACTAACCTTAAAAACAAAATAGTTTTGGATCTGGCAGCAAAGCTTTATAAAGAGTGGTCACCGGTTGGGGAATTTGCAGAAGTATATTTTAACGGTGCATACAACGGTCTGTATTATCTGACTGAGAAAATAGAAGTCAAGGAGAACCGCGTTCCTACGGATACGGACTGTCTGCTGACCCAGGAGACGCTGAAACGGGACAGGGATCAGGAATATATCACAGATAAAAAAGTAGCCATGGAAATTGAATATCCCGAAGCCCTCAGCAGCGTGGAGCTTTTTGATCTGGGCAGGCGTATTCAAGCCATGGAGGACAGCTTTTTTGACGAGGACGATGAATATTTATCCCATATAGATCTGGATTCATGGGTCCTTAGATATCTTTTGGATGAGTTTTCCGGCAATTATGATGCCAACAAGATCAGCAGCTACTTGTATGGCAGGCAGCAGGGGGATCAGTATATCTTTTACGGAGGACCGGTCTGGGATTATGACAAGGCTTTTATGCAGGAGCCTGACGGAAGCCCGTACCTGTTTGCAGCGGCTGCCGAGTATCGCCGCAGGGATGTATATACGCCTTATTACAAGGCTTTGCTTACAAAAGAGGATTTCAAGAATCGCGTAGAGCAGCTTTACAAGTCAAAGCTTCGTCCCAAGCTTGCTAATTTGCGTGACGGCAAGTTTGATAAAGAAGAAAAAAAGATCAGGCAGGCTTCCATCAATAATTATATCCGCTGGCAGCCCTTTGTTCCGCCGGTGGGATATACACCCGACAGCTACCAGGATGCCATTGATGGTATGAGTTCATATATAGATGATCGAATATCCCAGATGGATGATAAATGGCTGAATGGCGATAAATATTACATAGTGGGTATAGAACCGTCTGTTGGAGGCAAGATCAGGGAGTACGAGGTAAAAGAGGGTGAAGAGTTTACACTTTTCCCTGATGCCGGATATTATGGAATAACAGATCCTGTATGGTATGACAGAAAAAGCGGAGAAGAATATACACAAAGCTTTGTTCCGCAGGGGGATATTTATCTTTATTTAAAAGACCAGGATGTGGGGGATGTCCTGACAGGCTCTGATAGCATTTCAGAGCAAGAACTCGGAGGAGACGAATGACTTTTCAGGATGTTTTTAAACGCTCTTTTCTGGAGGGATGGAGCGATGCGTCAATATCGGTTCAGGATGTTGTTCTGGCGATATTCTTTTCTACACTTCTGGCGATATACATATTTTTTGTGTACAGGCTGATGACGCGCCAGACCTTTTATTCCAGGCATTTTAATATCTCACTGGCAGGAGTTTGTGTTATTACATGTGCGATCATCCTTACTATACACTCCAGCATTATGGTATCACTGGGTATGGTTGGTGCTCTTTCTATCGTCAGGTTTCGTACTGCTATCAAGGATCCTGTGGATCTGATGTTTTTGTTCTGGTCCATAAGTATAGGCATAATATGCGGCGCAGGACATGCGGAATACGCCGTAATACTGTCAGTGGTGCTGTCAGGGATTCTTTTTGGGCTGGACAGGATACCCCAGGCGAAGGCTCCCATGCTTCTGGTGGTGAACGCATTAGGCGATGATGATAATATCGAAGAAAAAATCATGAGGATCGTGGACCGGCACAGTACATCCTTCAACATCAAAGCCCGCAATCTGACCAAGACCGGGGTGAATATGACTGTTGAGCTAAGGACCAGCGAGGGAGGCAGCATAGTAAAAGAGCTTATCAAGATCAAATCCATAGAGTCAGCCTCACTTTTGGAGCATGACGGGGAAGCGGTATTCTGATGCTTAAGTTTCGTCACGAATGGAAATATCTGGTTAGCAGCCAGCAGATAGCCACGCTGGAGCTTCGGATGAATGCCATTTTAAGCTCGGATGCTAACGCCTCCGGCACAGGCAGGAAGGAATATCGTATAACCAGCCTGTATTTTGATGACTGTCATTTGAGCTGCTACTATGAGAACGAGAATGGCAACGATCCTCGCCAAAAGTGGCGTATCAGGATATATAATCACTCTTCGGATAAAATATTTCTGGAAAAAAAGCAAAAAGTTAAGGGCATGACCCGCAAGGAACGCTGCCTTTTGGAGAAAACAGAAGCTCTGAAGCTGATACACGGTGATTATAACTTTGCAAGTGACAAATGGCCCCTTAAGGAGTTTCTGATAATAGCCAGAACAAGGGCATTTAGTCCTTCCGTTATCACAGAATATGACAGGATACCCTATGTGTATCCCATAGGCAATGTAAGAATTACCCTGGATCGCAATATCAGTTCATCAATGGATTTTGACAGATTTTTTGATGACAGGATTACTGTAAGGCCGGTGCTTGCCAGGGGGATGCACCTTTTAGAGGTAAAATACGACGAGCTTCTTCCATCCTTTATATTCCAGGCACTTTCGATGGAAGCTCTTCAGAGGAGCGCTTTTTCCAAATACTATCTGTGCAGGCGATACTGCCTGTCACAGCCAGTCAACAAGCCTTTCAGCTATGAAGACAGCGCAGCAGGCGATGAAGGCCACAGTGACCAGGTCACGGTTGAAGAAGGACAAAATGAGGGCAGCAATAAGCCCGACGATTCCCCCAATAAGGTAGTTGGGGCCGTAGAGAATAGCGGGGAAGGTCATGGCAGCCAGGCAGGCGAAGGGAACATAGTGTAAAAATGACCTGATCCACAGGGAACGGATTTTTTTCTTGAGTAATACCAGGGGCAGCATGCGTATCAGATAAGTAACTGCTGCCATTACAAAAATATAAGTGTATATTGAATGAGTCATTTTAAGCTCCTTAAGATTCTTCTTCCTGGGATATGGGACTAAGCCAGGCAGCAGCGCCTGCCACAAGAACCGTTACAATTATTATTACCATACCGGAGGAAATGTTAGACAAAAGCGGCGCGTATCTAAAGAGCGCGGATAATCCCATTGCCCCAAGAACCACCATGGCTATGGTATTATCCTTTCTGGCAGGAGGTATTATTATAGCCAGAAACATTCCATAAATAGCCACAGACAGGGCGCTCATAAAGCTGTCAGGGAGTATATTGCCAAGCACTGCTCCAAACAGGGTACCAAGGGTCCATCCCGGAATGGCGCAGGTCATGGCCCCGTAAGAATAATAGGGAGACAGGCTGCCGGATCGGGATGAGGATATACCGAATATCTCATCGGTCACACCGAAGGCTACCAGGAACCTGTGGGCGATATTACCGCCGTCGTCTATTTTCTGCGCAAGGGTAAATGACATCAGGCAGTATCTTAAGTTGATAATAAGCTGAGTCAGTGCCAGCTCCAACAGGCTTCCGTCGCCAAATATAATATCAAGTGCGGCAAACTGACCTGCTGAGGTCAGGTTGGATGCGGATATGAGCACAGCGTTAAGAACCTTCATACCGCCGTCAACGGCAGCAATACCGAATGTAAAGCTCACCGCAAAATATCCCAGTCCGATGGGGATGCCATCGTGGAGACCTTCGCGGTATTGAGTAAGATTGTTTTTTTCCATAATGGGTCATTATAGCATAAGTAGTAACAAAGTCAAAAAGGGGGAATGGTATGAAAGAATGGACATTGGAGGAGCGTTACAGAGTTTTAAATGACGCGGAGGAGATACGCGATCTCCACGAGAGGATCAAAAAGTCAGTTTACAGGCAGAAGTTCCATGTACAGCCTGTTACGGGATTGTCCAGCGATCCCAATGGTTTTGTGTTCCACGAGGGCAAATGGCATCTGTTTTATCAATGGACGCCCTGGGGAGCAGTACACGGGTTAAAATACTGGTACCATGTTACATCCAAGGATCTGGTGCATTGGACTAATGAGGGAATAGGCTTAAAGCCCGACTCATTCTATGACAACAAGGGAGTGCATTCAGGCTCGGCAATCTCGGCTGATGGCCAGCTTTATTTCTTCTACACAGGCAACCACAGGGATGAAAACTGGGTTAGAACGCCTTACACCTGTGCTGCGAAGCTTTCTGCTGACGGCAAGCCCCAGAAGCTGCCGGAACCGCTTTTCGGACCAAGAGACGACTACAGTGAGCACCAGAGAGATCCTAAGGTAGTATATCGTCCCGAGAATAATACCTATTATATCTTAATAGGCGCCCAGACTCTCGATGAAAAGGGCACTGTTCTGGTATATCGTTCACAGAATCTGCTGGAGGGATGGGTATTTGCAGGTCAGCTTAATGTACCCGGATACGAAGCCTTTGGAGGTATGTGGGAGTGTCCTTACATTGTCAATATATCAGGCAAGGATGTGCTGATCTTCTCGCCGCAGTACACCACACTTCCGGGCCGCGCATCAAGCACCAATCACAATGTTTATCTTATAGGCCACATGGACTATGATACGCTTACATTTACACCTGAGAGTGATTATCAGTATCTGGATTTTGGATTTGATTTTTATGCGGCTCAGGGAGCTGCCAATGTCAACGATCCTGACAAGGCGATTTTGATTTCCTGGATAGGACTTCCGGATAATCACTATCCTACAGAGCCGGAGGAATGGGAAGGCAGCATGACCCTTCCAAGGGAGCTTAGGTTATCAGGCAACAGGCTGATACAGACACCGGTAGAGGGGATTAGTACTCTTCGCAAAAATGAGATTCCTGCAGAGGGTAAGCTTCCGGAATATGGCGAGATGGAGGCTACATTTACAGGCACAGACACAGATCTGGTGCTGTATACCAAGGCTGACGGAAGCGGCGGTTTTTCCATTCATTATGATTCAGACAAAAAAGAGCTTACAGTTGACCGCACCGGCATGGACAAGCACTTCAATGAGAATGTGGGAGAGGTATTAAGCGTTCCCCTGCCGGATGTACTTAAAAAGCTCCAGATATTCATAGACCGCTGCTCGGTAGAAATATTTATTAATGATGGGGAGGCTACTTTTACATCCCATATATATCCTACTGAGGCAGAGCATAATTATACTATTACCAATTACAACTCACTTAAGATATGGCAGTATGAAGCATCTGTAGAGGACAGCTTTGTGGTATAGCAGCACCAAGAAAGGACACCCATGAAAAAAGTATTTGCAAGCGATTTTGACGGCACACTTTATTTTTACAAGGGCAAGACCCCTGATGAGCAGCTTCCGCCTGCATCAGTGAAAAAAATACAGGAGTACCAGAAGGCGGGACATCTGTTTGGCCTTTGCACAGGCAGACAGGTAGGAGGGCTTACTCCCTTTATCAAGGATAAGTTTGATCCGGATTTTTACATTACATCCAGCGGTTCTAATATAGTAGACGGCAAATTCCGGGAGATACAGCGCCGGGGTATCGATCATGATGTGTGCGCTAAGATTTATGACAAGGTAAAAGCCCGCGGCGATTATTGGGTTACATTGGATCTGGAGGGAGTTATAACTGTATTTGATACGATAGATGATTTCCCTGGGAAATATAACATTATATCAGATATAAATGATCTTCCGGAAGGACTGGTTCATCAGTTCAGTGTCCACACAGAAAGCGAGAGTGAAGCCCAGTCAATAGTAGATGAGGTTAACGAGCTCTTTGGAGACAGTGTAGAGGCTTTTCGTAATGTAATTGAAGTGGATATTGCCCCCAGGGGATGCTCCAAGGGCAAGGGAGTGGAGGTACTCCGCCGTCACATGGGAGATTGCAAATTATACGGCATAGGCGATTCCATGAACGATCTGCCATTAATACAGGCTTCAGATGTATCATATACATTCCCATATGCTCCCAAGGAGCTTCAGGAGCAAGCCACAAAGGTAGTTGAGACTATTGTTGACGCCCTGGAAGATTCCATGAATGACGAGGACTGATTATTATGAGTAAAGCACTTCAGGAAGCCCGTGAATACGAGCTGGAGAGGGAAGCGCAGATAAGCGTTGACGAGAGACCGGCATTCCACCTGTCTGCCCGTGTGGGCTGGATGAATGATCCTAACGGATTTTCCGTTTATAATGATATGTATCATATGTTCTACCAGTTCCACCCTTACGATTCCCACTGGGGGCCTATGCACTGGGGTCACGCCGTTAGTAAGGACCTTCTGCACTGGGAGTACCTGCCTACAGCCCTGGCGCCTGACGAGGATTATGACAAGGACGGCTGCTATTCAGGCAACGCCATAACGCTGCCCGATGGCCGTCAGATGCTTATGTATACGGGCATGTCATATGAGACAGATGAAAATGGCGAGCGAAAGGAGCTGCAGGTTCAGGCTCTGGCCTTTGGAGATGGCAGGGATTATGAAAAATACGAGCACAACCCCATCCTGACAGAAGCTGATCTGCCGGAGGGAGGAAGCCCCTATGCTTTCAGGGATCCCAAGCTGTGGCAGTGCAAGGATGGAACCTATCGGGCTCTTATTGCCAATGATGTCAAGGGCTGCGGCGGTCAGATGCTTATGTACAGAAGCGATGACGCTATTCATTGGGAGTACTCTCATGCCCTTGTTAAGAATCATTACAGGATAGGCATGATGTGGGAGTGTCCTGACTTTTTCGAGCTTGACGGCAGACATGTGCTGCTGGGCAGCGCCCAGGATATGCTGCCAGACGGACTGGAATATCACAATGGCAATGGCACCTTTTATGCCATCGGTACATATGACGAGTCTACAGAGCAGTTTGTATGGGAATCGGATCATACAGTGGATTACGGAATTGATTTTTATGCGCCTCAGACTATACTTACTCCTGATGGACGAAGGGTTATGATGGGATGGATGCAGAACTGGGACACCTGCAACTTAAGAACTGAATCCATACCCTGGTATGGTCAGATGTCCCTGCCAAGGGAGCTTTTTATCCGTGACGGCCTGCTGTGTCAGAGACCTGTCAGGGAGTTTGACGCCCTTCACGGCAAGGAAACCACCTACAAGGACATCAGGGTCGACAACACCGAGATTACGCTGCCTGGAATAGACGGCAGTGCATGTCAAGGCCACCAATCCTAAAAAGGAATACCGTAAATTCGCCATCAGGTTTGCTCGTGACAGCCGGTTCCATACAGGCTTTTCCTTCAGGCCTCATGAGGGTTCAGTTAAGATCGATCGCAAGGCGTCAGGCTCCAGGCGGGCTATCATTCACCAGCGCAGAGCTTATGTCAACCACAATAATGGTGAGATTACCTACAGACTGATCCTGGATCGCTTCAGCTCTGAGATATTTATCAATGATGGTGAGAAGGTCCTTTCCGCCACAATTTACACCGATATTTCCGCTGACGGAATATCCTTCTTTGCTGACGGTGATGTGACCATGGATGTGACAAAGTACGAATTAAGGATATAGAATGGCCAATATTTTAGATTATATGGACTG
>CAJOFQ010000018.1 GCA_905233955.1 uncultured Lachnospiraceae bacterium
AAAACAAACGATCACATTACCCTTTTTATTAATGTAGAACTCAAATTCTGAGATGTCTTTACTATCTACCTCTGACGAATCGTAACCTCTATTTTCAGCCTCTATTTTCTTTTTCAGAGTTTCTTTAATCTTTGCTTCCGATTTCTCTTTTGTTACATCTAACAGGTTTAGGTACTTTCCGTTTTTGATATCATAAGTAGCTCCAGATTCAAAGGTATTCCCAACACCTCCGGCATACCATTCAGCAATATAATAAACACTTATTATGTTCCCAGTGTAATATGTCACCTTTTCATTACAATAATCCTCATATGTTTCATCACCGGAATATGAGGAATTGCAGTCGTTCTGAGCATATTCTATCGCTCCCGACTCTTGTTTCATTGTTTTTACGGCTGCATTTTTAGTGGTTTTATTAAATTTTCTAATAGCTTGTGTATTGCCTTTCAGTTGAACATATCGATAATAATTCTTTAGCGTTATGGTTCTTTTTCCTTTAAAAACCTGACTATGATCGATAGTCCTATAGACAATTGGTGACATCATTACTGTTATCAGTATTGCACATAGGCAAAATATTTTGTTTTTTTTCATGGACTTGATCCTTTCTGTTGTTACTTATCTGTACATATTACCATTTTAGCCAATGCCTGACAATGTATATCATCAGTATGTCGTTTCCCTTGTCATTTGCGTTATCTTTATCTTGTTCTTATCCGTATCATTGTCCCTCCTTTCGTGCGTTCTTGTAGCCGTCAATGCCGAGCGACACGCTGACAGAAGGGTTCTGACAAGGGGTTGTATTTACAACAACGCTTGCCCCTTGTCGGGTTCCGGCTGTCGGAGTATCGTTTCGGCATCGGCTGCCTGCACGAAGGGAGGGGTTATAATACGGATCGGCCTCTATTATCTCCCCTTTGTATTTGTTCAAATTGTCTAAATCTAAATTCTAGCTTATGTATACAATGATATCAGGGTCAAAAGGTCCAAATCATAGCGCAAGCGCATGATTTGAGACTTTGTGACCCTGATATCATAACATTTTGTATAACGCCTATGTTAGAACTGGTCTTGATAAAAAAGAAAAACGACTCAAATCCTAAAAACTTTGATTTTGAGCCGTTTTCTTCAAAACGACCCCCACGTCCCTAACGTGGTGCTCTACCAAACTGAGCCACGCATCGATGTATCCTGCCGCGCCAAAGAACAATTTCCAAGCGCGACAAGGAGTATATTAACACAATCAATTATCGTGTGCAAGTGTTTTGTTACGATTCAGTGCATCAATAATGATCTGCATGTCCTTCAGGAGGGAAGTAGCTGATATTTCTGATGTACTGTACAAGACCTGAAACATCTTCGTAAGCGCTGTCCCAGTCCTGACCTTCGGCCAGTCCGCTGATGCTGCCGGTGATCTGAACATTTCTTTTCTTGTTGCTTATCTTAAGAGTAGGATTAGCCTTGGTTGTCTGAGCGAGGAAATACGGGAACATGAGGTTGCCGGTCACATGCATATTAGTGGTCTCGTATTTCTTAGTGTTGGTATACTTGCCTTCCTTGATGGAAACATTCTCAAACTTAGCATTGATAGTGTCGCCATTTTTGCGGCCGGAGCCCTCTACACGAGCCATGGGATTGGCAGCCATAACCTTGATATTAGAGCTGTTCTTGGAAGCAAGACCTTTGTTCTCATAAGTCTTCAATGCCTTACCATCCAGATATACAGTTGCCTTGCCCTTCTTGTCCAGAGAAAGCATCAGACGATAAGTCTTGCCAGGCTCAAGAGTGACACCCAGCCAATCATAAACCTGTTTGCCGGGATCATTGCTGAAGACATTCTCCACCATTAGCTCATCCTTGCCGGTATGAGGGGCGGAAGCGTAGTTGTCGTGCTGAATGCCAAACGAAATAGCGGATCCTCTTGCTACATATGCAAGCTTGGCATGGTACCCCGTACCGGTTCCTGTAAGAGTCACATCAGCCTGAATGGCATAGAAATCTTTGACATTCTTGGTGGTAGTAGCTGCTGCCTCACTCTGACTGGCAGGAGCCAGTAATCCTGCCAGCATAGCAAGGATCGCAATGCAGGCAAAGAGCCTGTTGAATTTTTTAGTTCTCATTATTCTTCCTTTCTTGTGTGTATAGTACAGTAAAAAATATCAGGACGAAGTCCCAAGATACGACTTGACAATTTCACGGCAATCATTAATAGTTTCGCCAACTACTGCGATTTCTTCATTGGTCTTAAGATCGCCCTTGTGAATACGGGTTACTTCGTAGTGATCCAGCTCAATAATGATACTGTTCAACACATGATCCTTCTCAACACCGGACTGACGCTCCTCGTTGCGGCGGGTCTTCATGATGTCTTCTACGCTAAGATTAAGGTTACCTACAGCCATAGTTTTCTCCTTTCATAATTTTTTTCAACAAGAATGCAAATCCTCATGAACAGGTTTTGCAATTCTCAATAACACAATGTTAAAAAGAATTTAATCCTTCCAAAACAACTTATATCCTACCATGAACTATATGATGATTCAAGGGTTAAAATACGATACACCAGTAAAAAAGGTCTGGCACACATCATTACGATCCCACGGTCCCAGGAACTGTATTGAAATTACTTGCGCATTTCTGACCTGTCTTCAATCAACGATGTTCAACAGTTCATCACCGCTCAAAGCCTTGCTGTAGTAATCCCCTTCCAGCAGATCAGCGCCCATGGCAATCAGCATGTCGGACATGTCCTTGTTATTGACGCCCTTTGCAGCCACCTCCAGAGGTATATTTTTGATCATGGCAATGCTTCCCTCCAGAAGGGAGCGGCCCTTTTCGGAAGAGGCTGCGGTAGCCAGAATATATTTATCAATCTTGACCGAGGCAAGGGGCATGGAAAGAATGTGCTGCATATCAGAGAAACCGGCTCCGTAACGATCCAGAGTTATTCGATATCCCTGCATGGAAAGCTTTATTATATTGTCATTAAAAACGCTGCTGATATTTTTGTAGACAGATTCTCTTATTGAAAATTCGATGGTCTCAGGACGGATTTTGTATTTGTCACGAAGGGACCATATCTTGTCAGTCAGATCCATCTGCATACATTGAGTAACGGAAAGAGTTACGCATATGCGATCCAGGGAACTGTTTTTAAAGGCCTCATCTCCTGCAAATGAAAAAGCCTGATCCAAAACATAATTTCCCAGCCTGATAATCACGCCCCGTTCTTCGGCGGCCCGAAGCAGCAAACTTTCTTTGATATCGCCAAATATTTCATCAGAAATGTTGATCCTGACGGAAGCGGATACGAAACGATTATCTTTGACAGACCACACCGGCTGATAGACAATTTTGACGCCATGAGAATCCATTGCCCTGTTTAAAATATCATCAATATGGGTTTCAACCTGGTAATCCTGCCGGGAAATAATGGTTGTACATCTGGAAAAAATCTTGTCAGGATCTGCAAATCTGGCAAAAATATGACCAAAACGAAACAGCTCATCCGGTTCGGAAATATCAGCGGGATAATTGAGCGATACAACCTTGAAATCGGGAATAGCGCCGCTTTCAATATCCTTTTCCACAAAGGTGTTAATTGTATTCCTGACTTCAGAAATAATCTGGACAGGATTGTAATCCATATCTTCAAAAATATAATAAAAATTCCCCGGCTGTTCAAAATAAATACTGTAAGAAACTCTTTCTTTTTTCAGGCAGGAACCAACTATAGATTCTATGGCATAAATTAACTGCAGATAAGTTTGTTCGCCCAGATAGTGACGCATTTCCTCGGCATTGGACATATTGCTGATGACAAGACTAACTTCCTGACCGGTTGCGGCAAGCTTTCTGATTTCCTCGCAAAAGGCCCGATATCCCGGCAGTCCTGTGCTCATATCCACAAGTCTTTCCGGACGCTGCACAAAGAAAACAATAAACAGCAGGGTCATGCTGGTGGAATAGCATTCGATCAGAAGCTCCGGATGTATAAACTGAATAATTACAGCTATCAGATTAAAGACATACATGGAAAAAATAGCGCCCCATATAGCCGGCTCCAAAGTGTGTCTTTGAAAAATAAGATAGCATACGCCAAAAATCATGTAGGCAGTCGCGAAAAAATACAGTGCAATAATAGCGTCGCCCCGGGCGTAGCCGTTAGCGGCTGACACGGTAAAAACAGACCATTTTTTGTTGTTAAAAAGTAGTAAGATTAGTATAGCGATGTAAGGGAGTGCCAGAAGAATTTTTTTCCAGAGACCTTTGATCCTGTACCAGGTTTCGGTAATGGAAAAAATATAAAAAATATAAAGTGTATTGGTAGCATTTCTGGTGATAAAATAAACATATTCACAGGCTGTTACAAACATCAGCCTGTCCTTGGAAAGCGGAAATGACTGCATGCTAAACCCGGCAGCAAGTTCGCTTAAAACTGTTACAAAAGCCACTCCCGTAAGCCACAAGTACAGAATGTTGGAACGGCCTCGGGTCAATTTTCTGTAAATAGTAGCGAACCAGATAATCATATAGACCGGCGCTGCACAGATATCCAAATAAAGAATTTTGTCCCACATTATTATTTCCTCGCGAAGATAAAACCAAAGGTTCCGGGACCGCAGTTTACAGAGATAGCGGTTGAAGCTTTTTGGAAATAAACTTTTTCAAAATTCACATATGACAGGACCTTATCACGGATTTTATAAAGCTCGGATTTTTTGATGCCTGCGTAAGTAATGAACAAAGCACTTGTGTCAATGTCATAGGAATTTTTAAAAGTATTTTTTATGTAAGCGTCTCTAGCGTTTTCCAAACTGCCGATCCTGACAGCTCCGGGAACCATTGTACTGTCCCGCATAGTAATTACGGGATGAAGCATTAGCGCAGAACACAGCCTGTGAACACGATTAGAGATAAATCCTGCCCTGTAGAGGTATTCTGTGTTTTTGGGAATAAAGCTCGTGTGAATACGGTCAATCTTCGATGAAACAAGTTCAGCAACCTGTTCTGACGCGGAATAGTTATCGGATGCCAGCTGGTTTGCGGCAAGAGCTACCAATCCCATTCCACTGGACAAATGGCCTGAGTCCACAACCCTTACATTGTAAAAAGAAAGAGCAGCCTCACTTGCGTTGGCATATCCTATGCCTGAGCGTTTTGCCATGGAAATATGCAAAATGTGTTGAGCCTTTGTCAGCTGTTCTGCAAAAAAGCTTTCGTATTCTTCTACAGTAGGAGCCTTGCTTTTGGCTTTCATATTGGATTCCTGCATGAATTTTAATATTACATCACTGTCAGCTTCGATCATGTCGGTAAAAACACCCCGGTCGGTATGTACGCTGTAAGGAATGATGGGGATGTTAAGCCCTTCTGTAAGCTCGTCGGGAAGATCGGCGACACTCTCAGTTGTGATCAAAAGCGGAATCCGTTTGCGCATTTGTTTTACAATTTTATCAGAATCAAAATTTTCAATTTTTTCTACGGAAGTTTTTACAAGCTCATCCGGTAAAAATGAAATCAAAGTCTGCTCTAATGCGGTTATATCTACGGGCTTTACCAGGTAATCATCAAAGCCCTCTCTTCGGTAAAGTGCGGCGTTTTCTCCGCCGGCATTAGCGGTGAGAATTATTATGGGAATATCCCTGCACAAACCGCCGGGCTGCTCTCTTATGGCGTGGAGACATTCGATACCATCCATTTCCGGCATCATATGATCCATAAGAATTACATGATAATGATTCTTAAGGGTTTTTTGAAGACATTCCCTGCCGCTGTTAGCGGTGTCAGTTTGAACCTTAGTATCCCGTAAAAGCTTGGTAGCTACAAGCAGGTTCGCAGAATTATCGTCCACTATCAGAATTTTTGCTTCGGGAGCTTCGAAGCTTTGAGTATAACCTCCCTGGATCATGGAATTTTTCAGCCGCTCAGTTTGAAAATTACCGATGGCAGTTTCGTCTACAATTTCCTGTTCAAGTACCACTTCAAAGGTAGTGCCTTTGGTGTAGACGCTGTTTACGGATATTTCACCGCCCATAAGATCTATGAGCTGTTTTACTATGGACAGACCAAGTCCGGTACCTTCGATGTAGCGGTTTTTATTTTCGTCCAGTCTTTGAAAAGCATCAAAAAGATAGGGGAGATTTTCTTTTTTAATTCCTATGCCGGTATCCTCTACAGAGTATGTAACAATGGCCTTGTGCTGTTCAGTAACGCGGCAGTGAACGGAAAAATTAACGCTCCCTTCCGGTGTGTATTTTACAGAATTATTGAGGATGTTTAAAAGAATTTGTTTAATCCGTACCTCATCTGCAAAAAGCCGTTGGGGCATACTGGGATCCACATCTACGATCAGCTTAAGTCCTTTTTTGTTTGCTCTGGAAACCACCATGCTTATAACATCTGATAGCATGGAACCAACATCATAGGCTACCGGAACGATTTCCATTTTTCCGGATTCAATTTTAGACATATCAAGAATATCGTTGATTACGGATAACAGCATCTTGGATGCGGATTGGATGTTTCGTGCATCCTCTGCCACATCAGGGGAAATGTCCTCGCGAAGTATCATTTCATTTAATCCGATTATAGTATTTATAGGGGTGCGGATTTCATGACTCATACTGGAAAAGAACTTGTTTTGTGTCTCGTTTAAAGCTTCGATTTCCCGGCTTTTTTCCATGGATTGATCCATGGCGTTTCTTAGGATCCGAATTTCAAAACTGAACATAAAGCTCAATACCGCGCCCACCAGAATAATTGAGATCAGCGAATCAATATAAGCGGTTTTAACAGTATGATGGCTTATTAATTCCGGATGATAATATCCTAGAGAATAGCAGATCACAGCCACAATTCCGCTTAGACAGATCAGAAAATATTTTGCCCTGCCATTGACTGCGAGATTGATGAAAAGTGTACTGAAAATAAACCACAGGGGAGAACCGCCCATGATACCTCCGCCATTAAAGAATGTCAAAGGCAGAAGCACAAGTATAATCAGACTGATTACGATAATTGCTGATTCGTTGATTCGATGATTGCGGATGCCCACTGTGATAATAATTGAAAAAACAATAACACACACAGTAATTATGACTACATCCGCAATGGTTTCGCCAAGTATAAATCCAATCAGAGACATAAGAGCCATAGCGCCAAGGCCTAAGGCAGAAAGCAGTATAAACAGTCTTTCGTTAAGTGGCCGGTTTTCATCCCAAAGCTTGTCAAAAAGTTTTTTCAATCGTTTGATCCTCCCCTGGCGGCTGTTACTTCGAGAATTTTTTCCATTAGATCCTTATACGAATTGATAAAGTCAGTATGAATACTTGTGATCTTTGATTCTGATTTTTCTTTGGAAGCGGCTTCCAGTTCTTTTGCACTTTCATACAAATTGTTGGCGCCAATCATATCCGAAGTGCTTTTTATCGCGTGAACTTTAATTGCGTAAAAATCCCAGTCCTTTTTGTCGTATGCGTTCTCCAGCTCAAGAATTTTCTTGTCATTATCCGAGGCGTATTCTTCCAGAAGCTCATAATAAAAATCCATGTCATCGGCACAGTAATCCATGCCTTTTTGCATATCTAATTCCAGGATGTTTCTAAGGAGAGAATCAGGATCTTTATTCGAAGAGTCTTCCGCGATTTCCGATCCGGATAATACATCAGTTTCTTCTAACATTTTTTCACTGATGGATTTATTATTTAAAAAATCAGCAATATCCAAGGCTAAAAATGGAGAATCCAGAATTCTTATTAGGCTGTTTGCGGATACAGCTTTTGTCGAATCTTTTACAAGGGCAACATTGATTTTTGAACTTAAATTGTCAATATAATTTTTGTTTTTAATGTATTTCGAAGTGTCGATGATCAGGTGCGAAATGCTGGTTTCGGAAAATGCCTTGTCAAAATCATGCCGGGATTGTATCCGTACAAATTTGATGGAAAGGGCTTCTTCTATATGAGAGATCATGCGCATGTAAAACCCTCTGACACGGGGATGTTCGACCAAAGAAAAATCTAAAAACAAAGCCGCGGTTACCTCGTTATTTACAGAAATACAAGGTGTATCATCTAAGGTTTCCTGCGGGATACTGACGCGGACAGTAGAGCCATAATCAGGCTTGCCGGTGATATTGATGGTTCCTCCCATACATGCAGTAAAGCCTGTCACCACATCTATTCCAACCCCAAGCTCTGTATCACGCTGTGAATAAACATCATATACCGTCTCCAGCGCTTCATCCGTCATTCCTATACCGGTATCTTCCACCTCAATGATAAGATTAATTCCATAGCTTCTGGAAACAGGGCGTATCCTTACATAGATGCCTCCGCTTTCGGTGAATTTATATGCGGCATCAACTGAATACCACAGGATTTTTTTGAGCTTTTCGGCATCACCATTAAGCTTACTGGGAAGTGACGGATCCAGATCCACTATAATTGCTTTTGAGGCACTGGTATCTGTCATCGAAAATGTATATTCAAGAGATTCCTTTGTGAGTGAAACTATATTATACGGATTACGAACTTCGACAGTTTTTTTGAGAGCAAGAGTGGAAAAATCCTCCAGTTGGGACAGTTCTTCCATAAGTGAAGAACAGGGAATTTTTATATTGTTCAAATGATCGGGAATGCTTTTAGATGCGTTTATAATTTCAGTTACGGAGGATTTGGAGTCCCGGGTTATTCTGGTTAGCAGTTTGAACAGTTGGATTTTTTCGGAACGATTTTTTTTGAGTTCATTTTTAAATGAATTTGCCTGTTGCTGACTGAGGAAAGAAATACGATAAATCAGAAATGTCATTAGAATAAACATGACAAATTGGATCACAATGCGAACAATATCTGACGGAGCAGAGGCAATACCATGAGAATTATATGCCAGTATCAGATGAAAAATCATTCCCGCAATAGCGGTGATAAAGCCGCTCCAGAAAAGAGGCTTCTCATTGGAAAAGCTGAGTATCACCAGGGTTATTACAAGAACCGCGCCACTGTCAAAAAAGGTGTTGATCTTTACCGTGTAGTAAAAGACCTCAAACATTATAAAAAATGCGGAGGCGTAGATCCTGTTTCGAAGCACGGATATATGCTGTAGATGGAGCCACCAGCAAATAACAGTACCGCCAACTATTACAGGCAGCGTCCACAGCTCCCAGTTTAGCAGACGATTGAAAACTACAATGACAGAAGACAGAGCGGTCATTGAAATAAGCATTATCAGTTGTACGATTCTGTATGATTCTTTTTCGGATCTGATATTTTTCACTAAGAAGTCCTCGCTGTAATTATTCTCTTCATTTCGTCCCAATCCAGTCTGAACATTGCTTTTTTTATACTCATTATCAGCTTGCGATCCGAAGGTGTAATCTCGTAATCGGTAAGCTGCTTCATAATAACCTCGGCTGAGGTGTAATCCTCCAAAGCTGCGTATTCCAAAAGGGTGGCACAGGCGTCGTTCATCATTTCAGAAGAGAGCTTTTCTTTTTTTGAGTCGCTGTTATCTGACAGGGAATATTTTTGAAAATGTTTGTAATCCCTTAAAAATGTTTCGTGTTCCCTTTTTATAAAATCCAAATCATTATTATGGCCGGCGTCTTCAAGAGCCTTTGCCGTCTGTGATAACTGTTCTGCTCCAATAAGCTTCGAAGTGCTCTTAAGGGCATGAACACGGATGGTATAATCAGTGATATTATTTGTCGAAAAAAACTTGTCTATTTCTGCGGAATTATCTGAAATATTTGCAAGGAAAATATCCAGCGCTTCCAGATAAGCTTCGGCGCTGCCGCAATTATTTAAACCTTTTTTCACATCGATGGCAGCCTCGTCAAAAAGCCATTCGGGAAGCTTGTTCTTCTCAGCTTCCATGTCAAGTGAAGATGTATTATTTTCAGAGGCAGTTTCGTTAAATATTTTCTCTACGCTGCCAAGCAGCAAATCTGCCTTAAAGGGTTTTTTTATGTAATCGACTGCGCCCTTTTCAAATCCGATATTTTTGTCTTCTTCGCTCTCGTTGGCAGTCATGAAGATAAAAGGTATGTCAGCGGAGCTTTTTTTGCGGATAATATCATACAATTCGTATCCAGACATAACCGGCATCATAAGATCCGATAAAATCATATCCGGCTTTTCCTGTTCGAAAAGTGAAACGGCCTCAGATCCCGAGGATGCCAGAATAATGTCATATCTGTTCTGTAATGCCCGGCTGGCAAATTTGAGCATAAGTGGTTCGTCGTCGACTATAAGTATTTTTTTCATGTGAATCGTCCTGCAATTGTGATCATTTGACCTTAGTATCAACACATTATAAAATGATTAACTAAAACCTTCAATGTTTTTTTGTAACTTTTCGTCAAGTGGGTGCCAGACAAATATGAATACAAAAGTACTTGACAAACCAATTCAAACCTAGTAGAATAAGGAAGTTCTTGATGCGGGTGTAGTTCAATGGTAGAACACCAGCCTTCCAAGCTGGATACGTGGGTTCGATTCCCATCACCCGCTTTTCACATAGCCCGACGGGTTTTCCGTTGGGCTATCTTTGTAATAACGATGAATCCACAGGCCGCAGTTCGAATCAAGAGGCATATAGCGGCGGTTAAATTTGGTCGCGAGTATAGGAGGTTACCGGCTTGAAACAGGTTTTACTGTCCGACATGGTTCCAACAGAGATCCTGCAGGAGATACAGGATGCATTTGCCAATTACACAGGTATGGCGTCATTGATTTCCGATGCTAATGGAACTCCTATAACCAGACCGTCCAACTTCACACATTTTTGCATGGACTTGACCCGCCAATCCAAGTTGGGAGGCAAGAACTGTCAGGAGTGCGGAAGGAAGGCAGCGCTGGAAGCCCTTAGATCGGGCAAGGTTGCAGTATACGACTGCCACGCCGGGCTGACGGACTACGCAGCCCCCATCATTCTCAATGGAGAATTCATCGGAAGCTTTACCGGGGGTCAGGTGCGCACATCCGAGACGGATGAACAGGCCCAGCAGGCCTTCAGGGACAAGGCCGCTGAGTATGATATCGATCCGGATGAATATATATCTGCAGCAAAGGCTACTAATATTTTGCCCAGACAGAGAGTAGAAAAATCTGCTGATTTTTTGGGAAGGATAGCCAATATTGTATCCCGTATAGCATATGAGAGATTCCAGCTTCTCGAACAGATGAAGAATTTAGAAACTGCTGCCAAGATCCGCAAGGATCGTTTGCAGGTGTTTTCCCAAGGTCTTCAGGACGATATGAATTATATAAATACATACATTGAGGACGCTGCGAAGACTAACGATTCCTTGAAGCCTTTTTTGTCGGATATAAACGGCAGGTTCTATAGAACCAATGAGGAGATTCGCGAGATCGTTATTGATATGGAGCTCGAACAGGAGGACTTTTCTCTTAATGAGACGGCTTACGATATCCGTTGGATACTTGAGAGGAAGAACAATGAGCTTATGAAAGAAGCTGCCAGGCATAACCGAACTATAACCATGAAGGTGGATGATGATGTTCCCAGGATAATGATCGGCGATCCGGCCAGAATAGGCGGTATCATTGAAAGGGCGGTAGGCCGCTGCCTGGAGTTTTCAGGGAAGGAACCTGTAGAAATACAGATTAGCACCAAAAAAGAGACCTATTCAGTTAATCTCCAGATTAAGATAATAGATGCCGGCTTCACCATTCCTGAGGAAGAGCTTAAGAAGATAGGTAATGTAATGGGAACTGCTGACAGGATTGCAGTCACTGACGAGGTTGAGCTCTATGACAGCTTTGCTATTATGGGCTTTGTAGTAAGAGCCATGAACGGGAGGATGGGGTTGTCGTCTGAGCCTGAGGGCGGAGTGACTTTTACCATAACGATACCCCAGTTGGTTGGCTGATGTTGTTGATATTAGGGTCAAATGGTATTTTGCCACTCATTAATGTCACGAGATTAATTCAAAAAGGGCTAAGAATATGAATCAGGATAAGGATCGCGATGCGTTGTGGGTTCAGGGTCTGTTCCGCAGCGCAATAGAAAATGAAGAGTTTGAGGTTTATTACCAGCCCAAAGTCGAGACGAGACGATACCGCATGAACGGTGCGGAGGCATTGTGCCGCTGGACGCACGAAGGGGAGATGATTTTGCCTTTCCGTTTTATCCCGGTTTATGAGGAGAGCGGAGACATACTGGAGCTGGATTTTTACATGTTGGAGCATGTGTGCAAGGATATCCGGAGATGGTTGGACGACGACAAAACTGTTGTCAGGGTTTCTGTGAATTTTTCCCGTGAACATATCGGGCACGATGATAATCTCGTCGACAGAATTATTGAGATAATTGACAGGTATGATGTACCCCATTATCTGATCGAGGTGGAGCTTACCGAGACATCCACCGAGGTTGATTACAAGATATTAAAAAAAGTGGTAACAGCTCTGCACATTGCCGGAATCCATACTTCTGTTGATGATTTCGGTGTGGGATATTCATCCATGAATCTGCTGACTCAGCTTCCCTGGAGTATGGTTAAGATCGACCGCAGCTTTGTGCCTCTGGGGACCGGAGATGAGGAGGACAGGAAGAAGTTCGTAATGATGCGATCCATTATTTCCATTACCAAGGAACTAAATGTGGATTGCATAGCCGAGGGAGTCGAAACTGCGGAGCAGGTTATCATGCTCAAGAAAAACGGATGTTTTTTCGTACAGGGATATTTCTTTGACAAGCCTCTGCCGGTTGCGGAATTTGAAGAGCGTCTGGATGAGCTTACGAAGGTGTCAGCCGGGGGCTGGTGATTATTTTAGAAAGTCTACAACTTTAGGTGCGATCATATCAGAATGAATAATATAGCTTGAATGATCGGCGCCTGGAATAATGTCAAGCTTTGCGTCCTGAATAAGGGACGCAATTTTTTTTGTATCGGAAGGCTTGATAATATCCTTTTCTCCGGCAAAAACAAGAGTCCTGGAACGGATCTGAGAAAGCTGGGCATCAGTGATGTCGGGCTCACGCAGCATCATTTTAACCATATCGCTTTTGGTCTTGCGATATTCTGATTTTATGAGGTGTTTGCCCTTGAAGGTAAGTCCTTTTGGTGAAGTGTTGGCACCACAGATTATGAGCTTGTCCACAAGCTTGGGATGATGTATCGCGCACAAAAGGGCGATTATTCCACCATCAGAAAAACCGAGAATAGAGGGGCGTCCAATATCAATTGCATTTATAAGCTTCGCCACATCAGAAGCCATATCCTCATAATGATATTCCGTTGATGGAGACGACAGACCGCAGCCGCGCGAGTCAAGAGAATAAACGGTAAAATGAGGGACAAGATGCGGAATCATGGCATCAAAAATAGTGTGATCCTCCCCATTGCCGTGCAGCAATATAAGCGGATCACCCTCGCCTTCCTTCTCATAATATAAAACCTGGCTGTCAAGTTGAATATACATAGGCATTTTCCTGTCTTGCAACCCTCTCAATACGATTAAGGTGGTGCAATTCACGCAGGAGGTTGACATTTAATTCTTTTTCTGTAGCCATAGGGAACCCTCCAAAAAATCAAGACATAAAACAACTGTATTTTGCCACAGATAAATAACAATTTCAAGGAGAACCAGGCAAAATATATTTTGACCCTCATATCAATATATGTTATAGTTATCGAGATTATGTGTTAAGAGGAGGAATGAATGCAGTACAAAAAAGGCGAAAACAGCTTTGGTATGGCAGCCATGATTTGCGGCATACTGTCTGTCGTTTTTTTCCTTCTTTTTATCAATATCCCGCTGGCAGCGGCGGCTATAGTTCTGGGAATTATGCAGCTTGTCCATCCGGGTAAAAAGACCTTTGCCGTTATTGGAATAGCGGCGGCTGTCCTCTCTATCCTGCTGATGGCGGGAGGCTGGGCAGCTATTATTATGGGAACAGCCAGATCGGATCCGGCCATCTGGCAGCAGTTCCAACAGGAGATTTTGGAGAACTATTATACTCGCGACCCAATTTAACAACCGTTTTAAATTATCTGACACGGTATATGCAGTTAAGCTAGAATGCCTGCCTGCGGCAGCCATTAAGTTTAACTAGTATACAACGAGACACTTTGAGTAAATGCAGTAAGAAAGGATTGCTTTCACATGTACCAGAAAGTCAACACTGATCTGAATTTCGTCAGCCGGGAGAAGGAAGTCGAAAAATTCTGGAAGGACAACAAGATTTTTGAAAAATCTATGGATGCCACCAAAGGCGGTGACACCTATACCTTCTATGACGGCCCCCCTACCGCCAATGGCAAGCCTCATATCGGGCATGTACTTACCAGAGTTATCAAGGACATGATACCGCGCTACCAGACCATGAAGGGACATTATGTGCCCAGGAAAGCAGGATGGGATACCCATGGATTGCCGGTGGAGCTGGAGGTGGAAAAGAAGCTTGGCCTAAATGGCAAGGATCAGATCGAAGAATACGGCATGGAGCCCTTCATTAAGGAATGCAAGAGCTCTGTATGGAAGTACAAGGGAATGTGGGAGGATTTTTCCGCAACTGTTGGCTTCTGGGCAGATATGGACGATCCCTACATCACCTATGAGGATGACTACATTGAGTCGGAGTGGTGGGCGCTAAAAGAGATCTGGAATAAAAAGCTTTTGTACAAGGGCTTCAAGGTAGTTCCTTACTGTCCCCGATGCGGCACACCTCTTTCTGCCCAGGAGGTAGCCCAGGGTTACAAGCTGGTCAAGGAGCGCTCAGCCATAGTTCGTTTCAAATGCAAGGACGAGGACGCTTATTTTCTCGCGTGGACCACTACGCCCTGGACATTGCCCTCTAATGTAGGGCTTTGCGTCAATCCTGACGAAACATATGTCAAGGTCAAGGCGATTGATGGCTATACATATTATCTGGCCGAGGCACTTGCTGATACAGTACTTGGCAGACTTACAGACGAAGACAGTGACAAGAAGCCTTATGAAGTTCTGGAGAAATTCAGCGGCAAGGATTTAGAATATAGGGAGTATGAGCCTCTCTTTGCCTGCACAGGTAAAAAAGTTGATTCCATGCCTGGCAAAAAGGGATTTTTCGTAGTATGTGACGGCTATGTTACCATGTCAGACGGTACCGGAATTGTACATATTGCACCGGCATTCGGCGAGGACGATGGAAGGGTAGGTCAGAAATACGAGCTTCCGTTTGTTCAGTTTGTTAACGAAAAAGGTCAGATGACAGAGGAAACAGACTATGCAGGAGTATTTGTCAAGGACGCTGATCTTACAATTCTAAAGGATCTGGATTCTGACGGCAGATTGTTTGACGCTCCCAAATTCGAGCATGATTATCCTCACTGCTGGCGCTGCGACACGCCCCTGATCTATTACGCCAGGGAGTCCTGGTTTATCAAGATGACAGCAGTTAAGGACGACCTTATCAGAAATAATAACACAGTCAACTGGATTCCGGAATCCATCGGCAAGGGCCGTTTTGGAGACTGGCTTGAGAATGTTCAGGACTGGGGTATTTCCAGAAATCGTTATTGGGGTACGCCTCTTAATATCTGGGAGTGCAGTGAATGCGGCAATCAGGAAGCTATAGGAAGCCGCGATGAGCTCTTCGAAAAAAGCGGCAACGAACAGGCGAAGACAATAGAGCTTCACAGACCTTACATTGACGGGATTACATGTGACTGCGCAAAATGCGGCGGCAAGGGTACGATGAAGCGTGTGCCGGAGGTTATTGACTGCTGGTTTGACTCTGGGGCCATGCCTTTTGCACAGTATCATTATCCTTTTGAGAACAAGGAGCTTTTTGAGAAGCAGTTTCCGGCCCAGTTCATTTCGGAGGCAGTAGACCAGACCAGAGGATGGTTTTACTCACTTATGGCGGAGTCTACAATTCTTTTCAACAAGGCGCCTTATGAGAATGTTATAGTGTTGGGTCATGTTCAGGACGAACACGGCCAGAAAATGTCCAAATCCAAGGGCAACGCAGTTGATCCTTTCGAAGCTTTGGAGACTTACGGCGCAGACGCAATACGCTGGTATTTTTACATTAATTCTGCTCCGTGGCTGCCGAATCGTTTTCATGGCAAGGCAGTACAGGAGGGACAGCGCAAGTTCCTGGGAACCTTGTGGAACACCTACGCGTTTTTCGTGCTTTACGCCAATATTGACAAGTTTGACGCTACCAAATACGAGCTGGATTACGACCAGCTTACAGTAATGGACAAATGGATTTTGTCCCGGCTGCACTCTACTATTAAGGAAGTGGATGATGATCTGGGCAATTACAAGATTCCGGAAGCAGCAAGGGCACTGGATAGCTTTGTAGATGACATATCCAACTGGTATGTTCGCCGCAGCCGTGAGCGCTTCTGGGCCAAGGGCATGGAGCAGGACAAGATCAATGCTTACATGACGCTTTACACCTGCCTGGTAGATATATGCAAGGCCGCGGCTCCGATGATCCCGTTTATGGCGGAGGAAATATACCAGAATCTGGTCAGGTCAATTTCCGATGAAGCTCCCCTAAGCATACATTTGTGCAGCTTCCCGGAGGTTAATGACGGCTGGATAGACAAGACTCTGGAAACAGACATGGAGCGATTGCTTAAGGTTGTAGTATCCGGACGGGCCTGTCGTAATGCTTCAGGCATTAAGAACCGTCAGCCTCTGGCGAGACTTCTGTACAAGGCGAATGAAGAGCTTGCCGAATATTATACGGATATTATTGCAGACGAGCTCAATGTCAAGTCCGTGATTTTTACCCAGGATCTTTCAGAATATGCCGGCTACGAGATCAAGCCCAATCTGCCAACGGTCGGACCCAAATACGGCAGGTTCTTAAAGCAGATACAGCAGGCCCTAAAGGAAATTGACGGGGCAAAAGCTGTTGCAGAGCTTAAGTCTGAAGGCGTATTGAAGCTTACAGAGGTTGATGAAAGCATCGAGCTTGAGGAATCGGATCTTTTGATTTCTCAGATTGAAAAGGATGGTTTTGTAACCAATGGTGATAATGAAATTGCCGTCGTTTTAGATACTAATCTGACCGGGGAACTTATAGAAGAGGGCTTTGCCAGAGAGATAGTTTCCAAGGTTCAGACCATGCGAAAGGAAGCTGGATTCGAGGTAACGGATCACATTAATCTGGGATTCGAAGGATCGGATCATATGGCTGGTATCATGGAAAGGTGGGGTGATACGATTGCAGGGGATGTTTTGGCGGAATCTGTTTCAGAAGGAGAAAACGGAGGCTATTCCAAGGGGTGGAATATCAACGGAGAGGAGGTCCAGCTCTATGTACAGCGATGTTAAGATTTATGGCAGGAACAGGCCTATGGCAAATGATACGCAGGAGTCCAGCGTATATGACAAGACAAATCCTTTGATACCCGATACTGAGAGTTTAAAACGGGTTATCAAGCACAATGTCCGTCATATTTACCGTAAGGATTATGATGAGGCGACTCCCCAGGAGATATATCAGGCACTGTCACTGGCTGTGGAGAACCTGGTTATTGATGAATGGATTTCCACACAGAAGGCTATACACGAGCAGAAGCCCAAGATTGTCTACTATATGTCCATGGAGTTTTTGATGGGAAGAGCCCTTGGTAATATTTTGCTCAATCTTTCCCGTTATGATGTGGTACGCCGCGCTCTTGAGGAGCTTGGAATCGACATTAACTCCATTGAGGATGAGGAGCCGGATCCCGCCCTTGGCAACGGAGGTCTTGGAAGACTTGCCGCATGCTTTTTGGATTCGCTTTCCACACTTGGTTATGCAGCTTATGGCTGCGGTATCCGTTACCGTTATGGTATGTTCCGTCAGAAAATCGAAAACGGGTTCCAGAAGGAAGCTCCGGATGACTGGCTGAAGCATGGATATCCTTTTGAGCTCAAGCGCCCGGAATATTCCTATGAGGTCAAATTTGGCGGATATGTTCACATGGAGAACGATCCTTCCGGCAAGATACATATCTCACATGAGGGATATTCGTCCGTTATGGCAGTTCCATACGATATGCCTATTGTGGGTTACAATAACAGTGTAGTTAATACGCTTATCATATGGGATGCACAGCCCAAGCAGGAGTTCTCGTTGGATTCCTTTGACCGTGGCGATTATGCCAAGGCAGTTGAGGACGAGAATCTGGCCCGTAATCTGGTCGAGGTGCTGTATCCGAATGATAACCATATCTCTGGCAAGGAACTTCGCTTAAAGCAGCAGTATTTCTTTGTATCGGCTTCTCTTCAGAGAGCTTTGCAGCGTCATAAGAAGGAGTTTGGAAGCCTTGCCACGCTACCTGAGAAGGTAGTCTTCCAGATGAACGACACCCATCCAACTCTTACAGTTGCAGAGCTTATGAGGCTTCTGATGGATGAAGAGGGCTTAGGCTGGGATGACGCATGGGATATTACCACTCACTGCGTAGCTTACACCAACCACACCATCATGTCTGAGGCACTGGAGAAATGGCCTATAGAGATTTTCTCAAGGCTTCTGCCCCGTATTTATAATATTGTTGAGGAGATCAACAGGCGTTTCTGCCTGGATATAGAAAGGCAGTTCCCCGGCGATGAGGGCAAAAAGGCCCGCATGTCCATAGTTCACGATGGACAGGTCAGGATGGCACATCTGGCAATAGCGGCATCCTACTCAGTAAACGGTGTTGCAAGGCTGCATACCGAGATTTTGAAGAAGGAATCCCTGAAGGATTTCTACGATATGTATCCCCGCAAGTTCAATAACAAGACCAACGGAATTACCCAGAGGCGTTTCCTGCTTCATGCCAATCCGCTTCTTGCAGATTGGGTTACTGATCATATTGGAAACGAGTGGATCACGGATTTGTCCCAGATGAAGAAGCTGGCTTTGTATGCGGACGACGAAAAAGCTCAGCTTGAGTTTATGAACATCAAATACAAGAACAAGATCCGCCTTGCAGAATATATTCAAAAACACAATGGCGTTGCAGTTAATCCCAGGTCGATCTTCGATGTACAGGTCAAGAGGCTCCATGAGTACAAGCGCCAGCTTCTTAACATTTTGCATGTAATGTATCTGTACAATCAGATCAAAGAGCATCCTGAGAAGGAATTCTATCCGAGAACCTTCATATTCGGCGCAAAAGCCGCTGCAGGCTATGAGATTGCCAAGCTTACCATTAAGCTTATCAATAATGTGGCTGCCGTTATCAATAACGATTACTCTATAGAGGGTAAGATCAAGGTTGTATTTATTGAAGATTACAAGGTTTCCAATGCGGAATGGATTTTTGCGGCCAGCGATGTTTCCGAGCAGATTTCCACAGCCTCCAAGGAAGCCAGTGGAACAGGCAACATGAAGTTCATGTTGAACGGCGCCCTTACTATCGGAACAATGGACGGTGCTACAGTTGAGATGGTAGAAGAAATGGGCGAAGAGAATGCCTTTATCTTTGGAATGTCAGCAGATGAGGTTATAGGCTTGGAGCAGAACCGTCAATATAATCCTATGGATATATTTAACGAGGATCAGGATATCCGCAAGGTTCTGATGCAGCTTGTCAATGGCTTCTATTCGCCTGACAATCCTGAGCTTTTCCGCAAGATATACAATTCTCTGCTTAACACCGAATCCACTCAGTACGCAGATACATATTTTACCCTGAAGGATTTCCGTTCCTATGCCGAAGCTCAGGCTAGGGTAGAAGAAGCGTACAGGGATGAAGCAGGCTGGGCTAAAAAGGCCATTTTAAATGTTGCTAATGTAGGCAAGTTCTCATCCGACAGAACTATCCAGGAATATGTGGATGATATCTGGCATTTGGACAAGATCAATGTTACGGAAGGATATGTATAAAGAATGACCAATGATCACACCGGCAAAATGGATGGAGAAGGCTACGAGAACGCCTGTTACATCTGTCACAGGCTCGAAAGTGCCGCAGGACCGCTGATCCGGATTCCCGGAGATATATTCATATGCCGGGATTGCATGCAAAAGACTTTTGATTCCATGGGTAATCTGGGTCTGCAGCAGATGATGCCATCCCAATTTAACACTAATGAGCAAACTCAGGATACAGGCGCTTCCGATAAGGGAGCGTCTGCTGGGCCTGTGTCTGAGCCTTCCGGTGGGGAAGCTCCTGCCGGGGGTGATTCTGATAAGGATGCAAATGGGCAGCAGGGGTTTTCTTTTCCCTGGGGCAATATCCCTAATGTCAGTCTGATCAACCTGTCAGATGTTTCCAATATGGCAAATATCTTTTCCGGCATGGGAATGGTTCAGCCTCAAAAGGTTCGCAGTAAGAAGGCAAAAGAGAAAAAGGAAGAAACGGCGGAAGCAGTCATAGATATCCGCAACATTCCCCCGCCCCATGAGATCAGGGCAAGGCTTGACGAATATGTAGTAGGCCAGGAGCATGCCAAAAAGGTTATGTCCGTAGCGGTTTATAATCACTACAAGCGGGTTTTTTCAGCGGAAAATCTATTGGATGACGATGTAGAAATCGAAAAATCCAACATGCTCATGGCAGGTCCTACGGGCTGCGGCAAGACATATATGGTCAGAACTCTGGCCAGACTTTTGGATGTGCCTCTTGCCATAACCGATGCCACCAGCCTTACTGAGGCAGGATATATTGGAGATGATATTGAAAGCGTTGTTTCCAAGCTGCTTGCAGCGGCTGATAATGATGTGGAGAGGGCAGAAAAAGGCATAATATTTATCGACGAGATAGATAAGCTTGCAAAAAAACGCAACGCCCATCAGCGTGATGTGAGCGGTGAATCTGTGCAGCAGGGGATGCTCAAGCTGTTAGAAGGCTCCGAGGTGGAGGTGCCTGTGGGCGCATCCTCCAAGAATGCCATGGTGCCGATGGCTATAGTTGATACCTCTAATATTTTGTTTATATGCGGCGGAGCCTTTCCCGATCTTACGGATATTATCAAGGAACGCCTGAACAAATCCTCTTCCATGGGATTTGTGTCTGATCTCAAGGACAAATATGACGACGACGATGATATTCTCTCCAAGGTTACATCTGAGGACTTGAGAAAATTCGGAATGATACCTGAGTTTTTAGGCAGGATGCCGATTATTTGTACGCTTCAGGCTCTTAACGAGGAGGCGTTGGTTGAGGTTCTGACTGAGCCGAAGAATGCTATTACCAAGCAATACCGCAAGCTTCTGGCATATGATGAAGTGGATCTGGAATTTGAGGAAGACGCTCTTTATGCCATAGCTAAAAAGGCTATCGAAAAAAAGCTTGGCGCCAGGGGTCTCAGGTCCATTATAGAAGAGTTCATGTTAGATATAATGTATGAGATTCCCAAGGATGATAACATCGGGAAGGTTGTAGTGACCAAAGATTATGTTGAGGGCAGCGGAGGCCCCCACATCGAGATGCGCACGCAGTAGCTGTATTCCAAAACTAGTGAAACGGCTGATTGCCGGATGTTCGCTGTACTTAGGATTATACTTCTACTGATGCTGGAACGCAGGCACGCAGCGCTTCCTTGGGAATGGTCAGGAATATATCGATCAAAACAGGATCCAACTGGGTTCCGGATACCTTTTTGAATACTGAGACGGCGTCCTCGTATGTACGGGGGTTCTTGTATGAACGGCGCATAGTAATAGCGCAGTAAGTGTCCGCCAGAGCTATCATACGGGTAGCCGTATTCAATTCTTCAGGCGGTATTTTATAATATCCATTGCCGTCAAGGCGTTCATGATGATATTCGATCCATGGAAGGATTTCGCGGAAGGAGTTGAGGGGTTCCAGAATCTGAGTGCCGATTCGCGGATGGTTGCGCATGATCTTCCATTCATCGTCAGTCAGCGGAGCCGGCTTGTTGAGGATTTCTTCGGGGATTCCAAGCTTGCCTATGTCGTGCATTAACGCGGCAAACTTCAGGCTCAAGGGGTTTATTCCCACACGCATATGTGCGGGCAGATATTGATACAACAGCATGGTAACATTCTGAACATACTGGCTGTGGCCCCGAAGGTTCGGATCGCGGGCATCAACCACACTGATCAGCGTTTCGGCGATATTAAGGCAGTTCTCCTTGACAGTTGTTACCAGACGGAAGATAAGTGTAAGTATTATCGCGACGAATATACTGCCGCCGAACAGGATTCCTGCCAGCATCAGATCCGCAGATTTGGTAAGTGCCACGGTGATATATCCGACAAGGAAGAAAATAAGCAGTATAAGGGATATTCCTTCCCAGATCTGGTCAGTTCGGACACCGGAGGACAGAACATCCCGGCTGCCCCGGATAAACTTTATAAATCGTGCAATGTTTACTACCATCAGCAGCGCGCCGCTGGAAATCATCAGTAAGATTAGAACTTGCATTTCACAGACCCCTTTCCACAACAGACGATTATACAACAAATACATACCGATTTGGTAGGGTTTTCTGAAAAAGATTACGAAAAGATTACGAAAAAGTGTCTTAGAATAGTCACATAATTGCTGTAAAAAACACTTGCATTTATAAGTATATTCTGGTAATATGTCTTGGTGCCTTGATAAAGCAGTGATGCCCCATCGGGCAAGCATGAATAGTGCCCCATCGGGCAAGCATGTTGGTAACATGGCTCTGATTTTGTAGTGCCCCATCGGGCAAGCATGTTGGTAACATGGCTCTGATTTTGTAGTGCCCCATCGGGCAAGCATGTTGGTAACATGGCCCTGATTTTGTAGTGCCCCATCGCCAAGCGGTAAGGCAACGGACTCTGACTCCGTCATTCCTAGGTTCGAATCCTAGTGGGGCAGTAAGACCACCTGAGAGATCGGGTGGTCTTTTTTTGACCCTGGTATCACAAAAAATGGTGCGATTCCCCAATATCTGTGTTAGAATAAAATGATACGAAGGCGGAATGCACAGGCAATGTGCCGATGCATACCCGTAACGAGGAGAAAACATCTCTCGACCCTAACGACACAGCAACAGAAAGGATGGTAGACATTATGGCAAAGTACAAATGCAAGGTTTGCGGAGAAGTATTCGAAGTAAAGGACGGCGAGACACCCGTTTGCCCGCGCTGCAAGCAGGGTGGGGACAAGCTGGAGCTTGTAGACGAGACAGCAGGCAGCACCAACCCTTATGCAGGCACACAGACTGAGAAGAATCTTCAGGCAGCTTTTGCCGGAGAATCCCAGGCACGCAACAAATATACATATTTTGCTTCCAAGGCCAAGAAGGAAGGCTACGAGCAGATTGCAGCACTGTTTTTGAAGACAGCAGACAATGAGAAGGAGCATGCCAAGATGTGGTTCAAGGAATTGAACGGCATTGGCTCCACAGCAGAGAATCTTGGGGCTGCGGCTGATGGTGAGAATTATGAGTGGACAGATATGTACGACGATTTTGCCAAGACAGCCGAGAAAGAAGGCTTCAAGGAATTAGCCGAGAAATTCCGTGGAGTAGCTGCAATTGAGAAGCATCATGAGGAGAGATACCGCGCACTGCTTAAAAATGTTGAAATGCAGGAAGTATTCAAGAAGAGCGAGGTTAAGGTTTGGGAATGCCGCAATTGCGGACACATAGTAGTTGGTACCGAAGCTCCGGAAGTATGCCCGGTATGCGATCATCCGCAGAGCTTTTTCGAGGTTAATGCGGAAAATTATTGATATACCGTAGATATTCCCGACAAATGTCCCACAGCAGGTGGAGGGTTCCGATATGTTTGATTTTAAAACAGATTTTTACAAAATATTATTCCAGTCCCTTGACAACAATTCAGTGTTGATGCGCGTTGAATCAGACGGTATTTATCATCCTATATGGTGTTCACGGGAATACGCCGAGATGATGGAAGGAACAGAGGAAGAATGTATCCGATATGAGAGCGTCGAGAGCATGGGTTCGATCCATCCGGACGACCGTGAGGAAGTGGGCTATTTGTTCAGGAATCATTCTGCCAGGAACGGAGCCAATAACCTTACCTTCAGAAAATACACAGTGCAGGGCAATATGATATGGGTTTGTGTTCACTATGCTTTTCTGGAGGAGGAGGGGACACAATATGCCTATTGTACATATTTTGATGTAACAGAGCTAAAAGAGAGCCAGCAGCAGACTCTTGCAATGTACCGGGAGCTTAACAAGGAGCTTGACGCACTGTCTAATGAGAGTCTGGCAGCCCTCCGGTCGAATCTGACCAAGGGAGTAGTTGAAGAGGTTCACGGACGGGATCTTTATGATGTGGACAAAGCCGGTGCGCCCATAGAGGATCTTATTAAGGTTCGCATGGAGAATATGCCCGTCGCCTCCGACAGAGAGACCTATGTCAAGGTATTTGATCTGGAGAGGCTCAAGGAAAAATATTATCTTGGAGAAGGCCCTTCATCACTGGTTTTTTTTTCCCGCCGCCAGTCCGGCAGACAATGCTTTATCAAGTATTCGGCAGCGATGCGCAAGGATCCCGTTACCGGAGATGTAATTGTTCTGGGCGTGGAAACCGAGTACAACAATGAAAAAGTAGCCGAAGTCCTGAATGATAAGGTTCTTGCAAAGCAGTATGACATGGTTTGCTACATAGTAAGCGAGAACTATGGTGTAGTAATAGGTGACGCAGCCAATATTTCCAAGGGCAGTATTTTTCCCAAGGAACGGGATGGAATCTACATGGATTACATCAGGGATCAGGTTATCCCGGTTGCAGCCTCGCTGCATAATAGGGATGAGCTTGAGAAGGCACTTTCAGTGGAGACAATTGCGAGAGAGCTTGAGGATAAAGAGACCTATGTAGTTGATGTTACCTGTGATATAGACGGCGAATATTATTACAAACGCTTTACATATTATGCAGTTGACAGAGAGACTAATTTCTACATTCTTCTCAAATCAGACATCACGGATGTCATAGCCGAACAGAGCCAGCGTGAACAGACCCAGGCTGTATATAACAATATGCTGGATCAGTTCAACGCAATCGCGGACGAGAGCCTTACGGTAATCCGTTCCAACATGACAAAGGGTATTATCGAGGATGTCAGAGGATGCGACCTGTACCCGACCGATCGCGAGGGAGGAACGGTTGAAGAATATGCTAACAGCAGGCTGGAGAATTTCTTTGTAGAAGAAGATCGCCAGAGGTATATTGAAACCTTCGACATTGACAACATGTTAAACAGAACAGACCGGGGTGGGGGACCTTCCACACTCGTCGCGTATTGCCGCCGTCATTCCGGGCGTCACTGTTTTGTCAGATTTTCCGGATCTGTCAGCAAAAATCCCATAACAGGGGATGTGGTAGCTCTTGCAACCGAGACAGAATACAATACAGAGATGGTCAATCAGGTACTGGACGAGAAGGTACTCACACAGCAATATGACATGATCACATATATTGTCAATGGTTGTTATGGAGTAGCTATAGGTGATTCCAACAAGAGCTCCAAGGGTAATATTTTCCCCAGGGAATTGAACGGGGTTTATGAGGATTATATTAAGGATCAGGTGGTACCGCTTCTTAGCGGAAACCAGGAAGAAAAGACAGCCACGGCAGAAGCCCTGATGCTCAAAACGGTTGATGAGAATCTTAGAGAATCAGAGCCCTATACAGTGGATGTGAACTGCGAGATTGACGGGGAAGTGTTTAATAAACGCTTCATGTTCTACGCAGTCGACCGGGATAAGAAATTCTACATCCTGCTGAAGAGTGACATGACAGATGTACTAAGAGAAGAGCGCGAGCGCAATGAACTGCTGGCCAACGCCCTTCACGATGCGGAGCAGGCGAATGTGGCCAAGACAGCATTCCTAAGCAGCATGAGCCACGAGATCAGGACTCCTATGAATGCTATTATCGGACTGGACAGCATAGCATTGAAGGAACCGAATCTTTCCGACCGCACCAGAGAGAAGCTTGAGAAGATCGGAGGCAGCGCCAAGCATCTGCTGGGACTTATCAACGATATCTTGGATATGAGCCGGATTGAGAGCGGTCGAATGTCTCTCAAGAAGGAGGAATTTTCCTTCCGAGAGATGTTGGAGCAGATCAATACCATGATTCATGGGCAGTGTGAGGATAAGGGTCTGACCTATGACTGCCGTATTATAGGACATGTTGATGATTATTATATTGGGGATGATATGAAGCTCAAGCAGGTAATCATCAACATCCTTGGCAACGCAGTCAAATTCACCCCCGTGGATGGAACAGTTTCCTTCATCGTCGAGCGGACAGCAAAGTTTGACGGCAAATCCACTCTTCGTTTTGTCATGAAGGATACCGGTATCGGAATGGACAAGGATTACCTGCCGAAGATCTTCGAGCCATTCAGCCAGGAGAATGAGAACAGTGCCAACAAATTAGGCAGCACCGGCCTTGGAATGGCGATCACGAAGAATATTGTCGAGATGATGAACGGCAATATTTCCGTGGAGAGTGAAAAGGGCGTGGGATCCACATTTACGGTTAATGTTACCCTTCGCAACAGCAAGAGAACCCTTCAGCAGAGCGAGAGTATACGGCCCCAGGATATGAATGTGCTTATCATAGATGATGATCCTGTAGCGTGTGAGCATGCCAAGCTGGTTCTCGAAGAGGTAGGCATAGTTGCTGATACATGCCTTAGCGGAGCAGAGGCTCTTCAGATGATCGAGCTTCGTCACGCCAGACGGGATGCGTACAATCTTATCCTTGTCGACTGGAAGATGCCGGGTCAGGATGGAGTGGAGGTTACCAAGGAGATCCGTAAATTATACAACGGCGAGACCACCATCATTATTCTTACGGCCTATAGTTGGGATGACATAGTAGAAGAAGCTTTGGATGCAGGAGTTGACAGCTTTATGGCCAAGCCTCTGTTTGCGTCCAATGTTATGCACGAATTCAAGCAGGTTGTCAGGAACAAGGGCATTGATAGCCAGGAGGAGATACACAGAGCAGATCTTAACGGGCGTCATATTCTTCTGGCGGAGGATATGATGATCAATGCCGAGATTATGAAGGAACTTCTGAAGATGAGATCCATAGAAGTCAGCCATGCGGAGAATGGACAGGCTGCAGTGGATATGTTTGAAAACAGTGACGAGGGCTTTTTCGATGCTGTTCTTATGGATGTGCGGATGCCGGTTATGGATGGTCTGGAAGCTACCCGCACTATTCGTGCACTTTCGAGGCCGGATGCAGGCAAGATACCTATCATAGCCATGACAGCCAATGCCTTTGATGAGGATGTTCAGCATTCACTCCAGGCAGGCATGACGGCACATTTGTCCAAGCCGGTTGATCCGGATGCCTTGTTTGATACGCTTGAGACCCTGATCAGAGATGAATAATGAGGTGCAAAACACCATTTGGCCTTCAAATCATGTGAATGAAAAATGCCTGTTGTCTGTCATGGACATCAGGCATTTTCTTCGTCAATCAGGTGCAGTATAGCGTCCGCATAGGAGTATGGATCATCGGATGCCAGCGCAGTTCCGTCCTCCCACTGAAGCTGAAGGGTATGGGCAGAAGAATCAGTAGCAGCAATGTCCTTGTCCAGCATAAGTGCGGCATCAATCATGGGATCCCTGTCGGATTCGTATCCAAATGCTGCGAACACATCACATTGACCAATATACGCATAGCAATGGGAACAGTCTTCCTCAACGAACACATGCTCCTTAAGGCCCAGCATTCTAATCAGTAATCTGATTCGTGCTGTTTCAGCTATCTCTCCGGCAGAAGCCGTCAGAAGCCCGGCGCAGGAACGCTCTTGATCTACATCCTCCGGATAAGGTTTTACAATATCCCATCTGAAGAGTATTTTTCTTTTCTTGAGAATACGCGCAGTCAAAAGCGCAAGATCCCAATATTTGTGATGATGTAGATTCCAGGAGGATACAATTCTGATCCCCTGAAAATACATATCCTCCCAGGCAGGGCTTCTGTACGCCAGCCTGTCCAGAAAATGACGCCTTACATCGTCAGACATGATATAGGTTTTTGCGGCAAGATCGGGAAATAACCTTAACAGATCAGCCTTTATGGAAAAAGAAGCGGCGTTGATCTGGTCAAATCTGTCATAAAAATATCTATACAATTCTTTTGATGTCGATATGGCTGCCGGCTGCCTGTGCAAAAACAGGTGCCAGGTATTGGCATGCACCATTTTAAGTGCGTCCCGCACCGACATATCATCCGAAAAAACTCCTACACTGTCATAGCAAGTGTTATCGTCAATAGAAGTTAAAAGCTTGATTCCCGGAGGAATTAGTTCAAGAGCTTTTTTGTAATGATCTGACAGGTTAAATAAAAGCCTTTTTCGGGGATTTTGAACATCACTTAAGAAGACACTGACTGAGTATTCCTCCTGGGGAATCAGGCAGAGTCTTTCCAGCAGCGCCGCGGATTCCGGGCTGCGATGCAGATTTGGAATTACAAACAAAAAAGAGAGGGCCACCACCTTTGTAGACCTCCCTTAATCTCTTGGGAAAGTATTAGTATGCATTTTTTTATTTCTCCTTTCCTTTCCTCTTGCTTATTATTTCGGATGTTTTTCAAAAATCTTTAGGGTTAACAGCGATTTTTTTAAGGAAATACTGATTAATTCAGTATTTCCTTACAGAGATGCACAGAAAATCGCATAGGAATGCGCTTCGCGCAGGAAACGCTTTAATCAGCGTTTCCTTAAAAAAGGTCAGCATTTCAATCCGGCCGATCTTAACCCGATTTAGTCCCGGATTCCACGAGATGAAAATAATCTGAAATGTTTCAGGAATTTAACACAAAAAAACCGAAATACTTCAGGTTTTTGATGCAAAAAAGCTGAAGTTGTGATAAAATAGGCCTGCTTGAATAGTTTTGGAGGCGGCATATGGAACGAACCTTTTACAATACACTGCTGGAATGGGAGGAACACAAGACGCGTGAACCTTTAATGGTTGTTGGAGCGCGGCAAGTCGGCAAGACCTATATAATCCGTGAGTTTTGCGAGAAAATGTATTCTGACTATCTATATATCAATCTGGAAAAACAGTCAGAGTATATAGAAATATTTTCCGGGAATCTTGCGCCGGAGAAGATTATTCGTGAACTTGAGATTCTGTCTGGCTGCAAGCTAAGCGAAGAGACAGCAATCTTTATCGATGAGATTCAACAGTCGGAAGATGCGATTACAGCATTGAAGTATTTTTGTGAGGCGGAAACTAATTACCGTATCATCTGTGCAGGAAGTCTGTTGGGCGTGAAGCTGAACCGTTTTCACAGCTCATTTCCGGTTGGAAAGGTAGTAATAAAGCAGATGTACCCAATGAGCTTTCGAGAGTTTTTGACGGCTTGTGGAGAATCACTTCTGATGGAGGCAATTGGAGAAAGTCTGCAGCGAAGGAAGCCACTTTCTGCAGCCGTTCACGAAAAAGCATTGAAATTGTATCATGATTATCTGTTCGTTGGAGGCATGCCGAAGGCTGTGGGGAATTACCTGGCACAGAATTACAATGTGGCACATATTGATGAGGGATTGCTGTCTGACCTGGTGACCTCCTATCTGGCCGATATGACAAAATACACTACCAGCCCGGCGGAAGGGGTGAAAATACAGGAGGTATATCGTTCAATCCCACGACAGTTGGCACATGAGAATCCCAAATTCAAATACAAAGAAGTTCGCACTCATGCAACAAAAAGGGATTTTATGCTGCCGGTAGATTGGCTGGTGTCGGCGCAGATGGTCTGGAAAGTCAACAAATGTGATTTTGCACAGACTCCGTTGTCGGTATATGAAGATGCAGACAGTTTCAAGCTGTATCTGTCCGATGTCGGGATTCTATCCAGGCAGAGTGGTATGCAGTACAGGAATCTGTCATCATCCGTTGATAATCTGTTCAAAGGAGTAATAGCAGAGAATTTTGTGATACAGCAAATGGCTCCCCAGCTAAACGGATTATACTACTTCAAGCCGGATCAAAGCATGGAGGTGGATTTGTTGTTGGATACGAAGGACGGGCTGATTCCTCTGGAGATCAAGGCAGGGCGGCATCGGCGGTCAACAAGCCTTAAGAATTATCGCAAAAAATACAATCCGCCTTATGCGTATCGCCTGTCGGAGAACAATATCGGGGAAACAGACTCTCTTCGCTCCATACCGATATACGCGGCGGAATGGATAGAGGTTTAGAAGATGAAAAATGACTTTAATGCCAGAATAATGACTTTAGTGCCAAATTGTTGCGAAATGAAATTGCACGATGTATTATGATTAACGGCGGACTCACCCGCAGTGGCAGGGTTTGCCGGTACAAGATAACACCTTTAATAGAAGGAGAGGGTTTATGAAAGGGAACTGGACATGGAAGAAATTCCTGGCCTTGTTCATGGCCGTTGCAATGGTAATGGCGAGCGGAGTATTTGTTACTACGCAGTCATTCAAGGCAACTGACGATGAAAGCTACGAAGGCGACGAAGTCGAAGATGTAGCTGAGGTATCGGATGAATACCAGGAAGAGACCGAGGAAGTAGTCGAAGAGACAGTTGAAGAAACGGCTGACGCTTCCGAAGACACCGGAGAAGAACAGACTTCTTCCGTACCGGTGCGTTTCGATCTTAGCGGAGGCGAGGGCAATGCCCCCGATCCATTTGAGACCGAGATCGCCGAGGACGGAGGTTTGCTGTTAGGGGAACTCCCGGTGTTGGAGGACTACACTGACGAGAGTAATGTCAGCCATGTTTTCGTAGGATGGAGCCTTACTGAGGGCGCTGCAGAGCCTGATACAGAGTTTTACTGGGATGGTTCTGACGAAGTAGCTCTCTATGCTGTATGGGATTTACAGGAAGCTCCTGCTGACGAGGACTTAGACGCAGCAGCAGAAGAAGCCGCAGCCGAAGAAGAGGCTGCAGAACAGGCAGCGGCAGAAGAAGCCGCAGCGGCTGAACAGGAAGCTGCAGAGCAGGCAGCAGCCGAGGAACAGGCCGCGAAGGAAGCAGCCGAGGCTGAGGAGCAGGCCGCCAAGGAAGCAGCAGAAGCTGAAGAGAAGGCCGCCAAGGAAGCAGAAAAAGCTGCTAAGAAGGCTGAACAGGAAGCAGAAGAGCAGGAGGCAGCCGAGGCTGAGGAAGAAGCCAAGGCAGAAGCAGATGACGAGAAGTCCAAGAAGGATGACGCTGAGGAAGCTAAGGAAGAGTCTGAGGAGTCCAAGGAGACTGCTGAGGAATCAGAATCCACAGAGCAGACTGAGGAAGCCACAGAGGAGACTACTGAGGAGCAGACAGAGCCGGCAGGCGAGGTTCCTACAGAGGCTACCGAAGAAGAGCAGATGCTGGCAACCTATGTGGCAGGTAATTTTACCGAGACCACAGCAGGCGGCATAACTGTTAATGTGTCATATGATGAGAAGGTATTCCCTCCGGGAACTACCATGAAGGTTACTGATATCTCCAATGAGGACGCATTACAGGCAGTTAGTGATACTGTTGAGAACGCAGTTGAGGCGCGTGGTGTAGATATCACTTTCTACAATGCCGAAGGAGAAGAGATCCAGCCATACAATGGAGCAGAGGTTAATGTATCTCTTACATTGAGCCAGCCCATGTCTACCGAGGAACAGACCATAGTTCACGGCAGCTCAGGCGACACCAGCGCTGTAAGCGGTGATTCTTCATCTACAGGAGCAGATTTCAAAGCTACGAGTTTTTCTCCGTACTATTTAGTAGGCCAGGGTCAGCCGGGTTCCTATGGGAATAACACTTATGAATATTCAATGCAGCCCAGTGAGAGCCTGACTCTTGCATCAAATGTTGTAGATAATTCCGGCAAATATCTTGGCGGAACATGGGCTATAACAAGCGGTGAAGATATAATTTCCTTTATGAAGGGAGCAAAGACAACAGCTGAAGCGGGGGCGGAAGCCCCCTCTGTTGGCATTAAGACCAGTGGTAAGGCTGGTGATGCCACAGTTACCTTTACCTATACCGCTAATAAGAAGGAATATGTCAACACATATGCCATCCATGTTAAGGGCTATGTGTTTCATTTCAATGCTAATGAAGCATCAGGGACAGTAGAGGATATTGCGGCCACTATAGGTGTCAGCGGTACAGCCAATGTTACACTTCCAGATGCGGGCAGTCTTTCGCGTCCGGGATACAACTTCAAAGGCTGGTCCATGTTCAAGGATCACATGACATCAGGACAGCGTCATGGCTGGTATGCATATGACAAGAATACCAGCGATCCGACGAAAAAGATATATAAGCCGGGAGCGACATTCAATATTACGACGGGCAGTACTTCTGAAGAATACACCTTTTATGCTATGTGGGCACCAAATACCGGAGTTAGCGGACAGATAGGTTTTTTTGTTCGTGATGACGGTACTATTCAGTCGGAGCCTGCAAATTATTCCGCATCATTTTATACGACAGTTACACCGAGCGGTTCCTATCCGAACGGTTCTTATTATATGAGCGCTTCTGATCTGACTGACTACATTACAGAGGTTTACACCGAGATTGATGTTGATGAGATCAACCGCAAGGTGACAGATCGCGCAAACAAGGAGGTAGAAGCCTTCATACGCGATATGTACCAGAAGATTCAGAAGTATGGTTCGGCTGCCGACAAGAAAAAGTATGCGAAGTTCGACATGGATAAATACTACATCCAGTGGTATGTTATCAAGGATCAGGGGAGCTGGCATGTAGACGGCACGCTTCGCGCCAGGTCTGACGCAGGAACTAACGATGATGACACTTATGTATCACTGGATTTCCGCAAGAACGCCGACGATGTTACTGGAGACTGCCCGGTAGGCAGGGAATGGAAATTAAGTGAGGCAAAGGCTGGGGTACAGCTTTCTGATCCGGCACAGAACACTTTGCAAAGAAAAGGTTACACCTTCAATGGTTGGGACACCCAAAAGGACGGTAGTGGTGACAGATATGGTGACGGTGATGTAATAAAGTTTGAGAAGAACACCATACTTTATGCTCAGTGGTCACCCAACGATGGTGTGCCGTACACGCTTATCCGTTACGATACCGAGACGGAACAGGAGATTAAGAATACCAGAGAGGTTCGTACCGGAGTTACCGGCAACACTATCGAAGCTATAGACAGTGACAAGACTCTGGAAGGCTATGTGTTTGACGAGAACAATCCTAATAATATTTTAGAGGCTTCCATTAATGGTAATGGTACTACAGAGCTTCATCTTTGGTTCAAGCCGGCACATGCGGTTGTTATCACAGCACCTACTACTAACAAGACTTATGATGGCGAGGCGATTTCAAGTCCCATAGCTTCATTTACGGTAGATGGCAAGGAGATAACAGAATACACTGCAAATAAGGACTCAATCACATTTACATATAATGGCAAGGAATACACTATCAAGGATGTTGCTCCTTCTATAAATGATGCAGATGGTAAAAGTGTGGAATCAGCTAAGGATGCAGGGAATTATACTGTATCATTTGGAAATGGTACACCAATAGTTGATGACACCAAGACAAGTTTTACCGTTAAAGTTAATCCGGGATATATTAACATTTCCAAGCGCCCTATTACTATCACTTCTGATTCAGGCGAGTGGAAATATGACGGTAAGGCTCATACGGCAGAGAATGTAACAGTTACACTTAATGCTGGAGAGGGAGAAGCGCTTGTAGGTGATGACAAGCTTCCGGATGTAAAATATACCGGCAGCCAGAAAGCTATTGGTTCAAGCCAGAATACATTTGAGTGCAACACAGATTCTCTTAAGACAAATTATGACATAACAATTGTATATGGGACCTTGACTGTTACCGGTGCAGGTGCAGGCGATGCCAGGTACGAGATTAATGTCCGTCCTAAGAGCGAGACAATAAAATATGATGGTAAGAAGCACAGCGTTAACAAGGATGACTTTGAGATAGTAGGCTCTGATTCCGCCAGTGCTTCAGGTTCACCGCTTGCAAAGCTTGGAGATTTCTTCAGTAACACCAGCACAACTGATTTTAAGATTGGTGACGAGGAATTTACTATTACGGGACTTGCAGCAAGCGGAGAAGACGGTACTGATGCAGGTACATATAATCGTGTTGTGACAGAGACAGAGAGACTTACTATCAAGGATTCCTCTGGCAACGATGTAACAGGCGAGTTTATTGTTAATAAGCTTACAGGCTCACTTGTTATCGAGAAACGCGATGTAGCATTAAAATCCGCAAGCCTGACGAAGCCTTATGACGGCACTGCTCTTGAGAATCCTGACGACCAGTTGGTTACATCTGTGAAGGATACAATAAAGATTACGGAGAATGGTTCTATCTCAGAGGGTGAGAATGTTGGCTTTGTAACGGGTGAAGGAGTAGACAAGTACAGTTTTGCCGGCAAGCAGAAGAGAGTTGGCACAAGCAAGAATGAATTTTCTTACACTCTCAAGAACAATACTAATGAGAAGAATTACAATATCACGACTTCATACGGTGATCTCGTTGTAACTAATCCGGAAGCTAAGATAGATGTAACTGTTACGCCTAATGGCGAGCCGGATCCTAACGGCGGATCAGGTGATGAAGGTACGGATGACGGAAAAGACGATGGATCTGATGACGGTTCCAACGATGACCAGGATGACGGACAGAACGATGGATCAGATGATGGCACTGGCAGTGGTCAGGGCGCAGAATCTGACAGCAGTCCTAACGGTGGCAAGTTCAAGTACAATGGCAAGCTTCGCGAAGTAAGCGGCTTTGTCAACGAAAAAGACGGACGCATCGAAGTTACAGGATCCAATGGCAAAACCTACTATGTAGAAGGTCTTACCGCAGGAGTATCCGGCACAGATGCAGATTCATATGAAGTTCAGGTAACAGGCGATGCCAGGGTATATGACGAGGACAATGAGGATGTTACCGATCAGGTTAATATCAATATCGCAAAGGCTTATCTGGTTATTACAGCACGCAGTGTGACACTCACATCTGCAAGCCTTTCCAAGCCCTATGATGGCAAGCCT
>CAJOFQ010000019.1 GCA_905233955.1 uncultured Lachnospiraceae bacterium
ATCATCCACTGTATCAGGATCAAGCTCTATACCATTCCTGTCTGCATAATTCCTGATAACTGTCTTCACGTAATTCATCTTATTTACCACAAGTTCTCCGAGAGCTACGCTGTCTCCTGTGAGAATCCCTCTTATGGTTTCCGCAGACAACAATTCACCTTTTCTTTTTCGACTTTTTCTGCCCATTTTCATCCTCCTCATACGAAGCTCTGAGCGACTGAATGCTGTCATATTTGTAGTTACTGACCGTATGTTCATCAAGCTCGAGATCATTTGCCACAACAGCGACCGGGATCTCGAGTATCACCGTACCTTCCAAAACCTGCTTTTTCCGAGGACTCAGTTTTCTTAATCCCTCTGCCAGTTTTTTATTCCCTGTCACTAGGACAAAGTGCCGGCAGAGGGTCAAATCTCCCTAGTCAAAATAAAATTTCTCAAAAATTTTTATTCCAACATATTGGAATAGCAAAAAAGAAGCGCCCGACACATTTACCGTCAGACGCCTCTATACCTCAATTTCACGCATATGATCGCACGAAAATCACAGGCTCATACCTCCTTCAAAATGATTAGTAGACCCTCATATTATCCTCTGATTTAAGGATACTTCGAGAGGCGTCCAAATATCCGGACACACAAAGCCTGCGGCAAAAAAAATACCGCCCGTCCGAAGACAAGCGGTATTTCCGTCATTTTTCAAATTTCGTATCTTATTCAAAGGTAAGAGAATCAATGATCCCTGCAAGCGCATCGGCAACAGCCATGTTCATCTCATCATCCTCCCCCTGATGTCCGTCAATTTCAAAGATCAGAGCGCCCTCCATATAATCTCTGGCCATTGCGGTCATATAAGCGCCGGAGCCTTCCGTATCAACCGGAACATTCACCCAGTAACCGTCCACATCCTCGGCGCCCGGGAACGGTGCCGTGGAATACTCGGCGGTATCACCGTAATTTTCGCCCAGCTTTTTAATTGCATCCTCCGCTTTGTTATCAACCGTGTAGGTTGCGGTTACCATATTGGTTCCTGCGGACTCACCGGTATATACAAAGAACACCTGACCCTCTTCCTGCGTAACTTCAAAGAGGCTTGCATCATATTTAACGCTCCAGCCGTTGGGATCCTTGTATACGCTCTGGCTGGGACCGTTTACGTAGTTTTCCGCATCAAAGGTCTCGGGATCCAGTCCGCTGACCGGCTCAAACACCACCTCGCGTCCGTCATCAAACGTTCCCGTTACGATTCCGTTTTCAAAAGAAGATACGGTTAAAACCTCCTCGGATTCTCCCTCTCCACCGAAGGAAAAGGTTGCCGCGCCCTCTTCCTGGGTCAGGCTGAAGGGAAGTCCGATGCCGTTATTTTCCCCATCTGCGGTATACCCCGTATTCTCATCATAGAACACATAGAAGTAGGTTAACGGAGGATTCTCTGCGTCTTTTGCATAGTTGTAATACACACCCTTTGTAAAATACGCGCTTTCCTCCGAAGCGGTTTCGGAAGCGGCCAAAGAAGGATTGAATGCCACAACGACTGCCTCATCATACTCATCGAAGTACTCACCCTCCTCCGTAATCATCTCGGAAGTGGCTTCCTCGATATGAATCTTGTTCATATAATCATGACCGCCGCAGAAAAGAACCCCGTCCTTGCAAGCCAACGGAGTTGCCGTTCCGCCCCCTGCCACATGTCCGTATTCCTTTACCTTACCGTCCTGATCGATACCGTAAACATCTGCCTCGGTCGCTGCCATGACCCCGTCCCCGTTATCAAAAACAAGATCTTTAGTCGTTACCAAAAGCGCGTCATGATCCTTGGCCATATCGGCATATGCATAATACGCATCCGCCGGAAGGGACGCAAGAATGGAATCAAAGGTTTGCGCATCCTGCTCCACTGCCGCAGGCGTCTCATTTTCTTCCACATCCACTGTGGTCCCTGTTTCTTTTCCGCAGCCGCCCACAACAGCCATCGTCATGATCAATCCGAATAATACCGCGATTCTTTTTTTCACTTTCCTTTTCCTCCTCTTGAAACATCGATTCATGTTCGTATGGTCTGACTCAAATGCAGACCCTACTTCATGAAGCGGTCGAAAAAACGATCGGCACTGATCTCCCACAAATCACCGATACAAGTCACTGATACAAGAATACCACAATCCGTCATAAGTAGAAGTCCCTTTTTACTTTGTATCTGATTTTTATACACTTTCTTCTTTCTTCTCTCTTGTAAAAGATCTCTCCCACAGTTAAAATGAGTTCGTCACGACACCAATCATCTTTTCTAGGACTAATAATATGAAAAAAAGACTGTTAACCGGATTGCTGGCAATCGGAATGACGATGACTCTCGTAGCATGCGGAAGCGAAGCCGCCACACAGGAGGCTGCTACCGAAACCGCTGCAGAGACCACTGAGGCCGATACCGAGACCACCGAGGCAGCGGAAGATGTCAGTGAAGAAGCAGGTATGGATCCCGAAGCCGAGAACGAAACCATTCAGGCAACCCTGACTTACATGGGCGGGCTGTACGTAAACGGTAATCCGGATAATGATATGGAACTTGCCATCTTCCGTAACGAAGACGGCAACGTGATCTACGTTATTTATGAGCTCGGTACATTGAACTATGGTTTCTACACCACGGAAGATGCAACGACCGAAGACGGCAGAACCTACGAAAAGGTTCTTGTAGACGAGAAAACAACCTACGGTTATTACTTCAACGAAGACCTCGAGTCCGGTATTCTGATCGGTACCGACGGGACCGTATATGATGCCCTCGCGCTGGATGAGAGCGTTGCCAGAGATCTGGTTAAAACCACGATTACCGGTCAGTAAGACCATTTAAATAATCCGGTCATAAAGAAACAGCACCCACGTTTCATAAGAACATGGGTGCTGTATTTTTTAAGGAAGTACCACCGGATCCCAACCGTAATCCTGATACTGCGTAAAGCTTAATCCGTTTTCCTTCACATATTCCGAAATCTGCTTGGCTCTTTCTTTGTTCCGACCCGTATCATCGGATGAAAGTTTCACGAAATCCTCATAATACTCACCAAAGATTTCTTTTGCGCTCGAATCATAATCGGAGCCGTCCGCAACCACATCAAAAGCCGTCACATCATAAACTCCGTCACTTTTCGCCACATGAAAGCATCCGGGGTAAGAGCCGCCCGATACGGCTTTCAGTGTATCCCCATCCGCATCATAGTTCATGACCCAGAAATCCCCCCAGATCTTAATATCACGTTCCACACTCTCATCCGTGGCAACGATATAGATCTCGGGAATCATGTAATCTGCTTCTTCATAGCCTGCAGCAACTTCCTCGGCCAGGTAGTTTTTGATGGCCGTCATATAATCCCCGGCGCTTAAATCCGGACCGGTAAAGATTTCGGTATCCGGGTTATACATCTGCTCAGCCACCGCCTGAATATCAAAGCCTTCCAGATCCTCAGCCGCCGTAGAAAGCGTATAGTTGATTCCGATCTCGATATCATACCAGGCGCAAAGATCCACCATGCCGGAATCGTTTACACTTCTCCGGATCGTTGCGGGCATCTGTCCGCCTCCCCAGTTTGCAAGCGTAACTTCCTCCTCGTCCGTCCACTCTACATACAGGCCGTTCTGTTCCATGTCCTGCTCCACGCCGTCCTGCGCCCGGGCGGCAAAAATCTTACCGTCCATCTCGAATTCCAGCTGGATCAGAGGCTTGTCGACGGAAGAGTTTTCCTCGGAACCGTCAAGTTTGCTCCAGCCCAGTACGGTTGCGCCTTCCGGAGCCCGAAACAGGCGGTTACAGTTCGCCACCGCCTCTTCCTCTGTAATCTCTACCCAGGGATTGGTCATTCCGACTTCCTGCTCTTCGGCAGCCGCATCCGTTTCAACCGCTTCGGCTGCTTCCTGCTCCTGCCCGCCGGTCCCGGTGGTTTCCTCTGTTGACTGACTGCCGCAGCCGGCCATAATAAGTGACGCCGCAACAGCGATTGCTCCCATCTTCATCCACGTTCTTTTTTTCATGTCATTCCTCCTAAGTTGGGTTACATAACTCTATGATCACAACCTATCACAGAGCCTGCGACATTTCAAGCGGATCATTTACCACATTTGAATGGTGGAGCGTAGCGGCACGGCGGCACGCCACTCTTCCTTAGCCTGGAGGCTCGTCGTCGCGGGCCGCCTGCGCATCGGACTTTCCATAACTCCGGCTTCACACTGCATGCTCGCCGGTCGTCAGGACAAGTCTCGAAGGGAGATCGAATCGCGACGCTCAGCCTAGAAGCCTTGAAAAGAGAGGAGGTCGCACGCCATCGCCTTTTCATCTAATCACTCATCTAATCACGTTCCCATAATCCTTTTGTTTCAGTTTACTCTTCTTTACTAATACTTCCCACACCCAAAAGGGCGTGAAACTCAGTGTTTACAATGTTTGCGGCGCAAAAATACCATTATGCCGCCGACAACTGCTCCGCGCAGGCCTCTAAGGGCGCTTTCAGATAGTTTGGCAGGTTGTTGATGAATTGCTGTACAAACCCTGCCATTTGAGCATTAGTGAGCGCAAAGAACTCTTTGACGGTTGAAAGCAGTGCGATCATGATTAGTCGCATAGAATGGTCAAAGGTTATTTCCGCTACTTCCTGGACATACAGGTAGAACAGTTCTCCGAGCGATCGGTGATCTGTGTTTGCCCTCTGGAACACGCTAAGCATCATATACCTGACATTGGCTATGGCAAGGTGTGCTGTCAGCGAATCAAAAGATGTGCTTTGGCATTCCTTCGTATATTTCAGATACTGCTTGCAAGTCTTGAAATAGACCTCAATCTGTTATACGAACTTTCGTAAAAAATGGGGCGTCCTGCATGGCAAGATTCTTCCGGTTCATGATACTTAGCAGATACAAGCCATTGATGATATGTTTTCCAGACAAAGGGAACGCATATGTTTCCGTACCCTCATATATAAAGCGGTACTTCTCACTCTCCGCTTCCGGGAAAGAAAAGAAGCACGGCATCGTTTCCACATATGTCTTACCTTCATACACCGGCTTAAGCCTTTTGGCATAAGTAATCACATTCAGATAGTTGGCATTACGTTCCATCACATTATTCCACCTATGAAAACTATCACCCCGGATAAGATGGTTTTCCATATAAACATTATTCCTCGTCATATCATTTGCCAGGTTTTCATACTCCGCTATCCGAAACAGATACACCAGTACACGCTTAAGATCTGATTCCGTCTGAATTTCATGCAAAGCATCAGCTCTGTAATCAATATGATCAAATATCAGCGGAGCACTTCCTTTTTTGATCTCCCTCTCGATCAGTCGCCTGATATCCCTTGTCGATTCCATTTATTCTCTCCTTATTTCATCACCATTCGTCTCGCAATACTGGTATTTCATGACAAAAAAGCGAGCCTAGGACTATTCCTAAACTCGCACCTGTCGCTGTTATTCTTATTCACTTACTTCAGATATTCATCGCAAAATTCTTTTGCAGTTATTATGCGGATTCCATCATATTCCTTGATATCCAGCAGATCATTGTCCCCACTGACAATGTATAATGCTTTTGCATCCACCGCACATTCTATGAACTTGTTATCATCAGGATCCCGGCAAACATCTATATTTGTCCCGGTTTCAATGATCTTCATAGCAGAAAACAATGGAGACAGAATACTCTGGTTTATCCTTCCCTGCTTCCGCTCAATCATGGAATCTATGATTCCCGTGTATTCATCAATGATCTCAGTTGTAGCATATGCATCAACAGAGCCGGCAGCAACAGCCTCAACGATCTTTCGGGGATTGCCGCCAAAGAAGATGCCGGAGATCACGACATTTGTATCAACAACTATTTTCATGATCTCTTACTCTTCCTATATGATTTTACAATATCATCCACGTCGCTTTCCTTATATCCGACATCCTCGGCCCATGAAACTTGCCTTGAAATCATTTTCTGTCGGAATATCAATGGGTTTAAGCATGATCATATCACCAAGCGCATATGCTGCCAGCTTTGCACCTGCTTCTATAGACATCTTTTTCCTCATCTCCATGGGAAGAACGATCTGTCCCTTTGAAGAAACCGAAAGCACATCTACTGCCATATTATCACCTCCGTAAGAATGTAAGCATTTCTTACTGATAATATACCATATCGGAACCCGCTGCGCAAGATATCATTCCATATTCGTCATCTTCCATGACATTTTTTATACTTCTTCCCGCCCCCGCAGGGACACGGATCATTCGGATATATTTTCCTGCTTTCTGCCATGTTTTTAAGAAGCTTATCATCGGTTATTATCAGATTCTTGATCTTGTTGAACAATCTGTCATAATCCTCGAGTCTGCAGTCTCCATATGACCACAAGGCAAAATCATTCCCCGCTGTAAGTATCTTATAGGCATTATAAGCGAGTGCGCCGAGCTTGTAGCCCGTTAAATTGGTGTTTCTACGGACATATATTTCATATACATAGGGAAGAACTACAAGTTCAAAGATATATTTCAGGATTCGCTGCCTGCCTTCTACCTTCGCATATTCTGCAGAATACCCAGATTGTAGAAGCCTATGTTCCATTTCCTCGAAGTCAAATTCCGGGATTTTCCTTGCAAAATGCTCCTATCGGTGTATTGGTCCCTGTTAAGGCTTTTGATTATTCGTATCCATATCCTCAACCCGTGCTACATCCGCGAAGATATGGCAATATCTTTTAGTTCCCTTGTTCTCCATGATTTCTGACATCGAAAGGATCACGATGTCCTTGTCGGTTTGAAGTTTCCTCCTCCACCACTCCAGCCTTGCCGGTTCATCCTGAACCCTGATCTTGCTTAACTTCATAAATCTCCTTTCTCCAGATCATTTTTTTGCAACAAAAAGAGGACATTCTCTGCAATGCAGATCAAATGTCCTCGTCAGGATCATCGCGTATATATCTCAGCATAAGACTATATATCTTTATGCTGTATTAGGCCCTTTTCTGTTTACGCCATTTTTACGCCATTTTGATATTCAGATGTAATAATTCTCATGGATTTTCAGAAAGAAGTCGAAGTGCCGTAACCCTTGATTTATCAAGCTTTAGAGGCTTTTATGGAGATTTGTGAAGATATGTGGAAATACGTCGAATGCGACAATTCCCAGCTTCATGATGTTTGTAATCTCCTTGCATTTTCACTTTCCTTCTTTAAGAACTTAATTATAACCATTTACCCTTGAAAATTTAACTTTGGTGCGTTACACTTTTATATTGTGATTTTACGATTCAAAGGTCAGTTTAAATGGAGGAATAAATATGCAGATAACGGATGTGAGGGAATTATTTAATAATACAGATGCTTACGCAGGAAAAGAGGTTACTGTAGGGGGATGGATCAGGAATCTCAGGGACTCCAAGACCTTTGGATTTATTGTATTAAATGATGGAACTAATTTTGAACCTCTTCAGATAGTATATGATGACAAGCTGGATAATTTCAAGGAGATATCAGCCCTTAATGTGGGGGCGGCAGTGATCGCTGAAGGAGAGATTATTCTTACTCCTGACGCGAAGCAGCCCTTCGAGATGCACGCCTCTAAGATATGTGTGGAGGGAGCTTCGGACCCTAAGTATCCCCTTCAGCCAAAGCGCCATTCAATGGAGTTTCTAAGGACAATATCACATCTTAGGGCCAGAACTAATACATTTGAAGCTGTATTTAGGGTTCGTTCCCTTGCTGCGTACGCTATACATAAATTTTTCCAGGAAAGAGATTTTGTATATGTTCATACGCCCATTATTACCGGAAGTGATGCGGAGGGAGCAGGAGAGATGTTTTCTGTTACCACGATAGATCCTGCTAATCCTCCCAGAAATGAAGCAGGTCAGGTAGACTATTCCAGGGATTTCTTTGGTAAACAGACTAATCTTACTGTGTCAGGACAGTTGAACGGTGAGACATTTGCAATGGCGTTCAAAAATATCTACACCTTTGGTCCTACTTTTAGGGCTGAGAATTCCAACACTACCCGTCATGCAGCGGAGTTCTGGATGATTGAGCCAGAGATGGCCTTTTGCGATCTGGAAGGGGATATGGACATTGCGGAAGACATGATTAAATACATAATTAACTATGTCTTGGAGCACGCTGCCGGGGAGATGGCATTCTTTAATAAGTTTGTGGACAAGGGACTTGTGGACAGACTTAAACATGTGGCCGGTTCAGAGTTCGGTCGTATTACATATACTGATGCTATAAAGGAGCTTGAAAAGCATAATGACAGCTTTGATTACAAGGTTTCATGGGGAGTTGATCTTCAGACCGAGCATGAGAGATATCTGACAGAGAAGGTATTCAAGCGTCCGGTGTTTGTTACTGATTATCCTAAAGATATAAAAGCATTCTATATGAAGCTTAATGACGATGGCAAGACTGTGGCTGCCATGGATTGTCTTGTTCCGGGAATAGGAGAGATTATCGGAGGAAGTCAGAGAGAAGACAATTATGATAAGCTTCAAAGCCGCATGAAGGAACTGGGCATGAATCAGGAAGAATACGATTTCTATATGGATCTGAGAAAATACGGAAGCACCAGGCATGCGGGCTTTGGACTTGGATTTGAAAGATGTGTAATGTATCTTACCGGAATGGCTAATATCCGTGATGTAATCCCATTCCCGAGAACAGTAGGTAACTGCGATTAGTCACTGTTAAGAAATAACTTAGGAATTCTAACTTGTCTTCGAATCCATCTGCTGCGTTGGCTTCAATCAACGATGCGCCGCATCGCCTCATTCAGCCGCCTTGCATATGAATCTGAATCCTTCGTTATAATTTCCTAATTTATTTCTGAACAGTTCCTAACAACGGTAAAATTATCGTAGCAATAGGAGGATAATATATGTCTAAAATTGAGATTCCGGAGGGTTACAGCTCCGCTCTGACTTTAAAAGAAACACAGATAGCCATCAAAAGGGTAAAGGATTTTTTTCAGCAGCAGCTTATGGCTCAGCTTAATCTTCGAAGAGTATCCGCTCCGCTTTTTGTAGATCCTGATACCGGACTTAATGACAACTTAAACGGTGTTGAGAGACCTGTTTCCTTTTCCGTAAAGGAGCAGGATGGACGCCAGGTGGAGATCGTTCATTCCCTGGCGAAATGGAAGAGGCTTGCCCTTCAAAGATATGGTTTTAAGGAAGGGGAGGGCATTTACACCGACATGAATGCCATTCGAAGAGACGAGGATACAGATAATATTCACTCAGTTTATGTGGATCAGTGGGACTGGGAGAAAATAATCAATAAAAACGCCCGCCATGAAAAAACACTTAGGGATACCGTAAAATCTGTGTATGATGCTCTTAGGCTCACAGAAAAATATATGTCTAACCGTTATGAATACATCAAATGCATTCTTCCAGAGGAGATAACTTTTTTGACCACTCAGGAGCTTCTGGATCGTTATCCTGATTGTGATGTCAAGGAGCGTGAATATCGTGCTGCCAAGGAGTATGGTGCTGTATTCCTGGAGCAGATAGGTGATCTGTTGTCAAACGGCGAAAAGCACGATGGCAGGGCTCCCGACTATGACGATTGGCGTTTGAATGGAGATATTATCGTTTACTATCCTGTCACAGATATAGCTCTGGAACTTTCATCCATGGGTATTCGTGTTGATGAAATCTCTCTCAAGGAACAGTTGGAAAAGGCAGGCTGTCCCGAAAGGGCCGGGCTTCCCTTCCAGAAGGCCGTATTGGAGCAAAAGCTGCCATACACTATAGGCGGCGGAATCGGGCAGTCCCGTATATGTATGTTCTTTTTGAGAAAATGTCACATTGGAGAGGTTCAGGTTTCAATATGGCCTGACGAAGATGTTGAATACGCATTGGAAAAGGGTGTTATAATACTGTAATGAACGATTTGGAAAATATACTCAACGAGCAGCAGCTTGAAGGAGTATTGTGCACAGAAGGCCCGGTATTGATATTAGCGGGTGCCGGAAGCGGCAAGACCAGGGTTCTTACACATCGTGTTGCTTATCTGATCCAGAACAATCATGTGCCGGCATATAATATTCTTGCTATAACATTTACCAACAAGGCAGCAGGGGAAATGCGGCACAGAATTGCAGATCTTTGCGGTGCTCAGGCGGATATGGTCTGGGCAGCTACTTTTCATTCGACATGTGCGCGGATACTTCGCCGTTTTGCTGACAGGCTTGGTTATGATAACCGTTTTGCCATATATGATACCGAAGATTCCAAGGCTGTTATGAAGGAAGTGATCCGAAGGAGGAATCTGGATCCAAAAAAATTCAAAGAGAGATATTTTTTGAACAGGATATCACAAGCCAAAAATGAGCTTGTTACTCCTGAGGAATACGCATCATTTTCGGCCGGTAATCCGGAAGGAATGCTTATAGCGCAGATATATCGCAGCTATCAGGATCGTCTCAGAGATAACAATGCCATGGACTTTGATGATCTTCTCATGAAAACGGTTGAGCTGTTTGAGCATGACAGGGATGTTCTGAATACTTTTCAGGAGAGATTCAGGTACATAATGGTCGATGAGTATCAGGATACCAATTCTGCCCAGTTCAAACTTATATCTCTTCTTGCGGACAAGTACAAGAACCTGTGTGTGGTTGGCGACGACGATCAGTCTATCTATAGATTCAGAGGGGCCAATATCCGAAATATTCTGGACTTTGAGCAGCATTTTCCGGATGCCAGGGTTATCCGCCTGGAACGAAATTACAGGTCCATCCAAAAGATATTGGATGTGGCGAACAGTGTGATATGTCACAATGCCGGACGCAAGGAAAAAAGCCTGTGGACCGACAACAAATCAGGAGATAAGGTTGCATTCAGGCAGTTTGACTCAGCCAGAGAAGAGGCTATGTTTATTGCCAATGATGTGGCATCCTGCATCAGAAATAATCGTTTTACATACAGGGAGTGCGCAGTTCTGTACAGGACCAATGCGCAATCCAGAATCCTGGAAGAACAGTTCGTTCGCAAGAATATTCCCTACAGAATTGTTGGAGGAGTGAATTTTTACGGACGAAGGGAGATAAAAGATATTCTGGCTTATCTTAAAATAATGAACAATCCCAAGGATGATCTGTCTGTAAAGCGTATTATAAATGTCCCCAAAAGGGGTATTGGAGCTACTACGATTAACAGAGTAAGCGATTATGCGGCGGAATATGATTTGAGCTTCTATGAGGCGCTCTTTGAGCTGGATGATATTCCACAGATATCAAGGGCTAAAAGCAAGCTGTCCGATTTTAGAAGCTTTATAGAAGAACTTAAGGCAAAGTCAGAAGCTATGTCGGTTTCATCAATAATAAAAGAGGTTATAGAATCGACGGATTATGCCAATGAGCTAAGGCTGGAGCAGACAGATGAAGCTAAGGCAAGGCTGGAGAATATTGACGAGCTTATCAACAAGGCTGTAACCTTTGACAATGAGTATATTTCAGACAGCGATGAAAGTGGCCGCAGGGCCCTTTCAGCATTCCTTGAAGAAGTTGCTCTGGTGGCGGATATTGACCGATTGTCCGAGGATGAAGAGTATGTGGTATTAATGACGCTTCACAGCGCGAAGGGTCTCGAATTTGATAATGTATATATGTCAGGCCTGGAGGATGGCCTTTTCCCATCTTTTTTGTCGCTGGTGGCAGATGATCCCGAGGAGGAGATAGAAGAAGAAAGAAGATTGTTCTATGTCGGGGTAACCAGGGCAAAGCGCCGATTGACCATTACGGCAGCAAAATCCAGAATGGTTCAGGGAGAGACCAGATATTCCGCCATATCCCGGTTTATTAAGGAGATTCCGAAGGATATGCTTGAAGGGACGGCATATGACGAGAGACGATCAGGCTCTTTATTGGAGGAGCGCAGCAGCGGATCCATGGCTTTTTCGAGCCGCAATTCTGCCCAAAGCAAGAATAGAACAAGGCAGCTTAAGCGCAGAGATATGGATCTTGAATCATCCTTGGCTCCCACCAGAAAAATCGAGAAAAAGCCCCTTGATTACAGTGTTGGTGACAGGGTCACTCATCAAAAATTCGGAGAAGGCGAGGTTATCTCAGTTACCGATGGTGGCAGGGATTTTGAGGTGGCTGTACGATTCAATGAAGGGAAGGTTCGCAAAATGTTCGCTTCCTTTGCAAATTTAACTAAGGTGTGATATAATGACAGAGCTTTTTGTAAAGAGGAGTTCAATTTGAAAGGGGAAGAACGATGAAATGGATCAACAAGGACAATCTGTCGGGGCTGATTGACACAGATGTGTTGAAAAGTATAGTAGATGAGAGGATTGTTAGTAACTTGAAATATCGCAAGGAGGAAGACAATATGCAGGGGATTAAGAAGATCATCAAGACGACTCTTATAGTTATGGCAGTGGTAGCGGGCGTTTGTGCAGTTGCCTATGCTTTGTATAAGTACCTTGTGCCTGATTATGATGACGAGTTTGACGATGAATTCGATGACGCATTTGATGATGACGACCTTTTTGATGACGACGATGATGATGAAGAGGATGACAAGGACGAGGAAGATTCAAAAGAGGAAGATTCTTCCAAAGAGGAAGACGCAAAAGAAGATTAATGCTAAGTTTTGATTTTTACAGATTATCTGTTGTCTGCTATAAGCCCGGCAGCCCGGCTGTCAGGGCTTTTCTCTTGAGATGCTGCAAGGACTTGAATTTAAGAATTTGGAGAACACATGAATCAAAAGGAACCTGATACACGCACAAAATCAAGCAAAACCATACCCATAGTTATAATAATATTGATTATAGGTGCCGCTATAGGTCTGTTTGTATATGAGACCTGGTTTTCCGAGACATCAGATGAGAAGGTATATGTTTCATCCGTGTCTGTTTTGACCGGCAATCTGGAAAATGGTATGCGAAACCGTTACCAGGGTGTTGTGGAATCAAATAACACATGGACTGCGCCTGTGGATCAGAACAGAACTATTAAGGAATACAAGGTTGCGGTGGGAGATACTGTTGAGGTTGGGACAGTTCTTCTGGAATATGACAATTCTGAGATAGAAGAAGCTATAGCTAATTCCAAGACTGAGCTGCAGCGATTAAATGATGATCTTGCCTCACTTAATGCGGAGCTTGCAGAGCTTAATACGGAAGTTGCTGAAGCAACTGATGATCTGGCCAGAGAAGAGGCATCCCTGGAGATTCAGCAAAAGCAGATAGATATTCGTTCCAAGAATACCGAAATTGCTGCCAAGCAGCAGGAGATTACGAATCAGGAGAATACACTTCAAAGCACTACACTTGCGAGCGAGATGGCAGGTGTAGTTAAATCTATTGGAGCTGATGATGGAAGCGGCGCTATTACTATTGTAGATGTCAATACCTTTCAGATTAAGGGCAGGGTGAATGAACAGAATTTGTCGAGCCTTTATGTGGGCGAGAAGGTAATTATATATTCCAGGGTCAGCAATGATATACACTGGAAGGGTAAGATCACTAAGATCGATACAGATAATGCCACCTCCAGCGGAGATGAATATGACGATGAAGACGATGAGATGACATCATCTTCGAATTATCCGTTTTATACAAGTATAAAGAATACAGAGGGCCTGGCAGTTGGCCAGCATGTATATATTGAGGAAAATGTTGGCCAGCTCAAGGACAAGGATGCCAGTATCATAGAGCTGGATTCATATCTTATTGTTGATTCTGATACAGATGCCCCGTATGTTTGGGCAGATAACGGCAGTGGAAGACTGGAGAAGCGTTCCGTAACTCTTGGTGAGTACAATGAAGACGCAGACCGTTTCAGGATCGAAGATGGACTTACCATGACAGATCTGTTGGCACAGCCCGAAGAGGATTTGAAGGAAGGTATGAAGACGGTCAACAGTGAAGAGGAAGATGACCAGGACAGCTCTGAGGAAGACCAGGATGAAGATGAGGCCGACGAAGATGACGATGAGGAGTGATTCTTTTGATTCTTGAGATGAGACATATTTATAAAAACTACCGTCAGGGCGAAATGGATGTTCCGGTTTTAAAGGATGTCTCATTTTCAGTCGATGAGGGTGAATATATTGCTATTACAGGGCCTTCGGGCAGCGGCAAGACAACCATGATGAACTTAATCGGCTGCCTGGATATGGCGACAAAGGGTACCATGATCCTGGACGGAGAGGATGTCGGCTCATATTCTGACAATGAGCTTTCAGAGCTCCGATTACACAAGCTGGGTTTTGTTTTTCAGAATTTTGAGCTGTTGGGTTCGATGAGTGCGCTCAGAAATGTCAGCCTTCCGCTGATGTATGCCGGGGTTTCAAAGGCGGAGCGCATAAAAAGAGCTACAGAAGCTCTGGAGCGTGTTGGTTTGGCTGATCGTGTTAATTTCAGGCCTAATCAGCTCTCAGGCGGTCAAAAACAGAGGGTAGCAATTGCCAGGGCTATCATCAACAGACCCCGGATACTGCTTGCCGACGAGCCGACAGGAGCATTGGACACGGCGTCGGGTGAAGCAGTGATGGAGTTGTTTAAGACTCTCAATGATGATGGTATTACCATAATTATGATCACTCATGATTCCAAGATTGCGTCACATGCTAAAAGACAGGCAAAAATGCTGGACGGAGTGCTTAAAGAGGCGAGGGACATAGAAAAAGATGACAAGCAATGAATGGTCATTACGAAAAAAAATAATAGTTGGCCTTATAGGTATTACAGGCTTTTTTCTGGTGATAGCGGGTATTATTTATGGTATATCCTTTGCTAATAAGTCAGATGTTTTGGTAATACCTGTCAGTGATGCTGATTATGGCAGCGAAGATGATGATATGGATGAGCTGGAGGGAACTATAACCACCGGTTCATCACAGACAATCGCATACGATCCCACCAAAAGCATCTCTGAGATCCGCGTAAAAAATGGAGATCAGGTAAAAAAAGGAGATGTACTGGTCGTTTATGATATGACAACCGCTTCTGACGAGCTGGAACAGAGGAATCTCGATGTCAAAAGCGCTGATCTTAGTATAAGGCAGGCTCAGAGAACCCTGGACAACCTTAATGCTGCAAGAGAGGTTATTGTTCCGGATAACGGTGATGGGGATTACGATGAGGATTATGACGATGAGGATGAGGATGCCAAGGGAGATACCAGGATAGGATCCGCCATTACAGCAATGTTTGATGATGTTCTGGGAGAAGGCGAAGAATTTGACGATGAGGACACAGAAGACGAGGAGGATGAAGCCTCAGATGACAGTGAGGATGATTCTGATTCAGATGATGAGGCTTCACAAGATGCTGAAAGCGAGCCTGATCTGTCAGAATATGAGCCGGGAGAAACGGTATATATAGATGCCTCAGGCGAAGTATACACTGCTACAGAGCTTAGAAAGGCAAAGGTAGCTGCCGAAAATGAACTCAGAAGCTTAACTACGGATCTGGCAGTAGCTAATGAAGATCTTGCCGCATCGCAAAAGGTTATAACTGATTCTTCACAGGTTGTCGCTACACTGGATGGGGTGGTAACCTTTGTGGATGAGGAGCTGATAGGCCAGCAGCAGATTGAAGCAGCAGACAGTGAAGATACAGATGGGTTGTTTTTTGGAGGAAATGCTGCTTCAGGCCAGCCGGTGGTGGTTGTGTCTACCTTTGAGGGGATCTTTGTCAATACGGCAGTTAATGAGTGGGCTGTTTCAAGCATCCCCGTAGGCTCGACAATATATGTTACAGACTGGATGAGTGGAGATACTTACCCTGCCACGGTTACGGAGATTGCCCAGTACGCCTCCATGGACAATTCACTGTATGATGATGAAGGTACAGGTGATTCTTATTATCCCGTAAAAGCCAGAATCGAACAGGATGGTGTTTCGCTTTTGGACGGAGACAATGTGGAGGTTTCGTTAACCAAGCCTGAGGATTATGACGATGAGGATGAAGATGAGGACGATGCCATATATTTATACAGGGCATTCGTTGTCACTGAGGGCAACAATAAATATGTCTACAAAGCTGACGAAGAAGGCAAATTAGTAAAACAGAAGCTGACCATAAGCGGCAAGGAGCGCCAGACATATATTGTAACCGGCGGAATAACCGAGGACGATTACATAGCATTTCCCTTTGGAGATAATATCCGCGAGGGAGCCAAGACAGTAAAGGGTGAGATTGATGATCTCTATGAGGACTATTAAATATGCGTGAAAACATAATCGAAGCATTACAGGAAATATGGACTCATAAGATGCGTTCCTTCCTTACTATGCTGGGTGTCATAATAGGTATTGCCTCCATTATAGCTATCGTTTCAACCATAAAAGGGACAAATGATCAGATAATGGAGAATCTGGTAGGAAAAGGCAACAACAATATCGGAATATCCCTTATGCAGGGGGATATGGAGTTCGAATTTGACGGTTATTCGGGCATGCCCCAGGGTGTAGCTTTGATAACCGACGACCAGAAGGAGAGGATTAGAAGCCTTCCTCATGCTGAGGATGCCAGTTTTTTTTATACCAGAATATACGCTGAGGGTATAAGGCGGGGGCAGTCCTCGCTGGAAGGAGCCAGGGTCTACGGTGTTGACGACCATTTTCTCAATACATACGGCTATACTGTTTACAAGGGCAGAAGCTTCATAGATGCTGACAGGCAGAATTACCGCAAGGTGGTCATGCTGGATGAGCAGGCGGCGGAGATTCTGTTTGAAGACAGAAATCCCATAGGCATGACTATTGAGATTAAGAGTGAGCCGTTTGTCGTTGTAGGTCTTTTTGAAGCAAAAAAGGACTTTATGCCTGAAATAAAGACGATTGATGACTACGAGATATATGAGGAAACTACATTTGGCACAGTTCTTATGCCGGATGCCTGCTGGCCTATAGTTTATAATTTTGATGAGCCTCAAAATGCTTTTGTGAGGGCAGATAAAACTGAAAATATGTCTTCAGTAGGAAGAAAAGCCCAGGTTATAATGAGGGAGAGCATCACCAAGGCTGCCGGAAAGCATATAACCTACAGAGCGGCGGATATGACAGAAGAGGCCCGTAATCAGCAACAATTGTCCAACAGTACAAACAGTCTTTTAATCTGGGTCGCCAGTATAGCTTTGCTGGTGGGAGGTATTGGCGTAATGAATATTATGCTGGTATCAGTTACGGAGCGTACCAGGGAGATTGGTCTGAAAAGGGCTCTCGGGGCAAAGAGAATGAGAATATTGATTCAGTTTCTGACAGAATCAGCAGTGCTGACCTTGCTCGGAGGTTTGTTTGGAATTATTACAGGCATTATTCTCGCAGGACTGATTTCCCGAATTACAGGCATACCTGTAGGCATTAGTATACCTGCTGTGCTGATATCAGTTATCTTCTCGGTCGTAATAGGAATTGTATTTGGGCTTATACCTTCAATTAAGGCATCTAACCTAAGCCCGATAGAAGCTCTTCGCAGAGAATAGTAGAAATTGCTGTTGAATATCTTTGGTTTTGTGTTACAATACCTTTATGTGTCGGTTTTCACTGCGTATATTGAGGACCGAAATTGCTACTATAGTTTTATTAATCTAGTTTAGGAGGAGACGAAATGGCGAAAAAGTGGGTCTACAAGTTTGAAGAGGGTAGAGCCAGTGATCGGAATCTCTTGGGAGGCAAGGGCTGCAACCTTGCTGAGATGACATACTTAGGGATGCCGATTCCTCAGGGTTTTACTGTTACTACAGAGGCATGTACGGATTACTATGATCAGGGCAAGCAGATCTCACAGGAGATCGAGGATCAGATCATGGAGAATCTTGCATGGCTTGAAGAGAAGAATGGCAAGAAGTTTGGCGATCCTAATGATCCGCTTTTGGTATCAGTTCGTTCAGGTGCCCGTGCATCTATGCCTGGTATGATGGATACAATCCTTAATCTTGGTCTTAATGATGTTGCTGTAGAGGGTTTTGCGGCCAAGACAGGCAATCCTCGTTTTGCATACGATTCATATCGCCGTTTTATCCAGATGTACTCTGATGTAGTTATGGAGGTTTCCAAGTCTGAGTTCGAGAAGATCATAGACGAGGTTAAGTCCAAGAAAGGCATCCAGTTCGATGTTGAGATGGATGTTGATGATCTTAAGGCTCTGGTTGATCGCTTTAAGTCAATCTATAAGGACGCTATTGGTGAGGACTTTCCTCAGGATGCCAAGGATCAGCTTATGGGAGCTGTTAAGGCAGTGTTCCGCTCATGGGACAATCCCCGTGCTATTGTATACCGTCGTATGAATGATATCCCTGGCGACTGGGGTACTGCTGTTAATGTTCAGACCATGGTATTCGGTAACAAGGGTGAGACCTCCGGAACCGGTGTTGCTTTCACCAGGAATCCTTCCACCGGTGAGAAGGGTATATTCGGCGAGTATCTTCTGAATGCTCAGGGCGAGGATGTAGTTGCAGGTGTTCGTACTCCTCAGCCTATTTCTACTCTGGAAGAGGCTATGCCTGAGGTATATAAGGAATTCATGGAGATCGCTCAGAAGCTGGAGAATCATTTCCATGATATGCAGGATATGGAGTTTACTATCGAAGAGAAGAAGCTTTATTTCCTTCAGACCCGTAATGGTAAGCGTACTGCTCCGGCAGCAATTAAGATTGCCTGTGATCTTGTTGATGAGGGTCAGATTGATGAGCAGGAAGCAGTTCTTCGTATAGAGGCCAAGAGTCTGGATCAGCTGCTGCATCCTACTTTTGACGCTGATGCACTTAAGGCAGGCGAAGTTATTGGTGAGGCTCTTCCGGCATCTCCCGGAGCAGCTGCTGGTAAGGTTTACTTTACAGCTGACGACGCCAAGGCAGCCGGTATAGGCGGCAAGGGCGAGAGAGTTATTCTGGTTCGTCTTGAGACATCTCCCGAGGATATTGAGGGAATGCACGCTGCACAGGGTATCCTTACAGTTCGTGGTGGTATGACAAGTCATGCTGCAGTTGTAGCCCGTGGTATGGGTACATGCTGTGTTTCAGGCTGTGGTGACATTGAGATCGATGAAGAAGCTAAGGTATTCAAGCTTGGTGGATATGAGTTCCACGAGGGAGACTACATTTCATTAGATGGTACCACCGGCAAGATTTACAAGGGCGATATCAAGACTAACGAAGCTGAGATCGGCGGTGATTTTGGCCGTGTAATGGCATGGGCTGACAAGTACAGAACTCTGAAGGTTCGTACAAATGCTGACACACCTGCTGATGCTAAGAAGGCTCGTGAGCTTGGAGCTGAGGGTATCGGACTTTGCCGTACAGAGCATATGTTCTTCGAGGGAGATCGTATAGCAGCTTTCCGTGAGATGATCTGTGCAGATACGGCTGAGGAGCGTGAAGCTGCACTTGAGAAGATCCTGCCTTATCAGCAGGGAGATTTCGAGCAGCTCTTTGAGGCACTTGACGGCAACCCTGTTACTATTCGTTTCCTGGATCCTCCTTTGCATGAGTTTGTTCCTACAGAAGAGGAAGATATCAAGAAGCTTGCTGACGCACAGGGCAAGAGCGTAGACGAGATCAAGAATATCATCGAAGGTCTTAAGGAATTCAACCCTATGATGGGTCACAGAGGACTTCGTCTGGCTATTACATATCCTGAGATTGCCAGAATGCAGACCAGAGCTGTCATCCGTGCGGCTGCCAAGGTTCAGAAGTCTCATCCTCAGTGGGACCTTGTTCCAGAGATCATGATTCCGTTGTCCTGCGACAAGAAGGAATTAAAGTTTGTTAAGGATATAGTAGTTGAGGTTGCTGACGAAGAGGTTAAGAAGAGTGGTGTAGATCTTAAGTACGAAGTAGGTACTATGATCGAGATCCCCAGAGCAGCTCTCCTGGCTGACGAGATTGCTGAAGAAGCCGAATTCTTCTGCTTCGGTACTAACGACCTTACTCAGATGACATACGGTTTCTCCCGTGATGATGCCGGCAAGTTCCTTGATTCTTACTATCAGAACAAGATCTTTGAATCAGATCCATTCGCTAAATTGGATCAGGATGGTGTTGGTAAGCTCATGAAGACAGCAGTTATCCTCGGCAAGATGAAGCGTAGCGATCTGCATCTTGGTATCTGCGGAGAGCACGGCGGAGATCCTTCTTCTGTTGAGTTCTGCCATCAGATTGGTTTGGACTATGTATCATGTTCACCTTTCCGTGTGCCGATTGCAAGACTTGCAGCAGCACAGGCAGCTATCAACAATGATCCTACCAAGAAGGTTAAGGACGCCGCTGAAGATGTTATGGACAAGATCCAAGGACTGGCAGAAGATGTTAAGTCCAAGCTCCTTGGGATTTTTGAGTGAAATACTGTAGTATAGTTTTATAATCTGTATTTTAATTGAGAGTCCGGGGGCAGGTTTTCTACCCCGGACTTTTTTTGGGAGAATCTATGAAAAACTGCATCGTAGCGCAATCCGGAGGTCCGACAGTTGCAATAAATGCATCCCTGGCTGGAATACTGGAGGAAAATAAAAGATCAGGATATTTTGATACAATTTATGGCGCTTTAAATGGCATAACCGGTATTTTTGACAAGCGTTTTCTAAACCTTTCAGAATTGCAGAATAATGACAGCGAATTTACAAAAAAGCTGACAGTCACGCCCGCAATGTTTCTGGGATCCTGTCGCTATAAGCTGGACACTGAAGGGGAGAATCCCGAGGTTTACGAGAAGATCTTTTCACTGTTTCGTGAAATGGATATTGACAGCTTTTTTTACATTGGCGGCAATGATTCTATGGATACAGTTCTAAAGCTGTCCAATTACGCTAAAAGGACTGGAAGTTCAGTTAAGGTCTTAGGTATTCCGAAGACTATCGACAATGACCTTATGCATACGGATCATACGCCCGGGTTTGGATCCGCAGCCAAATACATTGCAGCTTCAGTCAGGGAAATATGGCATGATACCATGATATATCATGTAAAAAGCGTTACCATAGTTGAGATAATGGGGCGTGATGCCGGATGGCTTACGGCCGCTTCAGCCCTGGCAAGAGAAGGTGAGGGAACAGCACCACATCTTATTTACCTCCCGGAAAAGGCTTTTTCCGTACCGGTCTTTTTAAAGGATCTTCATCACTTTTTGGACAAACAGGATAATGTGGTTATAGCTGTTTCAGAAGGTATAAGAGATAAAAATGGTAAATATCTTTCGGCGGGAGTCTCCACTACAGACACATTCGGCCATACGCAGCTTTCCGGTGCCGGAAAGGCGTTGGAGCTTCTGGTTAAGGAAGCCTTTAATATCAAGGTTCGTTCAATAGAGGTGAATATCCTTCAGCGCTGTGCCTCACATCTGGCATCGGCAACAGATTTAAAGGAGGCATCCCAACTGGGTGCGCATGCAGTGGTTTGTGCTTCTGAGGGATTATCAGGTCATATGATGGTTATAGATAGATTGAGAAACGATCCTTATACCACGCAGATGGCAGTATATCCCATAGAAAAGATAGCAAATGGGGTCAGGAGTGTACCACTGTCATTTATCAATGATGAGGGTAATGATGTGACAGGTGAGATGCTGGCATATCTTAATCCATTGATTGAGGGAGAGCCGGAGATAATCTATAAAAACGGTTTGCCTGAATACCTTCATGTGGACCACTTGTTCAGGTGATGCGGGTATGATCTATATGTAGAATCTTCTTTGTAATTCTACATGAGCAGCTCTGCCTCCTATCAGCAGTGTTCCTACAAACAGCAGGACACTTGATCCGAATGATAATTCAGACAAAAGAGGCTTGGTTACTATTCCCATATATATTAGGAGTATGGGAATCGCCCCAACCAGGACGCCGGCAAGCTGATAGATCATATAGCTCTGCCAGCTTCGGCGATTGATTATCATCAGCATTATAAGCACGAAATTCAGCAGAAACATAGCGCCGGGAAATACATAATTTGCCGACCAGCCGGAATAACCGGTTACAAAATCAATAAAGAATATATAGATGACAGCCCCGCAAAATGGCACAAACAATCGCTTGCGATAGCCTGATGCGGGGTTGGTTATTACCAGAAAGACTGCCAAAAACAGAATTATTCCGCCTGTGGTAATAAGACTCCAGTCCAGGCTGTTTTTGGTATGATAGTCAATATAAAGTGAAATAATTATGGCAGTTATTGCAAAGAAGCTTATTAATCTGCGGGTCAGCTCCAACTTCCTGCGCTTCATTGAAATATTAGGATATGATAATTTGGTTTCTCCACTCATTTCAAGGACACCGCGGCATAGAGGGCATGTTTCCCTGTCATCAAGCACAGTTACATTGCAGTGATAGCACTTACTCATTCAAATACTCCGTTAGTTTCGATTTCTACCTTTATATTGTCTTTAGTTATCATTCTGAAAAAATCCATGGGGACAGATGTATCCAGGAATGAGGTTGTTATGGTGCACACCAGAATATCCTGATAGGACATTATCGTGGTTTTAAGCTCCTGTCCCATAGATACAGGTATGAGTCCTCTGAACATTTTTATATATGGCTTATACTCATCCAGTACCGTTATATTGCCAACATTGGTTATGGTAGATGTATTAGCAAGTGCGGACTTGGAATATATTAATTTTATGGCCAGATTTTTTAGGGGAAGAGGAACTGCCCTTGAAATAAGGTGATCCTCATTTGCCACATTGTAGGAAAATATTTCTTCAAGATGTTCTCTGGTAATTTGGGATTTGAGACTGTTATGTATAATTTCACAGATTTCTGTAAATGAATACTCCCGTCCTTCCGGTTCCGGTATGAATTCCGCCGATACCATAACAAAAAAATTCTTGGTCGTAATGGAATTGAAAAAAGGCCGAAGATTAACCGGAACAGCTATTCTTATTGGTCTGCGCCTGGACACCCCCCTTCCGAAATTGCGGTAAGTGCTGTATACAAATGCAGATACCAGATATTCGTTTATGGAAATACCATAATTTTTACATACGCTTTTCAACTCGGACACAGACATTATTCCATGTATAACTCCCAGTCCCTTAAAGGGAAGCTTCTCTCCCTTGATGAGAAATGCTTTTTTCACTTTATAAGTGCTGGAGGCTCTTTTTCTGAAGTTCGCCTTGAAGCTGTCTTCTCTGTTTAGGGAAGTCTCCGGGCTTAGAGCGTCTCCCATTTTTTTTCGAATATCAGGATGCTTTAAGCGCAGATACTGATAACACAGCTCTCTTAAAAAGACAAATCCTCCCATTCCATCAGCCAGGGCATGGAAGACTTCCAGATTGATACGGCTCTTGTAGTATGACACCCGAAACATATAGCTGTTGTTTTTGTTCCTGTTAATGAAGCGGCATGGATAATCATTCTCTTCATAGACCCGGGGTGCAGGTTTGCCATTTTCCTCCATGTAATACCAGAAGATGCCGCTTCGCATTCTAAGATCAAAGCCTGGAAACCTTGGAAGAACCATATCCAAAGCCTCTTGCAGAAGTCCTGGATCGACCTTCTCAGTCATTATCATCTCTATACGGTATGTATTTGTAGTCTGTTCGTCGGCAATAACCGGAAAAACATTGGCTGTATTGTCCAGTCGTTCCCAGTGACTATATTTTTTTGACATAGTCTGCTATTCCTTAATGATTGTTACGAATTATGATAATTGGAATTGAATTCATACCTGGGCTCACAAGTAATGTTAATGTGGAGCCGCCTTAAGATATCCTCATCACTGTTTTCCAGTAATACAGTAGAGTGCATTTCAAGTCCCTTTAATTTGTCAAGCTGTTCCAGAGCCCGTCTGGCGTCGTCGCTTTTGGCACTTGCTATGGAAAGGGCAATCAAAACCTCATTGCAGTGAAGCCTTGCGTCACGGTTGTCAAGATAACAGCTTTTTAATTTTGTAATAGGTTCAAGAGCCTCGGGTGAAATAAGATGAACATCATCAGGAATACCGGCAAGCATCTTAAGTGCATTCAAGATGACTGCCGAGGATGATACCAGAAGCTCCGTGGTCTTGCCTGTGGTGATTTGACCATCAGGAAGTTCTATGGAGCAGGCAGGATGACCCGTAGCCTCTTCACGGACAAGTGCTGGGCTGACCACCTTTCTGTCATTAGGGGATATATTAGCCTGGGAAAGCAGGGATTCTATTTTTTTAAGAGCGTCCTTTGATCCGGCTCCCTTTTTAATGTTGCAAAGCTCTTTGTAATACCGTCGGATTATCTCCTGGCAGGCAGCTTCTCTTACAATTTTGTCATCACTGATACAATTGCCCGCCATATTCACGCCCATATCTGTAGGGGATTTGTACGGACATTCCTGATATATCCTTTCAAACATGGCCCTTAAAACAGGGAAGATCTCTATGTCACGATTGTAATTGATCGTGGTATTGCCATAGGCTTCCAGATGGAAGGGATCTATCATATTGACATCATTAAGATCGGCCGTTGCTGCTTCATACGCCAGATTGACAGGATGCTTTAGGGGCAGATTCCATATGGGAAAGGTCTCGAATTTGGCGTAGCCGGCTCTTATTCCCCTCTTGTGCTCCAGGTAAAGCTGTGATAAGCATACTGCCATCTTACCGCTGCCGGGCCCCGGAGCGGTGACTACAACCAGAGGATGAGAGGTCTCAATGTAGTCATTGCGGCCATATCCTTCGTCACTTACAATATTTTCCACATCATCGGGATAATCTGGAATTCGTCTTAATATGTAGGATTTGATACCAAGCCCTGATAATTTGTTGCGGAATTTGTCGGCGGCAGCCTCTCCGGTATACTGTGTAATGGCGACGCTGCCCACAAAGAGCCCCAGCCTCTGAAAGATGTCTACCAGACGCAGAACATCCTGATCATATGTAATTCCAAGATCACCCCTGACCTTGCCCCCTGCAATAGCAGAAGAAGATATGACAATAACGATTTCAGCCTGCTCCTTTAACTGTAACAGCATCTGCATCTTGGAGTCAGGCATAAATCCTGGCAGAACTCTTGAGGCGTGATAATCATCGAATAGTTTGCCTCCAAATTCCAGGTAGAGCTTGTCGTCAAATTTGGCAATCCTCTCTTTTATGTGTTCGGACTGCAGCGTAAGATATTTCTGGTTATCGAATCCTTTGTTCATGTTGTTTCCTCCCCATCCATTCTATGATAATCTAATAAAGAATTTATTGCAAGGATGATGGGGATATGATATAGTATCCCGGTGTTTTGGGAAAAAGGAGTATGGATATATGAAGAACATTGGAAATACTAAGTTTGATACATTATTTTTGGCTAAGGGAGCTATTATAGCAGCTCTTTATGTGGTACTTACGCTTATGTTTGCGCCCATTTCCTACGGAGCGGTTCAGGTGCGTATTGCAGAAGCCTTGACGATCCTGCCTTTATTCACACCTGCGGCCATACCGGGTCTTTTTGTAGGATGTATTCTTGCCAATATTCTGGGAGGAGCTATAATCTGGGATATTATTTTCGGAAGTCTTGCGACTCTTATTGGCGCATGGTTTGGATACATGTTAAGGAAGAATCGCTGGCTTGTACCAATACCGGCAATTATTTCAAATTCGATTATCGTTCCACTGGTTCTAAGGTTCGGCTATGGGGTGGATATGCCCATATTTATGCTGGTATTATATATCATGATAGGAGAGATAGCCGGCTGTTATATGCTGGGAGAATTTCTGGCAACATTAATAAAAAAGCAAAGGATATTCGTGCTCAGTGAGAATACGCTGTGATCTTATAGATTCACCAGCCAGGAGGTTGACAAGGGCGCTTCATATCTGTATAATTGTGCCGTTGCGGTGTGGGCTGCAAGCATTATTTGATTTGCTTTTGTAAGGAGGATATCATGCGCCTGGAGCTTTTGGATATCGTTAAGCAAAGACGCGATGCAGCCGAGTTTCCAGTAACATTTACATCGGAAGATTGCGCAGCTCTTTCTTCTTCGGACTATGAAGTAACCAGTGTGAGTGATTTTGTTGTCGCTGTTGTGATAACAGGTCGCAAGATGCACATAACAGGAAGCACATCGGTTGAATTAATTGCTGACTGCAGCAGATGTCTTAAGAAGACTGATGTTTCCATTCCTGTGAATCTGGATTTTTTGTTCGAGATCTCGGATGAAGAAGTGATAGATGACGAGGAAGATCCATGTGCAGCGTTGTCTGATGGTGTGCTCGATATTAACGAGCTGCTCGCTGAGGAGATTCTTATGGGATTTCCCACTAAGGTACTGTGCAGACCTGATTGCAAGGGTATCTGCCCCGATTGCGGAGCGGATCTTAATATATCAGAATGCGGATGCGATCGCTTTGTCGCGGATCCGCGTATGCAGAAGTTTTTAGATGTATTCAAAGGATAAGGAGGTGTTTTGCGATGTCCATCTGCCCGAAAAATAAATCTTCCAAGGGAAGGCGTAACAAGAGAAGAGCTAATTGGAAGATGACGGCACCGACTTTAGTCAAGTGCTCAAAGTGCGGAGAACTTATGATGCCGCATCGTGTGTGCAAGAACTGTGGTTCTTACAACAAGCGCGAGATCATTGCTGTAGATTAATGAATCATTAAAAAGGGCTGCTCTCCGGGGCGGTCTTTTTTTCAATGAGGGATAAAAATGAGTGAAATAGTTAGAGTAGCAGTTGATGCGATGGGTGGAGACGACGCTCCGGCTGCTGTGGTTTTGGGAGCTGTAAATGCAGTTAATAATCATCCCGAGATCAATGTTACCCTCGTGGGAGTTATGGATGCGATTGAGGCGGAGCTTGCCAAATACAAGGTTCCTGCCGGGCGCATCGACATCAAAGCAGCCTCAGAAGTAATTGATATGGCTGAACCTCCTGTTGTGGCCATCAGAAAGAAAAAGGATTCTTCCATAGTTGTGGGCCTAAATCTTATTAAAACCAGGGAAGCTGACGCATTCGTATCAGCAGGAAGTACCGGAGCTATTCTGGTAGGAGGTCAGCTTATTGCGGGACGCATACCCGGTATTAAGAGGGCGCCCCTTGCTCCGCTTATTCCCACCCTTAACGGCGTATCCCTGCTGATTGACTGCGGTGCTAATGTTGACGCCAGAAGTGAGCATCTTGTTCAGTTTGCCAGAATGGGCTCTATCTACATGCAGAACATTATGAATAAAAAGCGGCCCAGAGTTGCAATAGTTAACATTGGAGCAGAGGAAGAGAAGGGCAATGCCCTTGTAAAAGAGACATACCCTCTGTTAAAAGAGTGCAAGGATATCTTATTTATCGGAAGTATTGAAGCCAGGGATATTCCAAAAGGCAAGGCAGATGTCATAGTCTGTGAGGCCTTTGTCGGAAATGTTATTCTAAAGCTCTATGAGGGCACAGGCCAGATGTTTCTTTCATCACTTAAAAAGGGTCTTACAAGCTCATTATTAAGCAAGCTGGGAGCTGCCCTTGTGCTGCCTTCACTAAAAAAGACTCTTAAGGATTTTGACACGAAAAAGTACGGAGGAGCTCCTCTTCTGGGATTGAATGGATTGGTTGTGAAGGCCCATGGAAGCTCAGGCCCTGCTGAGATCGAGAATGCTATCGTACAGTGCATTTCATTTAAGCAGCAGGATATTAGTACAAAGATCAGTCAGATGCTACAGGTATAAATGGTTTTGGTGCAAAATGATACCTACGGATTGTTCCGCGCTTTGCGCTCCCACAATCCTGCCCAATATTCGCAATCTCGTGGTGTTTCACACCACTTCTTGCTCATATCGGGGCGTGCATCAAATCCATATCACCACTTTCGTGCCCTAAAGGACTAGTGTGCTGACACATTCATCTTTGAACTAATAATCTGGGACATATTTGCGTCAGATGCTAGGCATCCGAATGAGTCGTAGCCGTAGCTACGGCGATTGAGGATAACGACGCAGATGGCGTAAATAGGGCACAGATAGTTCAATTATGAATGTGCCAGC
>CAJOFQ010000020.1 GCA_905233955.1 uncultured Lachnospiraceae bacterium
AGCTTCTCTTGTCGCTGCCGTAAATGATGTGTTTTCTAATCGGGATGCCTATGTCCGGAAGATGGAGAAAAGTCCTATGGGGGATAGTATTGCTGTTATTATGGATTTAATAGAGGCAATGTAGCAAATTATTTTTGACATTTTTTATCTGTAGGGTGAATGTATATGATTAAAAGATTTTTTTCCGTAATTTTTATTTTTTCACTCATTGTCATGTTAGTACTCCCCGCAACGAATTCTTATGCTGCTGATGTTTCTGTTGGGGAATCTAATCAAACAGCAATTAACGGAGCACCTGCTCCTGAAATCGATATCAAATATAATGTCCTCTCTTATTCCGATTTTGAATGGCAGGTATTAGATGATAAAACTATTGAGATTCTGAAATACACCGGAGAAAAAACAGATGTCACAGTTCCAAGCGAAATAGATGGATATACTGTAACACGCATAGGTGGAACTGGCAAAATAATCTATAACGGCGACGGTACCTTTGAAACATCCGGCGAGGGAGCATTTATGGACAATGAAAACATCCGCTCCGTAACACTTCCCGACACCGTAAGAGAAATCGGCACATTAGCTTTCAAGGGCTGCAGCAATTTGACATCTATTACTTTTCCCGAGAGTCTGGAAAGGATAGAAGAATATGCTTTTGCCGAATGCGGTTTTACAGATAGTATTATCATCCCCGCTAATGTAAATTATATCGGAGATTGCGCTTTCTATAATCTCCCAAGAGTAAACAGATATAGAATACTCTCCAGAAAAATCCGTATTGGCAGATATCCCATTGGTAGTGTGGGAGGGTGGCATCGTGTTGTTGTGGAGCCGCTTCCTGATATAATCGTAGAAGTATTTGATCCTGATACTGAAATAACAGATTATGTGCATAAAATCAACGATGAGATCGAGGATAAAGATGACTACTGGAGTCTCATTCCACTGGACAATCCCACTTATACCATTCGATATAATCTAGGCGGTGGCTCGGCAACAGGCAATCCTACAACATATACTGCCAGGCAATTATCTATTAAGATAAATAATCCATACAGAAGCGGCTATATATTCATCGGATGGACGGGCAGTAATGGATTCACTCCGCAGAAAAATCTAACCATACCAAAAGGAACTCTTGGTAACCTTACTTATACAGCACATTGGGAGAAAAATTCATCTGACAGCGATGATGATGAGGACGATGATGATGAGGATAACGATGACGGCACTTCTAAGTCATCTGCGCCCTCACAGACCCACTTCAAAAAGATCAAGCATTATAAATGCGGCTGCTATTTAGATATTAACTGGAAAAAAATCAGTTCTGCCAGCGGTTATAATTTCCAATATGCAACTGACAAAAAATTTAAAACCACTGAAAATAAATGGGTGAAAGACAGCTCAAAAACAAAGGTTACTCTTGCAGATTTGACTAAGAATAAAATGTACTACATAAGAATACGGGTATATAAGATTAAAAACGGCAAGAAAGTTTTTTCTGACTGGGTAGGCTATAGCACACGATCATGATCTATGGGGATTTTTGAAATGTTTAAAAGAAATCTGTTTATAACGCTGCTTTTGGGATTATTAGTTTTTTCATTGAGTCCAAATGTTTCTTATGCTCAAAACATGGATAATAATGGATACGACATCGAAGAAGAAATAGACAATTCTGAATGCGATGATGAGACTCCCTCAAACGAATCGAACGGTTCTGGTGAAGGCTCCGGAGATACTGCAACGGGGAACAGTTCTGGCTCCGGGGATACTGCAACTGAACCTACTCCTGCGCCTGCTTCTAATGCTTCAGATAGCACAAATGCCGCATCCGCATCTGTCAATTCATCAGATACCTCATCAACAAGTCCTTCTGGTATTATACCTACATCCTCAACAGGATCATATTCCGGGCAGTCAACGAACTACAAAAGACATGTCCTTGACAACACCCCCAAAACTGCAGATATAAGTATTGACCCTCATTATGCGCTGTTTTCCGGGCTGTTCTTTGCAGGGCTTTATCTTATCATTTCATCACATAAGAAAGATTCATAGTACATGTGCATCCGGGATATCCGCTGCATCCCCAAAACTCACCATACTTACCTTTGCGGCGAACCATATCCTTTCCACATTTCCTGCATTTTGGCACAGACTTCATTGCTTCCTCGATCATGGGTCCCATCTTTTCGTATACCTTATGAGTCATATGACAATCTGCCAAGGCACGATGGGCACCCTCCGTAGAAATACCAAAATATCCTGCTATATCCGATAGCGAATGGTGGGATAATTGCGGCAAACATGTCCTGGCAAGCGGCAATGTATCAATATAATCATTGTCCGGTGTCTCTATGCCCATTGCATCACAATCTCTGTAAATAAACCTCAGATCAAATCTCTGTATGTTCTGTCCCAGCAGTATATCATCTCCGACAAATTTCAAAAAGTCCGGCAATATCTCTGCTATCACCGGAGCATTTGATACCATCTCATCACTAATGTTGTTTACCTGGGTCGCCTGATACGGAATCGGACATTTTGGATTAACCAAAGTGGAAAACTCGTCCAGTACCTTACCGCCTCTTACTTTCAATGCGGATATCTCGATAATTTGATCTTTCTTATATGATATTCCCGTCGTTTCCAGGTCAAAGACCACATAGTCCGGCCTGTAATCGTCTATTCTTTTTGCCATTTATACCACCATTAAGCCTTACGAACCATCTATCGTTTCATTCTACATTATTTCACAGTTAAAGGCAAAAATAATGAATTATTGCAGTCGCAAATCTTGACTTAGCCGTTCGGCTTAGTATACAATGGAACCGAAGAATTAAGCCGTTCGGCTTATTTTTGCCATTCAAACATCATATTTCGCCGTACGGCGAAGGGGCGATTATGAAGATAACAAATTCACTTTCATTTGGAGAAATAATAAAAAAAAGAAGGAAGCAATTAGGATATACTCAAAAGTACATATCAGACTTCACAGGCTTAAGTGTAAGCTTCCTTTCTGATTTGGAGAACGGCAAGAAAACTATAGAGCTTGACAAATCTCTCACAGTCGCAAATCTGCTCGGCTTGGATGTTGAATTGAACGAGCGAGGATAGTATATGCAAGAACTAAAGGTTTATATTGAGATAAGTGGCGGGCAGAACTATGTTGGTGCGATTCGGGGGAACAATTATGAGGATGCCCGTTTTCAATATGGAAAAGAGTATTTATACCACACGGACTCAGTCCCGATCTCCATATCACTTCCTCTTCAGAACGAAGCTTTTCACCCTTTTCAGACAAGAAATTTTTTTGAAAGTCTTTTACCGGAAGGTTTCTCCAGAACAGCAGTTGCCAATTGGATAAAGGCGGATGAAAAAGATTATCTTACTATTTTATCTGTGTTGGGTAAAGAGTGTTTGGGTGCTATAAAAATAGTACAAAACGAATCTATGACCGAATCGAGCTATGAGTTATTATCAGATGAACAGGTTAAAGAACTTGCAGCGGAAGGGGCAACAAAATCCACACAAATTCTAATGGAGACACATCTGTCATTGACTGGTGCCACAGGTAAGGTTGGATTGTACTATGATGACAAATCAGACAAGTGGTATTTGCCAAAAGGCGATGCTCCCAGTACCCACATCGTCAAGCAAAGCCATGTACGATTGAAGCAGATCGTTTTGAATGAACAGCTTTGCACTCTTACAGCAAAAAACCTTGGAATAGATGTTCCCTCAAGCTTTATTGTAAATAAAGGTGCAGGAGATGAAGACCTGCTATACGCAACGAAACGATACGACCGAATTTTTTCAAATGACAGGTACATCAATAGTCTTAACTGCCCTTACCGTCTGCACCAGGAAGATTTCGCACAGGCATTGGGTATTGCCGCAAATGATAAATATGAAAAGACACCATCTATGTACATGCAAAAAATGTTTGAACTTATAAGGAACAATTCGACTAATCCGATTGAGGATCAACTGGCACTGCTTAGGATAATAGTATTCAATTATCTAATTGGAAATACGGATTGTCATATCAAAAATTTTTCACTGCTTTATGGAACAGATTTAAAATCGAAGCATCTTGCACCCGCATATGATCTCTTAGCCACCAGGGTATATAATGGCACTCCTGAAATGTCATTCTTTATTGGCGGAGAATTGGATATTGAACATATAAATCGCCTGAATTTTTCCAAAGCTGCAGATGAAATCGGAATGACAGGCAGAATGGTTCTAAATATCTTTGATGATGTGGCGAATACACTGGAAAATGCTATGGAAGCTGCTTCTAATCAATTGGCGAATCTGGGGTTTGAGAATGCCGGTTCTTTGAAACAAAAGATATTAGATTCCGGAGGGTACAAGAATTTATGAATAAACTTTACCAAATAATAAAACCGGTTACATCTCTGTTGTTTCCGTAATATCGTCTGCCTCATCCGTATCTACTGATACATCGGTGTCATTCTCTCCTGCAGCTATATTAGCACCGGCAGGAGCCGGAACTTTTTCGGAATCCGGAATCTCAACTCCCACATTCCTGGCCATCTGGTCTGTAAGCTCTTTTGTGAGCCGCTGTCCATACTGATCGACCATTGATTCGGCTATAGTCTGCAAGGACTGATCCATAAAGATATCCGTCATCTGGGAGACTGATTCATCATTATTCTCCCCCTTCATATCATCCAGAGATTTCTTAAACTCCTTCATGACCTGTTCCAACATGTAAGCTTCAAATTTCTTCGCCGCATTCTCGATCTCTTCATAGGAAGAATCCGAAGTGATGCCGCTGGCGGATTTTTGAAGCTTATCCGCCTGGGCTGTGTTGGAATATGTATTCATGCTGTTAACATAGCCATTTAATGCGTTAGTGGATAGGTTCATATTTCACCTCGTAATTATATTTTAAAAACGCTGATTATGCGCTCCCTTCGCATCTTCTTATGGAATTACTGAATTAATCAGTTTTCCACTACCTCTTCAATTCATTTGCTGTCTGGAGCATTGAATCACTAGTGGTAATCGCTTTTGAGTTGGATTCATATGCCCTCTGTGAAACTATCATGCTGACCATCTCATCAGCAATATTAACATTACTGCCCTCAATATATCCCTGGGCAATGGTGCTTGGAATAACGCCGTCGCTGTCCCACTCTGTAATAGCTTCTCCGGAAGAAACCGTTGCTGCTAAAAGGTTGTCGGAGGTCTTTTCAAGTCCTGTCGTATTGGGGAACTGAACTAACGCTATGGTCTGTCCCAGGTCAGTATATGTTCCGTCTGAATTCCTGTATGAAACACTGCCGTCTGTTCCAACGATTACATTATTACTGGATACGCCCTCAGGAAGCAGGAACCTCTCGCCCTCCTGATCCAGCACAGGATTACCATTAGGATCTGTTAGTACCAGTTCTCCCTCCTCAGCACTTGTGGCCCAGAGGAAGTCACCTGAACGAGTGTAATATGTGTTACCATCAGCACCCTGTATTGCAAAAAATCCGTTACCATTGATACAGCATGCCATAGGGTTGTCACTCTCAAGCTGTGCGCCCTGGGTATAGCTGGCATTGATGGAAGCAACTCTGGCACCAAGTCCAACCTGGGCGGATGACGGTTTGTTCGTACCATTTGCTGTAGTCGTCTGAGCCTGCAGGGTCTGATACAGCAAGGTCTTGAACTGAGCTGTCTGTTCCTTGTAGCCAAGTGTGTTAACATTGGCAAGGTTGTTGGCAATGTTGTCTACTGCCGTCTGTTCTATCTTCATGCCGGACGCTGCCGACCAAAGTGCTCTCATCATAGTGTGTACTCTCCTTTCATGCTCATGAAATCAAGTTCGAATGTATCTATCGTTATGAAACACTTCCAACCTGGCTGACTGCCATCTCAAGTGTAGTATCCTCTGTCTGGATCATTTTCTGTCCTGCATCGTAGGCTCTCTGAATGGCTATCATATTAACCATCTCATAGGCTATGTTGACATTGGACATCTCAAGCGCTCCCTGCTCGATAGTGCCTGTACCGGCTATAGTCTGTCCTCCGTCCTCAAGATCATACAGGTTCTCACCGTATTTATACAGGTAGTCCCTGTCCTCAAAATCAACAATACCTATATCTCCCACCTGGTCGCCGTCCTGTGTAATGGCTCCCGTACGATCTACAACAAATGGAAGCATCGGATCCACACGGACATAACCTTCTTCACCGGTAGTGCCTGCAAGTGCTGCCTGTTGATTCAATACATGATCACCATCAACGGTAACCAGGTATCCATCGGCATCCACCTCGAACTCACCATTGCGGGTGTATTTTACCGAAGGGTTCTGATTCTTGTCAGTAAATTCTATGGCAAAAAATCCATCCCCCGCAATAGCCATGTCTGATTTGTCGTCAGTGACCTTCGTGGAGCCATCGGCATAGTCTGTATAGGTCTCACCGACCTTTACACCTAACTTGATATTACCAATACCACGAACTCCCGGCCGCTCGGTATCCTTGATACGGAGTGCCAGCTCGTCCTTGAACGATCTGGAGGTTGCTCCCTCTTTTTTGTATCCAACTGTAGTGGAATTTGCGAGATTATTCGCTAAGACATCCAGTCTTCTCTGCTCCTGCACCATCCCTGTGTAGGCTGTGTATAGTCCCTTGACCATAATACACCTCGTCTGGACATTTTTGATTATATCCCCTGGATATAACGGGTCACTTATTATATCGGTTACTTCCTAGAATACTTTATAGCAAAATATTGATATATTGGACAAAATTTTCTTTTATTCACAAAACAAACCACATTTATCCACAAATTGTGTACAAAATTATAGCTATTCACTGTCAATATTACATAATTTACAGGATTGTACACTTGCACTCCCTCTACCCAAAAATCTCATCCAGTATACGAATATACTCCTGATAAGCCGACTCGGCTGACAATTCCGAGACCACATCCGCAACCGCCCTGTAATACCATTCCTGCTCTGCAGGATCCTTCATATTGAACTTCTCCCAAACCGTATCCTTGTTCGAATGATAATCTCTTAAAGTACTTCTCATATTAGAAAGCTTATCTGCCAGCATTATCTGCTTGGCCTCTACAGGTGCCCGCTGTTCCCTGATGAGATTTTCTTCCTTTCTTTCTCTCCATGTATCACTGGCAGGGCGGTGGCGCTTTTTATCCTCGGACTCCATTCCTACCAGCTCTGCTACGCGCCGTCCAAAACGCTCCTCTATGTCCCGACCAACATATCTGGTATCCTCAATTACATCGTGAAGCGCTGCTGCAGCTATAACCTCGGCATTATCTGTCATCTTTGATACGATGCTCATTGTCTCAATCGGGTGGATAATATAAGGCAGACCACTACCCTTGCGAAGCGCTTCCTTATGTGCAAGCGCTGCAAACTGAATCGCCCTCTGGGGAATATCAGCATATACCCCTCTGGCCGGTTCACTACTGTCCCAATAATCAGGAAATTCCAGGTCATTCTCAGCATATCTGCAGTTAAACACCTGACCACTCTCTTCTTCATCACATCCGTCATACAAAGGACAATCCCCGCAAAGCCAGGCTGTGCCTGCGGTTCTGGTATTCATTGCTCTGCAAAAATAATACCCGTCATCATCTGTAGATTCCCTATGAATCAATATCTCACCCACTGTGTCCTCCTCTAAATAGGATGATTTAGTCGCAAAGGAAACTAAACGGATCGTTATCCGGAGTATTTAAAAACAAAAAGCACAAAAACGCACAGCGAACGGAAACCACCTCTTCGGAAAGTATTCTTCTGACTTCATCCTTGTCACAAAGCAAAGGTGTGATCCATTCTGTGCTCTCATTGTGTGAAGCCGCATCAAGATTAGTCACAGTTCCAAAAACCGCACTGCCCGGCTCGTCAGAAAATCCCGGAACCAGCAAAAACGGCCGCCGATAAAACTCAGCTCCCCTGGTGCATTCCGTAAAAGTGAATCCGCATTCCTCACCAACCTCCCTGGCTGCTGCCTCAGCGGCGGTCTCTCCCGGATCTATAAGTCCTGCCGGCAGTGAGTATATCTCCTGATCCACAGGAAAACGGTACTCCCTTATCAGTACAAGGCGCGGCTTGGGCTCGTCTGTAACTGCGTAGACACAGATTCCCTCGGAATCCATCTTATGAGTCCGAATCTTAAGCTTGTCATCCGAATTGCGGGTACAAAAATAATAATTACCATCCTGGCCTGCTCTGTCCTTGAAGGTCAGGTGATACATATTCAAAAATGGATTGTCAGTCTGCTTTTCAATACTTGTAATCCGATTCATAAATTGCCCCCAGAATTATACTATAATTCTATTTTGCTTTTTTTAAGTTCCAGTTCTACATCATGCACTGGCAAAACAGAATACAATGGTCTGGAATCCATGTATTCCCTGATCTGATCCTTAGTAATATCCTCATAAGAATAGTCAAAGTAGATAGACTCCAGATGATCACCATACAAACTTATATCGTTAAAAGCCTCAGTGGCCGTATCCGCCTCATAGTACAAATAATCGCTGCCGCAGATGCGCTTTATAGCTTCCCGCTTCTTCCTGTCACCCGACGCAATATATATAATGCGCTTATTCATCGGAACAATCTTCTTGGTAGACCATAATACATACTGAGCCTTGCCTCTGGCCTTGGCTTCGTACAGAGCGTCATCCGCCACATGGTACAGCCCTTCAAAAGAATAACCCTCCGGATCCCTGGCTACACCTATACTGCAGGTAAAACCTTTTGCCTCGCCAAACCTGGAAGTAGCTAATTCATATTCTACACTATTGCAGATCTTGATCAGAATCTCCTCAGAAACTGGTTCCCTGACAAGAGCCATAAATTCGTCTCCGCCCATTCTCCCCAAAATATCTGTATTGCGGAAATTTCTGCGCATTATCTCACCGAATTTCTTGAGTGCATCATCGCCCACCTGATGACCATATGCGTCATTAACATGCTTGAAATTATCAAAATCCAGCATAATAAGAGCACAGGCCGCGCCTTCCTTGCGGTGATCCAAATAATGCCGTATTTCCTCTTCACATGAAACCTTATTCAAAAGACCCGTCAGCCCGTCCTTGGAGCTTTTTTCCTCAAGAGCCCTGTTATCACGGCGTTCATCAGTAAAGGTTCCCAGCACAGACCAATATACAAAAACTGACAAAAACAGCGCAAATAATCCGGTATAAAGCCTTGCAGAAGACATCTGCCCCACACTGTAAGCAATTAATTCGTATACCAGAACGAATACAGCCTCAGAAAGCATAATGACCTGTATATAATCCATATAGTACACTGAAAAAACTATCAAAAACAGGGGAAACAGTATAATACGGGCAGACGAATTCAGAGGAAAAATCTCTATGACAGATACACCTGTCAGAAAGCTGAAGTAATACATCAGGGAAAGGATACGAACTTTGTTAAATGACATAACCTCGTTATCCTTGACGATGGATGGAATCCCTTTTAGAAATATTATAAAAACCGGAGCAAGAACCGCATCAGTCCAGGGTATTCGATACAAATGAGAGATAAAGTGAAGCACCAAAAAGACAAAGTACGCTATGGCAGAGCACTGAACTACACGGTGTAATGTATGAAAATTTCGGGCAGCGAGCTGTTCCTTGCGGAATGCAAACAGGCGTCCTGCTTCATTCACTCGTTCACGAATCTCATCGATCATACAATCTCCCTGGTCTGTGTTACATATTGTGATACAAGGGCCAAAATGCCGCGGTTTTCATGCTTACGGCGCGAAACTGATCCTCTAAAGCACATACAATGCACTCCTATCATAATAACCTTATTTTGCCAATTTATCAACTAAAATCAAGGTTTTGCTTCTGTTTTTCCTGTGTTTTTCCAGAAACAGGCACGAAAATCTGCAGTAAAAATCCTCCTGTAAATCCTCCCAGATGGGCAGAAACATTGACATTGGATTCAAAATTCCCCGCAAATAAAAATCCCAACGCCATTATCACTCGAAAGGCTGACAGCTCCGAAACTGTATTTCGTCTGAATAAAAAAAGAAACAAAATACACCCAAAAAGCGCGAAAACTCCACCGGAGGCTCCTACTGAAATCGCGTAATCTCCGGTTAATTCATCCCAGGCAAAGCTTAATATATTTCCGGCAAGTCCTCCCAGGAAAAATGTGAGAAATATTCTTAAACCTCCAATTCGAGGCTCCAGGTAGCTTCCCAAAGCCCATAGGGCTATCATGTTATTAGCAAGATGGGTGATGTCAAAGTGCATAAATATACTGGTTACAAGCCGATAGTACTCCCCCTGCCTGATATAGGGTGCAAACGAAGCTCCCTGCTCCAGTAACTGCTGACCGTCAGATACGCTGCCCTGGACAACCTCCAGCATAAAACAGATTACATTAATGGCAATGAGTAAAACCGTAATGATAACAGGTCTAAGCTTCATAATATATCTCCACCAAAACCAGACCCTTGGCCGGCGCGGTAGGTCCTGCCAGACCTCTGTCACAGCCACAAAGTATATCAGACATTTCGGCAGGATCTCTTAATCCTGCGCCCATCTGTATCAGAGTTCCGGCTATGATTCGAACCATGTTATATAAAAATCCGTTTCCTGTAATACGAATTATTATCTCGTCGTCCTCTCTGTGAACGCCTAGCTGGTATATTGTCCGTACAAAACTCTTAGTCTGGGAATGTATTGAAGCAAAGGATGTAAAATCATGCTCGCCAACGAGTGGAGCACATGCCATTTTCATTTTTTCCACATCCAGATTGTGATGATAGAAATAGCAATTTAATCTCTTGAGAGGATCAGAAAAAGGTCTGTTTAAGATGTGATATTCATAGGTTTTTTCCAAGGCATCAAACCTGGGATGAAAATCAGGCGAAACCTCCTCAGAAGCAACCACCACAATATCCTCCGGCAGTCTGGTATTAAGAGCATAGGAAATCTTGTCAGGAGACATTCTGGTAACGACATCAAAGGCCGCCACATTACCAAGGGCATGAACTCCCGCGTCAGTTCTGCTGGCCCCTGTCACTTCTATAGGAGTCCCAAACAAATCTGAAACTGCCTCATTAATCTTTTGCTGGATGCTTATACCATTTTTCTGGATCTGCCAGCCCACATAGTTAGTTCCATCATAGGCGATTGTAAGCCTGATCCTTTTGGAATATTCTTCCCTGTTCTGGTCTGTTTTCATCTGATAACTGAATCCCTGCGGTGACGCTTTGCATCATATAAACGCTCATCTGCTTTTCTGGAAATAGCCGTAAATTCTATTTCATTCACATATCTGAAGGAAATGGAACCGCTTGAAATACCCAAGTAATACGGCAACCCTGAGTCCAAATTAAAGCTCTCACAGCATTTTGAAATATCACTCGAAACCTTTGAGCAGTCCGTCTTCGTATCCGCAGCTATGAGTATCATGTACTCATCTCCACCTATACGGCCTACTAAGCTTTCTTTGGGCAGGCTTTTCTTCAATATATCAGCCGCCTTGCAAATTGCTTCATCCCCGGCACTGTGTCCAAAGGTGTCATTGATCTGCTTAAGATGATCCACATCAGCGATCATAAGGATGAATCTTTTTTCGCTGTCATATTGCTGCATAAACCGGGTATATTGCTCCATAAATCCCATACGGTTATAAAGACCTGTCATCTTGTCATGGGATGCTGTATAATCCAGAAGCTCATTCTGGTGTTCAAGAAGCTCATTAACCTCCTTCTGGCGAAGCGCCAGCTCAAGATAACGCAATCCGCTCCCCACCTGAAGGGACATGGAATAAAAATACAGTACATCCTGGGGCTCGATCTCTACCGACAGAACTCCATATTGATACTCTCCGTAAAAAAGCAAAAATGTAGTAGTATTACGCGCCTTATCGGTTTCTAAAACATGTTCGCTGACATTTTTTCTGGATACAACAGGCGCTTCTTTTCTGTCAAAGCCTTCGCACAGCTCGCCATTTTGTCTCATGCACATGCGTGCACTCTGTGGCAGCACAAGCTCCTCTCCCTCCCTCAGTCTGACAGGCTCGTCCAGCATCAGTATGTATGAGCTTTTGCTGCCTACATCCCGCATTTCCTGTGCCAGTTTAAGGAAGAACGCGGCTTCACTGATTGATTCGGTAAGAAGATTGCGAAGAACCAGCGCTGAGATTATGTTACGCTGAAAAGTCTTGTGCTGCTCGTCATGTGTCATGTATCTCATGGGATTAATGTTAATTTTGCCCGGAACTCTCATACTGACAGTCTCATAACTGCATCCGCACGAACTTCTGCGCACACAACTGGCCGGAATGCGAAGTGAAGAAAGCTCCTTACCACTGCAGAAATCCCTGAACATTCCTGCCAGGCTTTTGGCCACCAGAGTATAATCCTGCTTAACCGTTGTAAGCGGCGGCTCCATCTCTGCCGAATATTCCTCGTCGTCAAATCCCACTACAGCAAGGTCCACACCGATCTTTCTGCCTCTTTTTGCGGCAACCCGATAAACTGCGTTGCACATTTCATCATTTGAAGAAACGATTGCGTCGATCCTGCTATTGCGCTCAAATAGCGTCTCAACAATAGAATCTACATTGTTAGAATAATTTCCATATACTATGAGTTCATCCCTGACAGGCATACCATGTTCTTCCAGAGAATCCAGATAAGCTTCCATACGAAGATCCGCGCTGGGACTTCCCTTGGGGCCCGAAATAAAAGCTATGTCTTTGTAATTGTGCTCTTCGATCAAATGGTCAACATTGGACTTCATGCCAAGATAGTTGTCTATCATAATATAATAGGCATCCGGCTTGACTGTGGAGTTGCCGATCATTATAGTCGGAACCTGGGGCAGCTTGGGCAGGAATATTCCCTCGTCAATGTGCGGATGAGAGGCCATTATATTGCCATATGCCACCACCAACAGGTCGATATCTTCGAAATTACTGTATTCAAAAACCGACAGCCAGTGACGGTCAAAGCCTACATCAAAGGAAGCATAATTGCCAAAAAAGAGTGTAGCCTCTATTCCGGTATACAGTCGAATATCAAAATCCTCATCCTTAAGCTCTTTGTACAGCTCTGTAATCAAGGTCCTGGGATAATCGGAATTGAAGCTTCCGGTCAATATGCCTATTACCGGTCTTTTTTTATTTCTTCCACTCATCTTGTGTATCCTCATATATGTTGATATGATACAAGGCACATTGCAACACGAAGCTGATCCTTTAGGCAATGCGCAATTTGCCACTCAAATCGTTTGTCAGACTTAGAGACTAAACCTGTGAAATCTCAAGACAACAACAATTACCAAATATAAAACTGAAACAACATAAGCCTTATAATCCGACAAATGATATTTGAGAGGCTTCATTCTGGTGCGGCCTTCACCCCCGTGATAGCACCTTGCTTCCATGGCAAGAGCCAAATCCGATGCCCTTCTGAACGCAGAAACAAAAAGCGGCACTAAAAGTGGCACCATGGATTTTACCCTTTTTACCAGTCCGCCGCTTTCAAAATCAGCCCCACGCGCCATCTGAGCCTTCATGATTTTATCAGTCTCTTCAATCAGTATTGGAATAAAGCGCAGCGCAATAGACATCATCATTGACACCTCATGCACCGGAACACCGAAACGATTGAGTCCGGAAAGACTTTTTTCAAGTCCGTCCGTCAATGCGTTAGGCGTAGTTGTAAGTGTCATAAGGGATGAGCCTATAATAAGATATATCATACGAATTGTCATAAGCACAGCGTTCTCAAGACCTATTTTAGTGATTCGTATAAACCCGTATTGAAACATCGGAACGCCCGGAGTCAACAGGAGATTACAAATTGCAGCAATCAGCAAAAGTATCACAATAGACCTTAATCCCCGTATCATAAAGGAAAAAGGAACCTTGCTTAAGCGTATTACAATGGCCAGGGAAAGGGTGATAAAAATATATCCGCTAAGCCCTTTAAAAATAAATAAACTGATAATATATATAAAAGTCGAAAACAGCTTTACTCTGGGATCCAGTTTGTGAAGAATTGAATCCGCAGGGTAGTACTGTCCAATAGTAATATCTCTTAGCATAATACCTTGAGGATCTCCTGCTTTGCCTCCGATACAGTAGTGACTGCCACATCAACAGGCATTCCCGCCTCGTAAAGCCTGTGCATAAGATAAGTCACTCTGGGGGCAGAAAGTCCCATCTCCTCCAGTTTAAGATAGTTTTCAAAAACCTCCCTTGGGGTGCCGTCAAACTGGATTCTGCCATCGTCAATAACTATAAGACGGTTGACATATTTTGCCACATCCTCCATGCTGTGAGACACCAGAATAACAGTATTTCCAGACCTTTCATGCATATCCCTGATAAGCTCTAAAATCTCATCCCTTCCCTTGGGATCAAGACCTGCTGTGGGCTCATCAAGTATCAAAACAGCGGGCTTCATCGCGAGCACTCCCGCTATTGCGGCACGCCGCTTCTGTCCGCCGGACAGAGCAAAAGGTGATTGATCGTAGAATTCATCCGGAAAGCCCACTCCCGACAAGGCTTCATAAGCCCTAAGCGTGGCTTCCTGATCAGACAAGCCCTGATTCTTCGGACCGAATTTGACATCTTCAAAAACCGTTGTCTCAAACAGCTGATGCTCAGGATATTGAAAAACCATCCCTACCTGGGTCCGAAGCCCCTGCTTGTCATAATTCTTCTCGTATATATTCTCACCATTGTACCAGATCTGGCCCTCTGTAGCACTCAGCAATCCATTAAGGTGCTGAATAAGAGTAGACTTGCCTGAGCCGGTATGACCGATTAGACCTATGAATTCACCATCACCGATTTCAAGATTTATGTGATCCAGCGCCGTTACTTCGTAGGTGGTTCCGGGGTTGTATTTGTATGAAACATCTTTTATTACAATACTCATTATCCATTCCTGCCAGAAAGAGCGAGCCTCGTCAGACTATCCACCAGCTCCTGCTCAGTTAAGATCGCGTCATCAAGCGGCAGACCTGATCGTTTGAGCTCATATGCCAGCTCTGTTATCTGAGGTACATCCATGCGATACTTGCGAAGAAGCTCAACATCAGAGAAAATCTCCCTGGGAGTCCCCCTTAATACTATGTGTCCATGATCCATTACATACACATAATCAGCGTCTACAACCTCTTCCATGTAGTGAGTGATCAGTATAATGGTAACGCCCTTTTTTTTATTTAATTCGTGTGCTACTCTGACTACCTCAGAACGCCCCTGGGGATCCAGCATAGCTGTGGGCTCATCCAAAATAATGCATTTGGGCTCCATTGCCATCACTCCGGCTATGGCTACCCTCTGCTTCTGGCCTCCGGACAGGCGGTTGGGGGATTTGCTGCGGTACTTCCACATACCTACGCCCTTTAGGGAGCGTTCTACCCGCTGCCAGATCTCTTCTGTGGGAACACCTATATTCTCCGGTCCAAAGCCCACATCCTCTTCCACAACAGATGCCACTATCTGGTTATCAGGATTCTGAAAAACCATCCCGGCGCTCTGTCTGATATCATAAACATTGGCAGGATCGGATGTGTCCATGCCATCGACTATGAGGGTTCCTTCAGAGGGTACCAATAGCGCGTTTATGTGCCTGGCAAGAGTGGATTTACCGGAACCGTTATGTCCCAGAATCGCAATAAACTGCCCCTCTCGCACATCCAGATCAACCTTGTCCAGGGCTACTGAAATACCTTCGACATTACCCTCTTCATCACGCCTGAAGTATTCATGTGTAAGACCTATGGCTTCTATTATGTTCATTGTCTCAGTTCCCCGACAAATTCTTCAAGTAAGTCCATAGCCCTTTCAAGGGTATCCAGAGAATATGCATATGAAATTCTAAGGAAGCCCTCTCCACAGTCACCAAAAGCGGTTCCGGGTACTACCGCCACTTTCTTGCGCTCTAAAAATCTTGTAGCAAATTCCTCTGACGAGATACCAAATTCCTGAATGGACGGGAAGATATAAAATGCTCCGAAAGGCTCAAAGCATTTGATCCCCATATTCTTGAATCTGTCCATCAAATATCTGCGCCTGTGATCATATTCCTCTCTCATGGCAAGGACATCTGCGTCACATGATTTGATGGCTTCTATCGCCGCATACTGACTGGTAGTGGGTGCGCACATGATAGCAAACTGATGAATCTTAAGCATCTGCTCCAGGATGATCCGGGGAGCACACGCATATCCCAATCTCCATCCTGTCATGGCAAAAGCCTTGGAGAATCCGTTTATATAAACCGTCCTCTCACGCATTCCAGGCAGAGCTGCTATGGAGCAATGTCCCTCTTCGTTATAGGTAAGCTCGGAATATATCTCGTCTGTTAGGACAAAAATATCATGCTTCTCGATGACACTGGCAAGTGCTTCAAGATCTTCCCTCTCAAGGATTGCGCCTGTTGGATTATTGGGAAAAGGCAAAACCAAAATCTTGGTCTTGTCTGTGATTGCTTCCTCAAGCTCCCCGGCTGTCAGGCGGAATTCATTTTCCTCTTTTAAGTTGATGATAACCGGTTTGCCGCCTGCCAATATGGTGCATGGCAAATAAGAAACATAGCTGGGCTGCGGTATTAGAACCTCATCTCCCGGATCAAGCATCGCCCTAAGTGCAATGTCAATTGCCTCGCTGCCTCCTACTGTAAGAAGGATCTCCTTGCCCGGATGGTATGTCAGATTATATTTTTTGTCGAGATAGGATGATATCTCTCGCTTTAGCTCCATCAAACCTGCATTAGATGTGTAGAAGGTTCGTCCCTGCTCCAGGGAATAAATCGCCTCTTCCCTCACTCTCCAGGGCGTGTCAAAATCAGGTTCGCCAACGCCAAGTGAAATAGCGTCGTCCATTTCACTTACTATGTCAAAAAATTTGCGGATCCCGGAAGGCTTGATGGAAACAATTGTCTCGGAAAGAGGATTCCTCATAGTACCACCCTCATCCTTTCATCTTCGATTTTGTCAACCATTATAGTCCCGTGATCCTTGTATTTTTTGAGGATAAAATTAGTCCTCGTACTCATAACTGATTCTATTGTGGACAGCTTCTGGGTAACAAATTCTGATACCTGGCGAAGCGTCTTACCCTCCAGCGTAACCATGAAATCAAAATTGCCGGAAATCAAATACACAGCATTAACCTCCGGGTAGTGATATATGTATTGAGCCACCTTGTCAAAGCCAATTCCCCGCTGGGGAGTTACCCTTACTTCTATGAGAGCATTGACCTTCTCTATTCCGGCAGCATCCCAGTCAATAAGCGTATGATAGCCGCAGATGATCTTTTCCTTCTCCATGCTCTCAAGCTCATTCATGACAGCGGCCTCATCCTCTCCTAAGATCACTGCCAATTCATGAAGATCTATTCTGGCATTTTTCTCTATGTAGCTAAGAATCTTTTCGCGCATCATTCTCCCCTTTCGTAGTACAATCGGAACCCAAATATTGGATATGATCCTGAAATATAACTATTCGGTCATTGCTCCTGGTCAGGTGACCAATAACATTTGCATATACAGACCTCTCGCGAAGCTCCCTGGAAATACCGTATCCATCCGAAACAGCTATTACAAAGCATCCCTTTGAAGGAAGTCTGTATGGATTAAGTTCTCTTTTTTCGCACTGCTCTATCGTCTCCTGAAGTATCGGTATAAGGGCGGCTTCTACCTCCAGCCCAAGTCCTGATTCCTGCCCGATATTCCAAAGAGCGTCAAACATTCCGCAATCTGACAGGTCAAAGTTTAAAGCTTCATATTCGTCAGAAATCTCCCTGACTATCGAAGAAATATCCCCATCATCCTGATTCTTGCCTGCCCATCCTGCCGCTACAAGCTGCAGACCCGGTGTAAGCGGCCGTTCGATAGCCTTAGTATTCATCCAGGTCGTCATCAGGCTCTTCAACTTCCTCTTCGGCTGCCTTCTTTTTTGTCTTCTTGGCTTTGTTAGAACTGTCGTCAACCGCAGCATTGCTGGCAGCTTCCGCCTCCGCCTGGGCTGCCGCTGCCTGAGCCTCTGCTTCCTTTTGAGCAATCAGGCTCTGAGCCTGACCTATGGCTGACTGAATTGTTCCCAGATCCTGACTGCCAACAGCCGCACTTACGATAGATGAGGCCTCCGGATCGCTGCTTGCAGTACCTACAGCGTAAACATTGTCAGTAGAGCGATATGTGGAATTATTAAACACATCACGACTAACTTCTGTTCCGTTCTCTGTGACAATCTTCCAAAGTCTGGCTGTGTAGCCTGTATGTGCCTGGCCTGATGTACGGCTGATTGAACCAATACCAGCAGCGCCTGTCGCGGTGTAAATGGTCTTGGGATCAGTCTGTGACAAAATCTCGCTCTCAAAAGAAACCTGTCTTCCTGCGTCCCTGGTTTCCTTGCCATATACATTAAAATATATGGTTCCACCATCGGTGTAGCCCTCCAGATATACCGGATACTGCTGATTGTTTTTAAACTGAAAATCCTTGGAGGTTCCAGCAATTGCCGCGTCCATGGAGGGCTCCACATAATGTACTATCATGGAATGGGCAGAACGGTTTGTAACCTCAAGCTCGGCCCGGATAACGGCGTTATAAAGTGTTGTGGAAACCTGACATATGCCCCCGCCGTAGGTCTCTACAGTCTGTCCATTCTCATAGGAGGGCGCCATAGCGTAGCCGTTCTCCGCTGTCATCGGATTAAGAGCTGTTGCTACAGAAAATTCATCTCCGGGATACAAAACTGTCCCGTCTATCTTGCTCGCTCCATTTCTGACATTCTGGCTGCGGGCTGCGGTTGATGAAGAAAAGTCCGTATTATATGTTCCCAATACATCCTGTATTACGCCCAATTCCTCCTCGCTGCCACGGGGTTCGTCTATATCTGATACAAGCTCAATATTGCCTGAGCCGCCTTCCCAGTCATTAATAATATAATCCTCTACTGCTACGGCTGACTGGTCTATAACCAGCTTATGTCCTTCCTGTCCCGGGACATAGACAAAGCTTCCGTTCTCCCTCTTAAGAGTTCCGTCAACTGCCGTTGATACTATTTCTTCCTCGTGTGCAGACAGGTATTCCTTGACCTTGGCATCATCTGCCTGGTATTGGAGCTTAAAATCCTTGCCCTCTCCGATCTCAAGCTGGCGGCTGGCCTTGTACCTGTAGAGCAGATTCCCGTCTTCACCGTAGTTCATAGCCCGCTGCACCAGATCCGGATCCGGCTCAAGGCCAAGCTCCTCACCTGTGGCTGTTATCTTCTTCGTTCCGCAGACAAGTGTAAAATCTGTCTTGCGGCCGGCCTCCGCCATCTCATCTATTGCCTCTGCGGCCTCTGCTTCGGTCTTGCCCGAGACATCTGTGCCATTGATGGATATTCCCTTTTCTATTGTGGTCTGTCCATCCGCTGCAATTGCAACATTGCCTGACATAATCCAGGCAGTCATAACTCCTGCTGCCGCGGCGGTTATAATCCTGCTTGTTCTCATGATCCTCCTCCGATTCGTATGAATCAAAAAGCTATCATTACATTCTACCATAATGCTGATGAAAACGCAAAGAATCGAGTAGGATGATTTCATCAACCCTACTCGTTGTCATACAAAAAGCGGCTGTGCATATGCACAGGAGAACTGCGGAGCTCTTCTCGCTCCCTTCAGTCCGTACTTCTTACGCTCCTTCATACGAGGATCTCGTGTAAGGAATCCTGCTGCCTTGAGCTGAGGACGGTAATCTCCGTCCGCCTCAAGCAAAGCCCTTGAAATACCGTGGCGAATCGCTCCTGCCTGGCCGGTAAATCCGCCGCCCTTGACATTAACAGATACATCAAACCTGCCAAGGGTTCCTGTCAGCTCTAATGGCTGACGAACAACTACCTTCAAGGTCTCCAGACCAAAGTAGTCATCTATATCACGCTTGTTGATCGTGATCTTGCCTGTACCGGGGGATAAGTAAACCCTGGCTACAGATGATTTACGCCTTCCTGTTCCGTAATATCTATTACTTGCTTTTGCCATAATATGATCTTCCTCCCTCGGATATTAAAATGTGAGCGTCTCGGGCTTCTGAGCCTGATGCTTGTGATCACTTCCTACATACACAAACAGCTTCTTGTACATCTTCCTGCCCAAAGGTCCCTTGGGAAGCATACCCTTGACACTGTGCTCAATAACACGCTCCGGATGGCGCCTAAGCATCTCACGAAGTGTAGTCTCCTTCATACCGCCCACATAATCCGAATGGTGGTAATAAATCTTCTGATCCAGCTTGCGGCCTGTAACTGCAACCTTCTCAGCATTGACTACGATTACATAGTCACCACAATCCTCGTGAGGTGTAAAAATAGGCTTGTTCTTGCCACGGAGAACCTTGGCAATCTCAGAGCTGAGCCTTCCGAGGGTCTGACCCTCTGCATCCACCACATACCATTTCCTCTCGATATCCGAGCCTGGCATATATGTCTTCATTGTAATCCTCCTACAAAACATCGACCAGGTACAAATGTCCGAAAATACCTGCGATATCTACTAAAATGTGTATGACAACAACCTCCGGGGCTATGGAGACTGCTCTCATAAGCGCAATCGCTAATATATCACAAATTTTTGAAGTTGTAAATAGTTAAAACGCCTGTTTGCGGGTCTAATTGGTCCATTCACTGCTTGGGACTTATAAAAGGCTTTCGGCTAAGTCGCGAATGGCAGCATATCTCCCAGCACTTGAACCACATATCCTATAATTATTGACAGCAGTATTACTATAAGGCATTTGACACCCACAGGAGGGGCAGTAATCCACAGACGGACAATATTTAACGGCAGCAGCTGACACAGATATATGCACAGGCTAAGCCTTCCCAGAAAAAATATCCATGGTTTTTCCAATGATTTTTCAAAAAATGTCTGACCCGAAAAGGCAAGCAAAATAAGGATTGACATCAATATTACTATTAAAATCTCACTGCCGGATGAGCTTCCAAACATCACGAAAAAAATAACGCTTATAAAGCATAATATTTCAGCAGCGGTTAAAGCAATCCTTGTTTGTTTTGATAACCGCCTTTGGGATAAAAATCCTGCCATTTCAAACAGACATATCCCTAATGAAATCTGGGCTATTGCCCGAAACAATCCCGCATCAGCCACATAAAACCACAAATCCTGATCTGTAAAAGTCCCTAATTTGTGCTTCATTGCTCCCAGCAAAAATAAGGCCAGCACAGGCGCGTACACATACACAAATGTAAAATAAAACCGCCTGGCTATCGGATAGATCAGCAACATTGCGATAAGCATGGCGGAAATATACCATTCAACGATGTTAACATCTGTAGTGGGAAAACCAAACTTCTGAAGCAGAAAAAATTCCGGCAAACTGTCCCATATAAACCTGGGTATTGCCCAAGGTCTGTGAATATAATCACGGGAATAAATTCGCAGCAAAAAAAGTGCTGCAAAACATATGACATGGTATGGAAATATTTTTTTATATTTTTTCCATACAAACTGCAGTGCCATAAGTCCGTTTGAAATATCCGATTGAACCCCATCTTTTTCCATTGACAAGCTTTTTTGTATGGAGCCTGCCATCAGATATCCGGCTGTCAGAAAAAAGAATTCCACACAAAGACGCCCGCCTCCCATTGCCGGGAAGCGGTGCGTCATAAAAGTCCATTCTTTTAAACCTAATGTTCTATGGCAGTGATAGAGAATAACAAGTATGGAAAAAACAAAACGCATCAATTCTATCTTGGCGTTCTTATGCGGAAGGTTCATCAGTTATAAATACCATTAATAGTAACAGTAAACACTACATCTGCTCCTGCCAGATCCTCCGCACCATAATCTTCGGGGAAGGTAAGATTAAGATCAACAGTATCGCCAACCTTTTTACCAACCAGACCGCTCTCAAAACCGTCAATATAAGTGCCTGAACCTATGGCAAGGTCAGCGCCGGCTCCATTGGTACTTCCTCCCTCGAATGCCTCGCCGTCCTTGTATCCTGTGTAGTCAATGTTGACTGTATCGCCTTCCTGAACCTCACGGCCTACAGTTGTATCAAGGGCTGGTGCCTGGGGAGCTTCCTCAGCCGAGGTCTCTTCTGCCGCTGCATCCTCAGTTGTATCACCCTCCTGGGGAAGACCAGCCTCCTCTGTAGTCTCTTCCGAAGAATCCTCCTCCGTGGTAGTGCCCAGCGTTCCCGGAAGGATAATCAGCGCTGCTACTACCGCTACCGCCAAAACTCCTATACATAACTTCTTAAGTCTGGCGTCACGCTCCGCCTTCGCTCTTTCCATAGCACGCCTCTCCTGTGCGCGCTTCTTATTCTCCTTGCTGCTCATGATAACCTCATTTCTAATGTTCTTCAGCTATATTCATAATACCTCATACATTCCTGATAATATCTCAACACATTTGTCGATTCCGAATCTGCTGGAATCCAGGCACACATCATAGAATCTTGCGTCGCCCCACTGGATATCTGTGTAAAGCTGGCAATATGCACGGCGGCGCTTGTCCATCTGGCGGAGCTTTCTGGCAGGATCTTCCTTGTCAGAAACCTCTTTGTAATCATTCACAATCCTGTCTATCCTGGCTTCCTCGCTGGCGTGAATAAATACACTTAAAATATCAGCCTTGCCATCCAGTACATAATCCGCGTTGCGGCCTACTATGACGCAGGATTCCTTCTCTGCAATCTCTATGAGAACCTCACGCTGAACATTCCAGATCTCATCCTGAATTGAATGACCATTGTAATCCCTTCCAGCAATAGCAGAAAGCATCCAGCTGCCTGAAGATGTATATTCTCCGCTCTCCTTAATATATTTTTTGTCAAATCCGGTCTTCTCGGCAATCTTGTCAAGGAGCGCGCTGTCATAGCATTTGATACCAAGCTTGTCAGCCAGCTTCACCCCTATGGTTCGACCTGCACTGCCATACTGCCTGCTGATAGCGATTATCTTGTTCATATTGTAACCTCCTTGTCTATAGGTATCTCTTTTTCTACCAGAGAAAGGGCTGCCTCGTCAGCAACAACAAATACATTGTTATGAAGCTGTAAAAGGCTCGCCGGTGCCTCTGAAGAAATTGTGCCGCAGATACATTTATAAAGTGCCTCTGCCTTGGCTTCGCCGTTTGCCACCAGTACTATACAGCGCGCCTGCATGATCGCTTTTATACCCATGGTAAACGCGTATTTGGGCACTTCATCCTCACTGGCAAAAAATCTGGAATTAGCCTTGATAGTTGTTTCCTTGAGCTTGACCAGATGTGTATCCTTCTCAAGTGCTTCACCCGGCTCATTAAAGCCAATGTGCGCATTTGGTCCAAGGCCTAAAAGCTGCAGATCTATACCGCCGAGACCTCTGATCAGCTCAGTGTAGCGAATGCACTCCGCTCCCGGATCCTCAGCCAGTCCATCCTCGATAAAGCAGTTCGCAGGATTAATGTTGACATGAGAAAACAGATGCTCCTTCATGAAATATGCATAGCTCTGATCATTATCAGGAGCAAGACCCTGGTACTCATCCAGGTTAACTGCTGTAATCTGCGAAAAATCCAGATCACCCTTGTTGTACCAGTCTATAAGCTGCTTGTATGTTCCGATGGGACTGGAGCCTGTGGCAAGACCCAGAACAGAATCGGGCTTGAGAATGATCTGAGCGCTTATAATGTTAGCTGCCTTGCGGCTCATCTCCGCCTCGTCTTTTGCTTTGTAAATCCTCATGTCTTTCCCCCCTTCTTTTTTGAAAAAATATTTTTTAAATTGATTCTTACATTCTCAATTGCACTTCTGGCGCGGACCATTCTCTCCGCCGGAAAATAATCCCTGCACGCGGCAAGCAGTCTCTTAGTCTCCCTCGATGCCCCAAATCTGAAAGTGTATCCCTGCTTGGTCTCTATTGCAAATCTGGGTATCCATCTGCCCCCGAAGACTACATCCGCTACTATATAATTAATTTCTTCCCATGGAATCTGAATGAAATCATTGACATCTCTGTCATTATAAAACTCAAAAGCCTTATCACCTATCATAATCTTGCCATAGTTATTGAGACCCTGATACGAGATCCCATTCACTACAACATCTGCTTTTGTGTTCATTGACTCAGCCATAACACGATAATCCTTCCATTAGGAACTGTTCAGAAATAAATTAGGAAATTATAACGCAGCAGATGGATTCGAAGACAAGTTAGAATTCCTAAGTTATTTTTTAACAGTGACTTAATTGATACGCAGCCGTACATTGCGACTATTTGAGCCTTATAGCACATTATACAAAAAAAGACCTGACAGGTCAAACGCATGTGATTTATAGGAAATGCGAATCGCCTTTTGATATGGTAAAAACCCCTTGTCCGGGGGTAATGGTCGGACAAGGGGCTACTAAAAAAGTGGGGAGGTTTTATCAATTATTATGGTTCTATTATCATAAGCCTGGTTCCAACATCCATCTTGGGGACATCAGCTTCTTCGACTGAATCATTATATCAAAATATCTGATTTATTTAATACATTGTTTTTCCGTCGGGTGGAAATTGCTGGGGTTAAAGAAACATAGCCATATAAAGCGGAAGCGTTATCACTCCATTCTCTGCAATTCCGATATTTCCATCTATGAACTTATATGCTATGGAAATATCTTTATTGTTTTGTAAAATTTGATTTAGCGAAGTTGCGCGCGTATTTCCACTTTTCACTTCAATAGGAATTACCTGACCTTCCTTTTGAATAAGAAAATCAATTTCTTTTTTGGTTGTTCCATTTTTATAAAAATATAAGGCATATCCTTTTTTGTACAATGTATCAGCTACCGCACATTCATACAATCCACCCTTTGTGTTGCCTGAAAGAGTATTCTCCACAATAAACTGTTTCAATGCAAAATCCTTCATAGAGATCAGCAGTGACATATCCGTAGTATATGCCCTAAAAAAATCATCCCTGGAATAATCGTCCAAGTCGTACCTTATATCTGTAACAAGCCTGCACATGTGAATAATATCTGCACGAAGGAGCCATTCTACACTTGAAAAATATTTTTGAGCCCGACCACCCCGCTCGATTTCCTTATATTGGAACTTGTGATTTTCCTTATCAAGAAGCTGCCTGGCCAGAGAAAGATAACATTTTTCCGCCTTTACCTTCTCCTCGGCAACAGCATAATGTGCAATGTCATACTGATAATCCCGAAGCAGAGCTTTCTGAATCCTGTCCACTTCCCTAAAATCTTTAGAATGGACATACTCTGATACCACTGCCGGCATTCCTCCGGTCGCTGTATATTGACGAAAATAACCCATCATCTGTGCGTTTATTGCTTCCGGAAGAGCGTGTTTACTGTCAAAAAAGGAATGAAGTGTGTCAACCATATCCGCATTCACTCCCATACTCCACAAGAATTCCTCAAAATCCAGTCCATGCATATCCAGATAGTCCACATACCCAACCGGATAAGACGAAGCCCTCTTATAATCTATTCCCAGCAATGAACCGGAAGCTATTACCACATATCTGTTATCCAGTGCCCAAAATTTTAGTGAGGTTATGGCTGCTTCACACTCTTGAATTTCATCAAGAAAAACAAGGGTTTTTTCAGGCAATATTTTTTTGTCCGGAAATCGGAAGCGCATAGCCAAAATCATTGCCTCAACAGTAAGATCTCCTGAAAATATTTCCGAGGCTGAGGGTGTTTCTTTAAAATTTATTTCTATTGTTTCAGCAAAATACTCCTTGGCAAAGCGCTCAATAGAATAAGTTTTTCCAACCTGCCTTGCGCCTTGGACTATTAGGCATTTTCTATTTCTATGACGGATCCATTCTTCAAGATCACTTGTGATTTTTCGTTTGAGCATATTTTTAACCCTCTATTTTTGCAATTCAGCTTTAATGATGCAATAGTATGCCTGCGGCAGTCAAATTCAGCCGCGAGTATAATAGTTGTGTTTTGACATTTTGGGGCGCCAAATAGGCACTTTGATCAACATTTTAGAATTCTATAATGTAATATCAAACAACATTTTAGAATAATCTAGCATTTATGAATCATTTTTTCAATACCCGACTGTTTCCAGGAGCACACTAACTAAACGGCAAAAAAATACGGTCGCAAATATAGAAAAGCAGCATGATTTGTGGTCATGCTGCTCTTTTGAGACTACTTATTTGTATCCCTTTCTCTCTTTTGCCTTGTCAATCAATTCTTGTGTTTCGTTAAAAGCATCCGGCAAATACAGATTGGCATCTTCCTTGCCCTCTTTTTCCTTTGCTTTTATCTCTTCCCAGTTGACTAGGACTTCCTCAGTTCCGCTGACCTTTACATCCCCGAACACATGCGGATGCCGCCTGATCAGTTTTTCTGTAATGCCCTTCACTACATCGTCAATAGTAAATATGCCCTCTTCCTCTGCAATCTGTGCCTGCATGACAACCTGCAAAAGAAGATCCCCCAGCTCCTCTTTAAGGTTCTCGGAATTTCCAGTCTTATCATACACATTAATACCACAGATAACCTCGGCGGCTTCCTCTGCAATTCCCGGTTTCAGACTCATATGTGTCTGTTCCTTATCCCATGGGCATCCATCCGGAGCCCGAAGCCTTCTTACTACTTCCTTAAATTCATCAAATGATTTCAAATTATATCAAGCCTCCTATTCAAGTCCGCCCGCAAACACTGCCAGCACACTAAGCTTCTACAGGGAGTGCCCCCACAATGCAGCTTTTCCTGCAGAAGCAGATCCCATAGGACTTTACTCCCAGATAGCCATCATCCAGCACACCCTCCTCGTATTTCCTGTCGATGATCTGGTCATAGGCTTCCTGCAGGCCATCCTCCATCTCGGAGAATTTCTTTCGGACTTTGATCTCGAAAATGATTGCAGGATCACGGGGGCGATTTGGGTAAAGAACGATATCCGGCCTGCCCTCTCCCTCCTCACGGTTTGATCTAGGTGCGTAGTTAGGTACTTCATAAAGCAGCGACAGAAAGAATCCGTGATAGAATGATTCACTGCTGTCAAAAACGCTGATACTCTTTTCGAGCAGATCACTCACATAATCTGCGATTCCATCCGTATTTCCCTCCAATACTGCCTTGTTCAGTTCTCCCTTGTTAGATTCTTTTACTCTTTTCTCAAACCATATCCTTATCTGGCTATCATATATGCTTGCAATTTCAATATTAGGAATCCGCATGGTCATGTAAACATATTTATCATTCTTCCTTTCCGACACTTTTCGCATGTATCCTGTGAAAAACAGAAAGTTCCACAGATTGTCCTCTGACTCATGTATATCGTCGTAGGTAATATCCTCGTGAATTCTCTTTTCAATAGTGCCGCCACTAATTAGCACATCAAGTTGTCTTTTCATCTCCTCATCCGCATTCCACACCAGGTCCTTAATAATAGTATTCGATGAAGTATTCGCCCAATACGGCTCCGGAAACTTCTTGCCGTTAATAACGATAGAATCCACAAACTTGATTACACTCCAAGGATTGTATATCTCCGTGTCCCCGAACAAATAACCATTATACCATTTTTTAGCCTCGGGAATCCGATCTGCAATCCCATAATCCCTAAGCATAGCCTCGGTTTCTAGCTGTGTGAAGCCGAAGCCCTCCGCAAAACTGGCGTCTCTCATGGAATTGATCTGTAAATGATTGAGCCCGGTAAAAATACTCTCCTTGCTGATCCGAAGGCACCCTGTCACTACCCCGAACTTCAGTGCATCATTTGTCTTTAATACAGACTCAAAGAGCGAGCGGATAAAGCCGACCATCTCTTTATAAAAGCCCTCATAATATGCATTCTCAAGAGGCACATCATACTCATCTATGAGAACAATAACATTTTCGCCATGATGCTTCTTCAGACATGTGGAAAGCGTCTTTAAGGCCGTAGCATATCGTCCAATCTCCGCTTTAAAGTCATCCATCCCCTTGATTTCATACCTGTCCTTTGGGACGGAAAGTCTGTTGAAAAGACTCATTTCAACTTTCGTAAGTTTATCCGAGTCCTGGAGGTAGAAATGCCGGTCAAACTCAGATGCAATCTCGTCTCTCAACTGCAATGCTGCCTCTCTGTAATCCGGCTGCTTTGCCGACTTCAAGGACAGCTTGATAACTGGATACCGCCCCATCATAGACAATATATCCTCAGGGGCATCCATTATCTTCTTCCCTTCAAAATATCTGCGTTTATCTACAACATTCCCCTCGCTGTCATATTCTTTTTCAAAAAATGTCCGCAGCATGGAAAGCGCAAGGGTCTTACCAAAACGCCTGGGGCGGGTAAAGAGCGTCACCTCCCCGCCTTTTTCCACGACATCCCTTATCAGCAAAGTTTTGTCGATATAATACATGTTTTCATCTATGAATCTTTTATAATCTTCATATCCAATCCCGATCTTCTTCATATGACTCCTTTGCATAATCACGGGCTCATCTCTTAAATGTAGTACACATAATTATCTTTTCTCGGAGCAGCTCCTTTGGCGTCTTCTACTGCATATCCAAGGGCGCAGTGTCCAATTCCCTCATATTCATCTTCAATTCCCAGTCTCTTTAGAATCTCTTTTCCGAATTCCGACTCAAACTCCTCCTTAGCCCTGTGGATCCAGATACTGCCCACACCAAGACTCTCAGCTGCATTCATGAGATTTCCCATTACCAGAGAACCATCGTAAACATGTGTCGGCACCTCTTTTTTTGCCAAAACAATCAGGACGACCGGCGCACCATAGAAGGGATCGAAGCCTTCCTGCCATCCACCGATTCTTCTGTTCTCCTCTGATAATTCTGCAAGCAGATTTTTATCAGTAACAGCTACAATAATCGGACTCTGCTTTCCCATCCCTGAGGCCGCATAAGTGCCGGCCTTGATAATGGCTTCCAATTTTTCCTTTTCAACCATGTCTGGCTTGAACTTCCTGCAGCTTCTTCTTGATTCTAATACTTTGAGTGTCTCATTCATTTCGGTTACCCCCTTCAATTCATGTTATTTTTATAGTTCTATTATGAATGTGCCAGTACACTAGTATGTTACCGGATTTGTTATAAAGTATAACAAAAAAGAGGGTGTATAGCCACCCTCTTTTCGAACTCACTTCTTCTCAATGATTCAACATTCATAGGCTCATTATAATAACAAAATGGATAGGATTCAATAGATTATTTGTAGATGACCATAGCATGTTGATAATTTCTTGAAATGTGATACAATATTTGTAGATACAGAAAGGTGATACATTATGAGGATCATGGCATACATCTCGGAACAGCCGCCTATGTATTCAACGATCCCTATAGGATCGAAAGACCGGATGTATCCGCAAACAATAATACCCTGGAGAACATACAATGGCTACAGTAACGATGACACTGAACCGTGGGGACCAGCCTTCTGAGGAACAGCTTGAAGAAATACGAGAAGCTGCTGGAAATCCCATAAACTTTACGGACGATGCTCCGGAACTCACGGACGCGGAACTAGCTGAGTTTAGGCCTGCCAATCCGAAATATTATCGTCCGGTTAAGGAGCTTATATCTCTCAGGTTAGACTCTATACTTGTAGAAGCCTTTAAGTCAACGGGAAAAGGGTACCAGACAAGGATGAACGAGGCACTTTGGAAAGGCGCCAGAGAAATGGGGATCGTCACAAAAAAATAGCGACACAAACTTGAAATTATCAAAGCCGTGTCGCATTTTCCCTTTATACAAAAATCAATCAGTCTCTCCGCTATTACTTGATAGTAGAAAGTAATGTATTCTCTGTTATTCCTGTAGGGAGCGTAGTGCTGTCTATCTCACTTATGCTCCATACTATAGAATTACCATTAATACTTCCAGCTGTGCCGTGAATTCCTTTAAGATCCTTGATAGTTGTGGTAGACCAGTCTACTGTAGAACCGCTGGATGTATAGGCTTCCGAACTTCCGGATGTAGAAGAACTCGAGCTGCTTGATGATGAATCCATTGTGTAAGTGATCGTTCCATCAGATGATGTGGAAAACGAACCGCTTCCTGCATCTACCCATGTATCTGCCTTTGCAGTAATCGGTGTGGCCAATACTCCGACCATTGCAAGTGTCATTAATCCTGCTAACATTTTCTTCTTCATAGTGATTCCTCCCTCGTGAATTTGTTTTATGCCTGACTTGGTTTGTAGACTGCCAGTGTTGTAGATTAATACTGTAAATTAGTGTTTACATCGTGGAACAGTATCCAACTATTACTGTTTCTAAATCTGTTCAAAAACAGGAAACGATTATTCTCGTTTCCTGTTTAGCAGCTTCTTGTTACGCTTTCCTACTGCGGGCACAGCCGGCGTCGAAAAAAAGATTTATAATCCGTCAAAGACGGTTGAGTGAGCATATACCTTTTTGTTGTTACTTGCCCCGGCTGTCCCCGCAGAAGGAAAGCTGCTCTGCCATATTGGATATGGCAGGAGCTAACCTTCTTAAAAGATTTACGCGTTGAATATATTTCCTAATATATTAGGCGATTATTTTTGTCGTCGAACTTCTGGGATATCTCATCCCTTAAAATAATTCTTTGTTAAATCTTTTGTCCCTTAAGATCAGATCTTAGCATACTTAGCCTTTGCAGGAGCCTGCTTCTTGATCTTAGCCCATGCCTTCTTAACCTGAGTGCTGTTGCCCTTGATCTTGAAGATCATGTTGCTCTTGCAG
>CAJOFQ010000021.1 GCA_905233955.1 uncultured Lachnospiraceae bacterium
CAATAGCATGGGCGTATAATGAAAATGGCTTTTATATTAAGCGTGTTGTGCATAATCATGGGAGGACACCAATGGAAGAACGACATTTTTCTGATGATAATCGATAAATCATTCATTGTAGAAATATGAATGTCATGCAGACAGCAAAATAGATAGTATCTATAAAGATTTGCTATTACAGGTGAACACGGATGTGGAATTGTTGTAGAAGAAGGAACGTTCCGATTTGAAAAAGAAATCAAAGACAAAGTGTCAGTTCGTGGAAGATATACGGACGTCACAACATAATCTAAGCGAATCAATGTTAACTTAAGAGAAGATAAATTAATCAATCTATCTGTTCTAAGAATCAAGATAAGGCCTCTGGTCTGAAGTGATATCAGGAGCCTCTTTTTTAATTGCATAATTTTGAATTTAACAACATCATTTGGACAAAAATGATGTTGCTGAATTGAATCCATCCGAAAACTGTTGTATTATCATATACACATATCTAACCAGATAACTCGTGTTAGGGCGGGTCACAAAGTCACAAATTATTGCGCAAGCGCATAACTTGGACTTTTTGACCCTTGAATCAAAGTATTAGAAAGTGTATAGGTATGAGATTACAGGAAGAAGTTTATCAGGCGTACAAGGAACATATCAGCTCTCATATGGAAGAGAATCGCAAGGGTGCTCTGGCAGCAAAAACGGCACTGGAACATTCCCAGTTATATTGGGATGGAATGCTGGATAAAACAATTCATATTCCAAAAGTATTTGATGAAGAAACCATCGCGCATTTTGAACAGATTGTAAGCAGAGCATACCAGATTTTCAACAAGGTAATAGCAGAATACAGGAATAACCATGAGTATCGAAAGCTTTTTCCATTTTCACATGAGCTGGAAGAACTGATTCTTCTTCCTGTACAATACGACAGTTATCTGCCAATACTTCGGATGGACCTGTTTTATCATGAGGATAGCGGCGAGTTTCGGTTTTGCGAGATCAATACAGATGGAACGGCTGCTATGCTTAGGGATTACGAGTTAAGGAAGGCCTTGGTGAATAATCCTGCGCACCAGGCTATAATAAGGCAATATGACCTACAGCCTTTCGAATTGTTTGATTCATGGGTGGATACCTTCATGTCATTGTATCAAGCTTATCCTAAGAAAAAAGACAAGCCGAATGTTGCCCTTGTTGATTTTTTGGAGAACGCTACTCTGAGAGAATTCGAAGAATTTGTAAGGCATTTTCAGGATGCCGGAATTAACTGTGAGATCTGTGATGTTCGATCCTTGAAATATCAAAACGGCGAGCTTTTTTCCGGGCAGGGAAATCGTATAGACGCAATTTACAGGAGAGCTGTAACAGCAGATATTATAGCACATTACGATGAGTCCTCTGAACTGCTTGATGCAGTAAGGGATGACGCTGTATTCATAGCAGGAAGCTTTGCTTCCCAGCTCATTCATACAAAATGGATATTCTATGTTCTTCATCATGCAATGACAAGGGCTGTGCTCAGTGACGAGGAGAATGCCTTTGTAAAAGCGCATATTCCAACTACAGTGGAGTTTTCAGCGGATTACATTGCACTTGAAGAGGTTATAGAGAAAAAGGATGATTATATTATCAAGCCGATGGATGCCTATGCCTCTAAGGGAACATATGCTTCCGGACGCGAATATACAAAGGAGCAGTGGAAGGATATAATCAGTAAGCTTTATGGGAAAAAATATATCTGTCAGCAGTATTGTACCCAGTATCTTAAAGATAATATTGATTTTGCATGGGGAGACGGTAACTGGCACCCCTACATTAATATGCCCGGATTATATGTCTACAATGGAAGATTCACAGGAATCCTTATGAGAAGTGCCTGTGAAGAAAAAATAATAAATGCCCATGACAACGAGCGCACCATGCCGGTGTTTGTTGTTAAATCCAGGAAGGATTAATGATTGGACTTTTTATAAATCAGCCCAAAGCTGTCAGGGCCGCTGTTAACGACGATTGATGGCGATGCTGCGATTGTGTATATTTTTTCGAATTTGACCTTTTTTAGAACCTCGCTTTTTATCCATTCGACGACATCGGCATCCAAACCGGAGTGAACGATAATCGCCATACTCTTATCAATCATTGACCTGTGTGAAAGGGAAGATCTAATAAAATTTTTTGTTGCACTTTGTTCAGAACCCATCCATATTCTGTGAAGTGCGACCCTGCCATTTTTTATTTTGACCTCGGGATGCATCAAAAATGCGTTTGCAATCTTAATTAAGGTTCTGCTGACACTGAAAAATTGTGCTACGAGGTCTGCTTTTCCGCAGATAAATGAAGCGCAAAAATCGTTTCGCATATCTATAATTTTTTGCTCTATAGTCGAAGCATCAGCGCCGTCTCTGGCAAGTCTGGCAGCTTCAACAGCGAGGAACCCAAGACCCCCTGAAACATTTTCTGAATCTATTACACTGACATTGTCAAAAGACCTTGCTGCTTCCATTGCAGCGTTAGCTCCGGTATAAGAAATTTTAGAGGATAGCGTAAGGTGGATTACATGGCTTGCCACATCCAGGCTGTCTGCGAAGAATTTTTCATAATCGTTGACATTAGGAGCTTCAGCGTAGGCGTGGTGATTTGCACGAAGATAAGCAATCACGCCCATGGTTTGGATCTGTTCGTTATCTCTGAACACGCCCCGTTCAGTTATTATTTTGTAAGGAATAATTCTGATGGAGTGATTCTCGGCCAGTGAGGCTGGCAGATCAGCTACACTTTCTGTTGTAATAACTACTGGAGCTTTTTTCCTGTGAACTTCTTTTTGGAACAGACTTTCATGGACAAGCTTTTCATTGCTTCCAATCATTGATACCAGGTTTCCGGGAAGCAGCCTTACAAGCTCTTTTTCAAGAGTAGCGCCGTCAACCGGCTTGACCAGATATCCATCAAAGCCTTCCTTTTTGTAGAAAGCCTCCTGGTTGCTGCCTGCATTGGCTGTAAGAGCGACAATAGCTGCATTACGGCTCATACCACCAATCTGTGTCTGGATTTTATGGGCACATTCCACGCCGTCCATTTGCGGCATCATATGATCCATAAATATTACATCATAGGATATATCAAGGGTTTTCTTGAGGGCAGCCGCTCCGCTTTTTGCAAGGGTAATCTGAACCCTGGTAGGTTTAAGCAGCTTTTTTACCACCAGCAGGTTGGATTCCGTATCATCAACTACCAGAATCCTGGCTTGAGGTGCCTCAAATGAATGTGTGTATATAGTTCTTCTCTCGGGATTATGCCTTTTTTCTATTGTGATATCTTCCAGAGGAGAGTCATTTACAATGGTCTGGGGAATCGTAATTACAAAGGTGGATCCTTTTGTATATACACTGTTGACACTGATGTGTCCATACATCAGATCAACAAATTGCTTAACGATAGACAGCCCCAGTCCGGTGCCCTCGATAAAGCGGTTTCCATCGTCATTGATTCTTGAAAAGGCATCGAACAGGTACGGGATGCTCTCTTTTCGAATACCAATGCCGGTATCTGAAACTGTAAATACCACATCAATATCTTTTTCTCTTTGATTCGATACGGCGACAGATAAAACCACGCTTCCTTCGTGGGTGTATTTGATTGCATTGTTTATTATATTAATAAGTATCTGCTGAATTCTTATATCATCACCCATCAGTTGTGACGGGACATCGCCAGCTATATCAACCTTGAAATCGAGATCCTTTTCCTGAGCCATAAGCCAGAACATTCCTACTATGTCAGACAGCATCTCGCCCATGGAATAAGCACGAACATCTAAATTCATCTTTCCGGACTCCAGCTTAGATACATCTAAAATATCATTGATCAGATGTAACAGCATGGAGCTGGCGGCTTTAATGTTATCAGCGTCTTCATTGATTTCAGCGGAAACATTTTCTCTCAGGATCATTTCATTGAACCCTATTATTGTATTGATAGGGGTTCTGATCTCATGGCTCATGGTTGAAAAAAATCTGTTTTGCGATTCGTTTAACTCCTCGATCTGTTTTTTCTGTTCCAAAACCTGTTTGTTTTCTCTCTTATAAAGAGCAGCCTGAAAATTAATAAGAACGCTGGTTATGATGCTGACTATCAGTAAAGAGCCCAAGGAGTCATTTAATGCTGCTACATCTGAATGGGGGATTATTATTTCGGGGTAAAAATATTGAATACCCCAGCATATACACACAACCAGAGCTTCGAGAGCAAAAAACACCAGGCGCAGCTTACCCACAAGGATCATCTCAATATAGATTGTAACGAAAATACACCAGATAGGAGTTCCGCCGAATATGCCACCGCTTGTAAAAAAGGTGACAGGCAGAAATCCACACACCAGAATTACTGATACTATTATTGATGATGCGGAGGTTTTGTTATACAAAAATCCCCATGAAACAACTGACAGAAAAAATAAAAAACCAATAACGGTAAATATAAGAGATGAAAGATTCTCGTGTATAATGATTCCGCCTATAAACGCCAGAAATAATCCGGCAAGAGCGGCTGTTGATAACGCCAGATACAGCCGTTTGTTTACATCTATGGATGAGTCGCCAAGATATGAATTATAGCGATGAAATATATCAAGAAGTTTTTTTTTCAATTTTTTTCCCTCAGTTACTATTTAAAAACTAAGATTCCTTGTTTTCTGCTGGCAGGAATTCAAAAATATCTGCATCCTGGGGCATAATATTATCCGCGATATATGTATATTCCTGCAGTATTTTGTTTATGCCGTCTGCCGCAAAAATATACTTTTCAAAAAAGCTTTCATTTCCAGAGTGGATTGTTTGAAAGTCGTTAGATTTTACTGCGTTTTCCAGGGCCAGTGCCTCTTCGGAAATCGAATTGGCGCCAATCATTTTTGCTGTGCCTTTTATGGAGTGAACTACTACAGCGTATTCCTGAAAATCATTGGAAGAAAGCATATCAGAGGCTGTTTGCTTTTTTTTGGCGGCTTCATTGGCAAATTGACCCAAAAGTGTTTTGTAAAAATCTTCATCATCCTGGCTGTAATGTATACCCTTGTGATAGTCGATTCCCAGTGCAGCAAGCTTCTGTGCCAATGATGGCTCTTGTTTTTTGGCCTTTGGAGAACTGGAGTTGACAGGCAAAAGCTTTCTTAAGACCCTTTCCAGCTCAGCTAATTCTATGGGTTTGCTTACAAATGCGTCAAAACCCTCTGTCAGAAACATTTCCCGTGCGCTGGAAAGTGCATTGGCAGTTAGAGCTACTATTGGATAATCAATGTTTCGTCTTCGAGCTTCGGAGCGTAACCGTTTCATGGCTTCCACACCATCCATTTTCGGCATCATGTGATCCATGAAAACAATATTAAAATCTTCTTTGGAGCTAATTGAAAGAGCTTCCATACCTGACTGTGCAGTGGTAACTTCCATTCCGTACTTCTCAAAAATGCCCTTGCACACGGTAAGATTCATGGGTTCATCATCCACTACCAATACCTTGATTCCCGGCAGATAGAGCTCTTCAACGCTTGTGTTGGCTTCTGCAGGATTATTGAGTATATTTACGACTGAAAAACATGTGATCGGTTTGTTGATAATGCGCGCTCCGGGGAATTGGTCAGGCGAATCGCCGGGCTCGGCTATTACGACTATGTTCATCCGGCTGGTCAAACTGTTGATATAATCTGTATGCTTTTCATATTCCTCTGTACCCAAAAACAGATGTGTAAAATTAACAGTTTCAACAAGTCTTTTCAGATTAGCTAAATTATCGGCTCTGTGGGATGTTATCCTGGTCCCGAATGCGAGATTTCTAAGCATAACAGAATAAAAATCCCTTACCTCAGGATTATTAAGCTTATTGAAGTAGAAAAATGCTCCCACGCAAATGCTCTTTCGATCGTCAATATTGGTACATGGATTGTCATCAATAACCTTTTGCGGGATCGAAGCGCGCATGGTACTGCCCTTATGGGGCGTGCTGTCTATGTAGAAGAATCCATCCAGAGCCCTTAAAAAGCCGATTATGATGGGAAGCCCCAGTCCCAGTCCTCCGCTGGACCTGGTACGCCTGGAATCAGCCTGATAAAAGCGCCTGAATATGTTCTGCTCGTCGTATTGCTCCATGCCTATTCCGGTGTCCCTGACTGTTATGATCAGGTTAATGCCATAGGATTGTTTCTCGTATGCAATATTGACAAATATTCCACCCTCATTTGTGAACTTTATTCCATTTGAGATCATATGGAACAAAATCTTCTTGAGCTTGCTGACATCTGATCGCATAACTGCCGGAAGTGCAGGATCCACATCCATGACAATTTCGACTTCTTTTTTCATGTGGGGGGATATCATGGTGACCACATCACTGATCAGGGAGGATATCATGTAATCCTCCTCATTGACCTTTATCTTATGCATGTCAATTTCGGAAAAATCCAAAATATCGGAAATCTGCTCTGAAACCCGTGTTCCGGCCTGATAGATATTGGCCATACGCTCTTTTTTTGCTATATCAGATTCGTTTTCCAATGCCAATTGGGACATTCCGACTATTACATTTACAGGAGTGCGGATCTCATGTGAGACATTAGTCAAAAATCCGTTAGCCGCGTTATTCTCCTCCTCTAATGTCTCAATGCGTTTGTTTAAGCCGTCTTCAATTCCCTTGATGGAAGAAAGCAGCTTTTCAATTGCGAATACAGCAATAAACAGCAGCACAAGGTGCCATGAGATTCTGATTACATAAGATATGTCAAACAGCGGCATTTCGCCGTTATTTCTGTAGATAAGCCCATATATGACTCCGATGTATGAAGTGATAAAACCCAGCCATGTAATAAGCCTGCTCTGGGTCATCGCCAGAATTACCAGCATAAGTATGATGACGGCGGAGCATTCAAATACAGTCCTGGATTTTACAGTGTAATAGAACACTTCTACCATGAGCACAATTGAATAAACATAACAAGCCGTCTTATATGGCAATATTCCCATGACATATGTGATCAGGCAGCCTGCTAAGGAGGCTATGATGATGGGGATAGTCCATTTTTCCCATTCCAACAGAAAATCCAAAGCTATAAGCACCACAGAAAAGACTGTAATGGTGATTATCAGCGCCAGGCGGGATATGGACTGGATTTTAGCAGTGTTTTTGTCTTCCATCTTTTGCGCACCTTCATGGGACATGTAAACGATGAAAAAAGTATACCATATAACAAAAAACCATACAATGATATGAGGGTCAAAAGGTGTTTTGCCCCTCATTAATGATACGCAGCAGCACATTGCATGTGCAAACTGCTGCTAAAACATTCGCAATTCTCGTGGATTTTTATACAAAATCCACTACATTGCTCATGTTTTGCGGGTCACAAAGTCACAAATTTCCATGCAAGCACCTTTTGACCCTTGTATCATACAATGATATGTAAAGTATTCTTGCATTTATGCCGAAATACAATTTGGAGAGATCTTTTCATTTACCACGGATGGTAATTTACATAAGACAAGGAGGCCTTATATGAAGATCGCTAATTCATCTATCAGTATGGACAGTTCCCATCAAAGCTTATCTACACAGTTTTCATCACTCAGACTGGGAGTTCGGATGAAAAAGAGTGACTGGGAAGCATCACAGTCGCTAACTTCTGACGAACCGGAGGGTATCACCGGTGATTCACAGGAAAAGGAGAATAAAAGTGCGGACAAGCCGGCTGCAGTTATAGATCTTTCAAAAAATGCCATAGATCAGACAAAGGGAATGTCAATCTATGCGCCTAAGGATGAGGATAACAAGGTTCCGGGCAAGACTATGTCCACACTTCGAGCCTTATTGCATTATTTGAAAAGCATATCAAACAATCCAAAGGCCTATGAGAAGCTGGAGGAGTTTCTGGACAGTCAGGAAGAGCTTGCAAAATCTTCATCAGGCTGTCAGAATCAGGGTCAGAACATCGCTGCAATAAGTATGTCTCTGGGACAGAGCAAGGAACCTACGGTGTTGGTTGACAGCAGGGAAACCTTTACGGCAGAAAGTGAATATACCAGCTTTCAGGCGCAGGGAATAGCCAAAACAGAGGACGGTCGCGAGCTTTCGTTTAATGTGGGATTTGAGATGTCCAGAGCATTTATGGAATATACCAGAACGGATAAGCTCTATTCACCTGAACCCATAAGAAATGTGTGCGATCCCTTGGTTATAAATGTCGGGGCGGAGGTAGCAAGCGTATCTGATCAGAAATTTACTTTTGATCTTGACAGTGATGGCAAATCTGACAGTATCTCAATGCTGGGGCAGGGCTCCGGATTTCTGGCACTGGATAAGAATGAAGATGGCCAGGTTAACGATGGGAGTGAGCTGTTTGGAACGAAAAGCGGCAACGGTTTCAAGGATCTTGCAGAATATGATCGCGATCACAATGGCTGGATAGACGAGAATGACGATGTTTTTGACAAATTAAGAATATGGTATCGTCATGATGACGGAACAGACAGGCTCATTAATCTCAGGGAAGCTGATGTAGGAGCGATATATCTGGGCAATGCTTCGACTGAATTTTCCATGAAGAACAGCGATACTCATGATCTGAACGGAGTCGTAAAATCATCAGGAGTATTTCTTAGGGAATCAGCCGGAGCCGGTACGATCCAGCATGTGGATTTTGCGCTGTGAATCTTTTGACCCCTGAATCATATGTATATATGACATGGAAAAATTTAAAAAAGTTATTGACAACTAACATATATATGGATATAATTGTCACCGTGCTTGCGCTTTAGAGGGCTGCACGGTGATAATTATAAGGGTTGTCAGCTCTTATTTTTTTCGATCTTGGGTTAGCTATAGCTAACTTCAAAGATCTATTTTTTAGGAGTGGTGGTTAGCTGCGACTAACCGTTCGGCAATATTTTTTTTAAGGTATGAGTTAGAAATAGCTAACTTATAAACAGGTCAAAAATAATGTTTTGCACTGACAGGAACACAATAAAATATCCATTTATCTTTTCGATGGCACTTGCGCTCGTACTTGTTTTTGGCAGCGCCGCCTGTGCATCCACCTATTACAGCAGCTGGAAGGATTACAGCGAAGCTAATAACATAACATCTTATACCTGGAACGATGTTATGGATGCAATGGAGGAGAATCTTAATGCCGCAGCGGATGACTACGCTGCAGGAGACAGCAGTGCCGCATTATCCAAGGTGTCTGATGTAAAAAACTCTTATTGGGGCACCTCGGGAATGAAAGTGGAGATGCAGCAGAAGCTGACAGGCTCCAGCAAGAGAGCGGTAGAGGCTGATTTTAAAAATCTGAATCATTCAATCCAGAATGGCGATTCGTCTGACGATGTAGCCACCAATGTGGATGTTCTTATAGCGGATTTGAGGCTTGCGGCCAACAAGCTGGACGGGGTGGAAGTAGAAGTTGATGTTATAGAAGAGACCGAGACGGAAGCGACCGCGCTGTTTAATGAAAAATATTATCCCACCTGGGCCGAGTACACGGCGGCAGCAGGCATGAGCGAGGCTGTGTCAAAGTGGAATGATGTGGCAGACGCTATGAGTGAGGTTTTCAGAACCGCCAAGGCCAGGATGGCTGATGGAGACACAGAAGGGGCGTACAACTGTATCAATGACGGATACTACGGTTATTATGAGACCACCGGATATGAGAGAAATACCATGGGTTATATTTCCGGTGCGAGAAAATCCGAGGTGGAACTTCAGTTTTCCATGGCCAAAACTGCTGCCAAGGATGGAGATAATGACGAATTTATAAAACAGACAGATATACTTCGAACCATGATTCGCACTGACGCTAATAAGCTGGATGGCGTGGATGAAAATGGCGAGGCTACCGGAACCAGATCAGCGGGAATGGCAACCTTTATCGCTTGTTTCTCAATTCTTTTGAGAGAAGGAATCGAAGCTATCCTGGTAGTGGGCGCGATAATCGCCTATATGATCAAGACAGCGGGTTCTGTTTCCGAGGAAGAAAAGAAGAAACGGGTAAGACCGGTTTATGCCGGTGCTGTACTTGGTATCTTATTGAGCTTTGTATCTGCGTGGCTTCTTAATCAGCTCAAGCTTGCAAACAGTGCATCTCAGGAGGTTATAGAGGGCGTTACCGCCCTGATCGCAGTGGTTGTACTCTTCTGGGTATCCAACTGGATGGTATCCAAATCAGAGACAGAAGCCTGGGATGCTTACATCAAGAGCAAGGTGGGCGAAGCCCAGGAGAAAGGAAGCTCGTTTGCACTGGCTTTTACAGCATTTCTGGCGGTATATCGCGAGGGTGCAGAGGTTATCCTGTTTTACCAGCCGCTGTTAAGCGGTGACAATATGAATATGGTATGGGCAGGATTTATAGTTGGAGCCATATGTCTGGTGTTTATATATATTGCCATTACATATATGTCGGTTCGCCTTCCTCTCAAACCATTTTTCATGGCAATGAGTATTCTGATGGCTGTTATGTCGATAGCGTTTTTGGGATCGGGCATCAAAGAGCTTATCGAAGGTGATGTAATACCGATGACATCTCCGCCGTGGGTTGCATGGATACCGTCCAATTCACTGCTTGAGCTTTTGGGAATATATCCTTGCGTACAGACGATAGTGCCTCAGATAATTCTTACAATCATTACTATTGCGACCTTTGTTTACTGGATAAGACGCAATAATCAGTTAAAAAAGCAGGCAGCGAGTGCCTGACCGAAAATGGTAGTTCACCGGTGCAAAAAGCACACGGGTATTACAGGTGTTATTATAGAAATGGAGCCTGGTACTGTCCAACGAACACGAAGTGTGAGTTGATGACAGCACTGGCATCCGACAGTCTAAGGCAGATGATAACTGTCGTTATTAGAGGAGGAAAAGAAATGAAAAAGAAACTTGTTGCATTGTTTACCGCAACAGCGCTGACATCACTGGCGCTTAGCGCATGTGGCGGATCTGCATCCAACACGGAATCTCAGGATACGACCACAACTGCAGAAGAGACAGCAGATGAAGAAGAGGTTGCTGCTGAGGTATCTGAGGATGATGCGGCTACAGCAGGAGCAGGCTTTGAGGAGCATCCTATTTTTGAGGACGCTGAGGTTGACTTTATCAATCTCTCGGCTGTTTACTTCCAGGCAGTTCCTATGACCAACAGCGATGGAACAGATTATTCGGCTGAAGACGCTGATATTCATATTGAGGCTGATATTACAGCTGGTGAGAATAGTCTCGGTTATGGTGTTGACGAGTGGATCCCTTACCTTACGATTGATTACTCTATCGTTGATCAGGCAAGCGGAGATGAGGTTGTAAACGGAACCTGCATGCCGATGGCTGCTTCTGATGGTCCTCACTATGGTAACAACATCAAGCTGGATCCCGGTACATATGATGTAACATTTACTATTCACAGCCCTGGAGAAAACGGATATCTTATCCATTCAGATGCCGAGACAGGTCCTGGAGGACTCCTGGGTGATGTATGGGGAGACGGTCCTCTTACCTACACATTTGAAGGCTGGGATTTCGCAGGCTTAGAGTAATGGAATGATCTGATCAAAGGATCTTTTAGTTAGAATAATTAAGAGCATAAGTGTGCTTTACGCCACGCCGTTTGGTGTGGCGTAAAGTGCGTATAAAAAAGGATAGCAAAATGTTGACATATTTGATACTGACTACCCGTGCAATATTGATGGAAACGGTAATAGCAGGAGCGATTGCGGGCTATACCAGAAAAAATAACGATAAATTTGCTTCGAAAATAATGACGGTCTTATCTGTTGCTGGACTTATTGCGGCCATAGTTATGAGCGTTTTTAAAAATAATACAAACAGAGTCAGCTCCAGTTTTTGGAATAATGTAATTTATGTTGCATCAATTATTGCCATGCTGGTTGTTTTGATATGCGTACTGTCGAAAAAAGATATTATAAAAAAGATCAAGTGGACAGCTTTATCTGTGTTTATGGCAATGATGATGCTGTATGCTCTTCCGGAAGTGTTCTCATATCCGCATCAGGTATTGCTTTCAGAGAGAACAATTATTTCGACGGATTTTCTGTATGACATGATCGGCATGGGCTTTGGAATAATAATTGCAATTGTGATGTTTTTTTCGGCTTTTTTCTGTATGACAAGGCTTGAGGGCAGAGGAAGCATATTGGTTCTGGTAGTCGAAATGCTTCTTATGACATCAAGATATCTTGCGGGTTTTTTCACTGTACTGATGCAAAACGGCACTATAAAATCCAATCATACTCTGTTTTTGTTTGTAATATTTATAAAAAATCACACGGATCAACTGATGCTTGCATCAATTGCTGTTTTTGTGGCGACAGCCCTTCTGCTCATATTCAAAAGCTTTAATGTTAATGAGCCCTACAGGAATCCTGCCCAACACAGAAAAATACTCGCGAAATGGCTTCGGGTCAGAAGATGGTCTGTTACCCTTATTGCGGCAGCCGTTTGTGGGATGTTGGTTGTAACAATTGTAGACGCCTATAATTCTCAGGATGTAACCCTTTCTCCAATAGAGGATTGCGAGAGCGATGGAGATAATATGATCGTTTCGTTTGAACAGGTTTCAGATGGACATTTACACAGGTTTGGTTATGAGAGTGACAACGGAATTACCATTAGATTTATAGTAATACAAAAGCCTAATTCCACATCCTACGGAGTCGGACTTGACGCCTGCGATATATGCGGAGAGACGGGATATTATGAGAGGGATGGACAGGTAGTGTGCAATCTTTGTGATGTGGTTATGAACATTTCTACTATAGGCTTCAAGGGAGGCTGCAACCCGATTGTTATTCCGTATGATATTAAAAATGGACAGATAATAGTGCCTATTGACGGGCTTTTGGAATATGAAAGTGAGTTCAAATAGAAGGAGCTTTGTTTTAAGATGTTTGTAAGAATGATAGGAAAGGCATTCCTGCGGCAATGGAAAAAGATGGCTATGATAGCATTTACCATTGCCCTTGGCGCATCGCTTGCCACAGCCATGCTGTCGGTAATGATGGATGTCGGAGACAAGGTCAATCAGGAGCTTAAAGCTTACGGCGCCAATATAATGGTGGTTCCGAAGGATACCTCTGTTATAGGTGAGCTTTACGATGTGGGGGATGAGAATATTTCCGGGGCATATCTCAAGGAAGATGAATTAGGCAAGATAAAAACTATTTTCTGGGCCTTTAATATAGTAGACTATGCCCCTTTTATAACGGCAGATGCAAAGCTTCCTGATGGAAGCGAGGTTGAGGTCAAAGGCACCTGGTTTAATCATCATATGGATCTTCCTACCGGAGAACAGTTAGACGCAGGAGTTGCATCCATGAGGAGCTGGTGGGAGATCACTGAAGGCGATTGGATGAACGAGCAGGATGGCAGTGCCTCCAATCAGGCAATGGTGGGTAGTGCCCTTGCCAAAAGGGAAGGAATCCATGCAGGTGATACCATAACTCTTGCGGGAGGAAAATCACAGGAAGAATTATCTGTTGCCGGAATTTTTGACGCCGGCGGGGATGAGGATGATCAGATCTATGTTACCTTAGACACAGCACAGAGCCTTGCAGGACTGGATGGCAAGGTGGACAGCATAGAGGTTTCAGCTTTAACTACGCCTGATAATGAATTAGCCGAGAAGGCCGCAAGGGATCCCTCGTCACTGTCAGTATCACAGTACGAGACCTGGTATTGTACGGCATATGTCAGCTCTATTTGCTATCAGATAACAGAGGTTATTTCCGATTCGGTAGCTAACCCTGTAAGACAGGTTGCTGATTCAGAGGGACAGATACTGGAAAAAACACAGTTGCTTATGATATTGATCACAATATTATCACTGGTTGGGGCAGCTCTTGGTATATGCAATCTGGTGACAGCTTCTGTTATGGAGCGTTCACAGGAAATAGGACTTATGAAGGCTGTCGGGGCTCACAATCCGGCGATAGTGGGTCTTATCCTTACAGAGATTCTATGTACAGGCTTGATAGGCGGCGTGTTAGGATTTTTTGCCGGTTTATGGTTTGCCCAGATCATAGGACATACTGTTTTTGCGTCAGCGATAGCCATAAGGCCTATGGTGGTTCCAACGGTAACTTTGCTTGTTGTCATTGTGACGATCACAGGATGTATTCCGGCGATCAGAATGCTGCTTGCGCTTCGTCCTACTGAGGTTTTGCATGGCAGATAGGAGCTTGCTTTATGAATAAAAGGAAAATGTATATAAGGATGATCACGGCTTCGCTGCTTCGAAGACGCTCAAGAATGATCATCGCCCTTCTTGCTATTGCAATAGGAGCTACTATTCTTTCGGGTCTGCTTACAATTTATTATGATGTTCCCAGGCAGATGGGAGCACAGTTTCGAAGTTACGGAGCGAATATGCTTTTTGCCGCATCGGAAGATGGCTTTTTGCAAAAGGATATAGATGATGCAGCAGCAATAATTGACGCTTCCAAAATAGTAGGAATGGCACCTTATCATTATGAGACCGTAAGGGTTAATGACAGACCGGTAATGGCAGCGGCTACGGATATGGAAGGTGCCAGGGCTACGAGTCCCTTTTGGAGAGTATACGGGCAATGGCCTTCTGATGACAGTGAGATTATGATAGGAAAAAATGTGGCTTCTACTTACAGATTATCTGAAGGCGACAGAATGACCGTAAGTTATACTCCCGAAGACGCTGACGAAGAGACATTGGATTCATATAAGGATTTTACTGTATCCGGTGTACTGGATACAGGAGGCAAGGAAGAGGATTATGTTTACATGACAATTCCTGCCATGGAGGAGCTTACGGAAAAAGATATAACCTACGATGTTTGTGATATTTCTGTAACGGCACAGTCTGATGAGTTACGAGCATATGCGGATGATATTACGGCACAGATTCCTGCTATAAATGCACGGCTGGTAAAGAGGGTAACGGAATCGGAGACCACGGTTTTAAACAAGCTTCAGGCTTTGGTACTTTTAGTGACAGTGGTTATATTGGCTCTTACCATGATATGTGTTGCGACTACCATGACGGCTGTAGTTGCGGAGCGCCGCAAGGAAATAGGCTTAAGAAAGGCTCTTGGTGCGTCTAACAGAAGTATCGTAGAAGAATTCATGGGAGAAGGTATGGTATTGGGAGCTTGCGGGGGACTGCTTGGAGCGTTTTTGGGATTTGTGTTCGCACAGGCCGTTTCGGTTAATGTTTTTAACAGCTCTATTATTTTAAAGCCATGGCTGATACCCCTTACAATGATAGTTTCTGTGCTGGTAACAGCGATAGCCTGTCTGATACCTATACGAAGTGCGACCTATGTAGATCCTGCCCTTGTATTAAAAGGAGAATAGTACACAATGTCAACTTTACTTGAATTAAAAAATGTTTCTAAGATTTATGGAGAGCTGCACGCACTGGATCATGTTAATATCAGTGTAGAGCGGGGAGAGTGGCTTGCGATTATGGGACCCTCAGGTTCCGGAAAGAGCACAATGATGAATATTATAGGTGCTCTTGACAAGGCTTCCGAGGGGGAGATTTTATTAGATGGCGAGAATATAGCCACAAAATCTGACAGGGAGCTTACAAACATCCGAAGAGATAAAATAGGCCTGATATTCCAGCAATTTCATCTGGTAAGTTATCTGACAGCGGTGGAGAATGTCATGCTCTCGCAGTATTATCACAGTGTGCCCGATGAAAAGGAAGCGCTTGAGGCCCTTGAGAGGGTGGGACTTGCAGACAGGGCGCATCATTATCCCAGCCAGCTTTCCGGAGGCGAGCAGCAGAGAGTGTGCGTTGCCAGGGCGCTTATAAACTATCCTGAGATTATTCTTGCAGATGAACCTACAGGTAATCTGGATGAAAAAAATGAAGAAATCGTGGTTGAGCTTTTCAGAAAGCTCCATGAAGATGGTACGACCCTTGTTGTGGTTACTCACAATCCCGAGGTGGCTGAGGTGGCACAGCGCACCATAGTCCTTAGGAACGGCAAGGTGGATCATGAAACTATTAACCCCAATTTTACAGGACAGATCAAGCATATTACGCTTCAGTAGCGGAATCAGAAAAAGGAGCAGATCATGAAAAAAATAATATCAGCAATAGCTATTACGACGGTTTGCGCGGCTGCACTTTTGGCCTGTTCAGACAGCAAGAATGTAACCTACAAGGACGGAACATATGAGGGAAAAAGCTCTGTCTTTGAAAATGAAGACGGCACCGATGACGGAAATGGATATGGCCAGGTTACACTGGTTATCAAGGATGGTAAAATATCAGACTGTGAATTTAAGGTTTATGAAGTGGACGGAACCGAAAAAGGCGAAGACTACGGCAAGGAAGACGGCCGCATAGCAAATAAGGATTACTACAATAAGGCTCAAAAAGCAATTGCCGCGTGTGAAGAATACGCCAATATGCTTGTTGCAAACGGTCAGTTGGAGGGACTTGATTCCATAAGCGGAGCAACAATTAATTTCAATGAGTTTAATGAAGCTGTAAATGACGCACTATCTAAGGCTGCGGAGTGAGTGAATGGTCGTAATTCGTCATGTAATTACAGTCGTATTAACTATAGCTCTTCTGGTGGGGGCTCCTGTGATCTCGTCAGGCTATCCGGCGAGGCTTATTTCCGGTGCTGATACCATAAGCTCAGCGACTGTCATTGTGGAAGCTCCATCAGGTGGTTATGCCGTGATTATTAACAAGGACAGACATGCAGATCCGGATAAGCTTAAGCAGTGGGAGACATTTTTTTCAGGAGGAGAGATTGATTATATTTTCGAAGACCTGTCGTGTATGGTTGCCTCATCTGACGAGAATGGACTTGAAATAGCAAAAAGCCTTCAGAGCCGGTTACCGGAGAATCAGATGAGTCTTAGGGTGGTGGACTCTTCACTCCTTTTTTCAAAGGTGTTTTACGGGGTATTTGATGTAGTTGTTATCTCTGACGAAGCTTTGATTAGAAGAGGAGGAGAAAAGGCACTTTTTAATGATGATATTGGATCTTCTGTTGACATGGTATATGGGCGAAAGGATGATTTATGAGAAAATTCAATGCTTTGCTCACGACAGCTATAATGATGCTGTTTTTGTACCATATGATATACGGAGGTTTGATATTAAGCGGGATGGTGCCCGGAGGCAGTCCGATTTTCAGAGTAACAGCGTACCTGATGCTGTTTTTGATTGTAGTGCATATTGTAATTGGAATAAAGCTTACGATAGATACTTTGATCGCCGAAAAAAAATCTAAAGTATCTTACAGAAAATATAACAGACTTTTTTGGGTAAGGCGGATAAGCGGTTTTTCCATAATGCTGTTTATGGCGTTACATGTATTTATTTTTACAGGTACAAACAGCGAAGGACAATACATACTAAGGGAGTTTGGATGGCTGCCGCTGCTGTCACAGCTTCTTATGGTGTTATCCCTTCTGATCCATCTTGCTTCTAACATAACGCCCCTTAGAATAGCGCTTGGGATTTCTGATAAAAAAAATATAAGAACCGATGTGTTGTGGGTTATTTCAATACTTCTTATCCTTTCTGCAATTGCCTTTATAATATATTTCTTCAGATGGCGGGCGGTATGAGAAAATTTTTTCTCTGTTTTTTTATAGTCTTTTGTATGTGCACGGTTTTTGGTGGTTGTTCAAAAACGGATTATTCCGGAGTCTCAATAGAGAATATTGACGAAGTAACTGATGGCGTGCGAAGTGCTTTGATTAACAGAACATATCGTATTAATGTCACATTTAATTCACATGCGAAAAAAATGGATGATGAGGGCGTGGCACTTCTTGCGAAAAATATATATGAAGCTGCTGTTTCTGATACCGGTGATCCCAGGGGAGGAGCCTATCTCAGGTATCAGACAGGAGGCTACAAGGTAAGGTACAAATGTAAAAAGAAATTAAATAGTTATGAACATATAATAAGGCTGCTGCCTGATTATTACACTACTGCCAAAGAGGAAGAAGAGGTTGACAGGAAGGTCGATAAAATCATACGGCAGATAAAATCACAGCTTGGATACGACCCATCAGCCAAGCTTGATATTAATGATCGTGATACGGTAAAAAAGGCAACAAAGCTGGTTCATGATGAGATATGTGATATTGTAACATATGATGATGTTCACGGCAGCGGAAATTATAGCCATATTGGTGCAAGTGCATACTGCGCACTGCATTACCATACCGCAACATGCCAGGGTTATTCAGTGCTGATGTATCGAATGCTAACGGAGCTTGGAATCCACAATCAGATTGTTACCGGAGATTATATTGATCCAAACGGAAGAAGAGAATATCATGCATGGAATATGGTAGATGTTTGCAGCACGCAATTAGCAGTTGATACTACCCTTGATGACGAAAATGATACGCTTGATTATTTTCTTGTTGACCCGGGTAAGTTGTCTGAAGATCATGTGATGATGTGAGGTCAGTTTTATATGAACTTATTGCAGATTATTTTAAAAAACATAAAAAACAGGCCGGTAAGGAGCGTAGGGCTTATTAGCTTAGCATCCATGCTGTCCCTTGCAGTGCTGTTCGGAACTATTATTGTTTTTGCCTTAGACAGAGGATTTACTTCGCTGGAGTCCAGATTGGGCGCTGATATCATGGTGGTTCCATATGAGGCTGCAACAAAATCCAGCCTGGAGAACATAGTTTTACAGGGTAATGCCGGATATTTTTATATGAATGGGGATGTGGTGGATCAAATAGAGGCGCTTCCAGGCGTTGGAAAGATCACAGCCCAGTATTATCTGGCCAGTGTATCCGCAAGCTGCTGTTCTATTCCTGTTCAGATCATCGGTTATGATCCTGAAACAGATTTTGTCATTACTCCGTGGATAACGCATTCCAACGGGACGGCTCCCGGTTATATGGATGTAGTTGTGGGCAATGACCTGAACGCATTTGTCGGTGATAAGATGACTTTTTATGGGCAGGAGGTAAGGGTTGCGGCCAAGCTTGACAAGACGGGTACCGCTTACGATACGGCTGTTTTTACAACTCATGACACTATAAAAACTCTGATCGAAGCATCTCTTTCCAAAAAGCTCAATGAATACTCGAATATTAACGCCGGCAATGTAGTATCCTGTGTCCTTATAAAAACTGCAGATGGATATAATGTTGACGAGGTTCTTCATTTTGTCAATAAAGCCACGAAGAAAACCAAGGCAGTCAGGACCCGTGAGATGATATCTGGCATTGCAAACAGCCTGTCAGGGATTTCCAAAATAACCTTTATTCTAATAATACTGGCGTGGATGATAACCTTGCTGATAATGGTTGCAGCCTTTGTCGTTATGACTAACGAGAGGAAAAAAGAATTTGCCATTATAAGAATAGCCGGAGCTTCCGAAAAAAAACTAACCCGTATGATATTGCTGGAAGGATTATTTATGGGGTTATGCGGAGGAATTATTGGCGCGGCAGCGGGACTTATTATAGTACTTCCATTCAATGGTTTTATGGCACAGATTTTGGGATTGCCGTTTTTGCTGCCGAATGCGGCAAGGGTTTTATTGGTGATTGCAGGAGCAATAATATTGACCGCTGCGGCAGGGGCTTTTGCCTCCGGATTTGCAGCATACAGGATATCCAAATACGATATTGGAACCATTATAAGGAGTGAGGTCTGAAAAAGTGGATATAATCGGGCAAAAGCTTCATAAGGATTATATAAGAAAAACAGGATCGTCAAATGTGTTTACAGCCCTTTTTGAGACTGATATTACTTTGTCATCAGGGACTGTTACGGTAATACACGGCAGATCAGGAGGCGGAAAAAGCACCTTGCTTAATATTTTAGCAGGGATAGTGACGCCCACATCCGGAAATGTTTTTTATGACGATATGGATTTTTTTTCACTTGATGATGAGAAAAGATCTTCTTTCAGAAACAGACATATTGGCTACATCCCCCAGGGGACATCTGCTGTTTCCTCGCTAAATTTAAGGGAAAATATTCTGCTGCCCCTGGCTTTGTGTGATGATACATCTATAGATACCAAGTCCGTAAAAACAAGAGCAGATGAGCTTATGAAAAGACTGGATATTATTGGCATATGCGAAGCAAAGCCTTCTGAGCTGTCAGGCGGAGAATTAAGGAGAATGGCAATTGCCAGAGCACTGTTGTTTTCGCCTGAATTGCTTTTTGCAGATGAACCCACAGGCGATCTGGACGATGACAATACCAGATTGGTATTTGATATGTTAAAAAGCAGTGCAAGCGAAGGCTCAGCAGTATTGATTGTCACCCACGAAAATGATATCCAAGGTTTAGCGGATAAAATTTATCGTATGGATGCGGGAGTGCTTTTTGATGAATAATGAACCCAGGGTAAATATCATTGGAGCAGGTCTAGCAGGTCTTTCGGCTGCATATGCACTGGCAAGGGAAGGCGTCAAGTCAAGACTTATTTCGCTTCAGGCGTCAGAAAGAGCACAGAGCAATCTGGCGGAAGGTGGGATCAACGCCGTTCTTAATGTTATGGATGAGAATGACACCATTGATGAGCATTTTGCAGATACTATAGCCGGAGGCTGTAATTTGGCTAACCCTGACATGGTTTGGGCTTTGGTGAAAAATGCTCCTGATATTATAGATCTGCTCATACGATTGGGAGTGCCCTTTAACAAAACAGATGGCAGGATCATTCAACGCAATTTCGGTGGTCAGAAGAAAAAGAGAACCGCGTTTGTAAAAAGCAGCACAGGTAAAATGGTTACCACCGCCCTTATCAATGCAGTCCGTAAGTATGAATGCAATGATCTTGTGGAGAGGCTATGTCATCATGAATTCTTAAATCTGCTGTTGTCGGAAGGTGATAATCGTTGTGTTGGAGTGTCAATAAGGGATATTTATTCTGAGCGCGACATAAGCCTGCCGGGACCTGTAATCATCTGCTGCGGCGGTTTAAATGGATTTTTCCATGAAATGACCACAGGTACTACTGCCAACACCGGAAATGCAGCCGCCAGGCTTTTTTTACAGGGTGTAGAGTTTTCCAATCTGGAATTTATTCAATATCATCCTACTACTGTTGGGATCCCCCAAAAGCGCCTTTTAATCTCAGAGGCTGCCAGAGGAGAGGGTGCCAGGCTGTTTCATGAACGGGAAAAAAGCCGCGTTTATTTCATGGAAGATAAATACGGCCCCGAGGGCAATTTGATGCCCAGAGATGTGGTATCAAGAGAAATGGCGCTCTTGCCGGATAATACCAGGGTATATCTTGATATGACGATGCTTTCGAAGGATATCTGGGAGAACCGTCTTTCGGATCTGAGGGATGAGCTTATAAAACATCTTCACAAGGATCCTTCGCTTAAGCCGATTCCTGTCAGATATGGCATACATTATTTCATGGGCGGAATTATGGTAGATGAATCCCATAGGACCAATATTGAGGGACTGTACGCGGCAGGGGAATGCACATGTGCGTATCATGGTGCAAACCGCCTCGGAGGAAATTCTCTTTTGGGTGCCATACACGGGGGAATCAGCTCCGCAAACAGCATTATTAAAGCAGAACAGTTAAGCACATATAATGTGGAAAATTTTATTGATAAAAAAATATCCGGGATGAGTGATTATGAGGTTTTTTTAAACAGAAGCTTAAGCGAAATTTTGCTGTCAGGGCTTTCGATTTTGCGTGATGAAAATAAGCTTTCCGAATCCCTGAAAAAAATAGAAGAATTATTTCAGTCCAATCATTCAGAGGAATTTGAAGGGCGATTGTTGTTAGGAAAAGCAATGCTGGAATCTGCGTCTAAAAGGCACGAATCCCGGGGAGCCCATACCAGGACGGATTATCCGAAATCAGACGATAAATACCTGTGTAACACAATTTCAGTGTACAAGGACGATAGCGTATCAGTTTCTTTTAGACATATATGATACTACACCATGAAAAAGAATATATCCATACTTCGCAGGAAAAAGAATGAAGCTTCAGGCTATATAGAGGAATTCGAATATAATATGAAAAGTGATGAAGATACAGTGGCTTCAGCGCTTTTTGATATTGCTGCTCGAATTGCAGTGGAGGGGAAGAGACCTCTTGTGTGGGAACATAGCTGTCTTCAGATAAAATGCGGAGCCTGCGCCATGGTAATATGCGGCAAGCCCCAGCTTGCATGTTCTGCAAAGCTTAAAGACCTTCCGGATAAAGTAACTATAGAACCCCTTCGCAAATTCCCTGTAATAGAAGATCTTCTGGTGGATAGAAGCGTCATGAGGGAACGCCTCAAAAACATGCAGGTTTATCACGAGAAGGACGCTGCAGATTCGGGGGATGAATCCACATATCAATCAATGAAATGCCTGCAGTGCGGCATATGTCTGGAGATATGTCCAAACTACTACGGGGAAGGAAATTATGCCGGAATGTCAGGTATGAGTGCGATGGCTCAGATTCTGTCAAAAGCTCCTGATAAAACAGGCACCAGGACAAAACAATTAAAAAAGAACTACTATAAGAATGTATATGAAGGATGCGGTAAATCCTTAGCCTGCCGGGATGTATGTCCAGCGGGAATCCCTATGGATGATCTGCTTTCCAGGATGAATGCCGCTGCAGTATGGGGTCGATCAAAGTCATTGCTGTAAACCACGCATTTGTATGCCGGCACACCAACGTTACCATTCACGATTTAGCCGAAAGCCTTATATAAGCCTCAAGCAGTGAATGGTAACACACCAACTTCACATTGAAATGTGCTGCTTGATGCAGTACACAGAAAGGTGGATAATATGAAGAGAATAATACCTGTTTTAGCACTGCTGTTAAGTGTCTTGCTTACATTTGGATCAGTATTTTTGTTCCATGCCTGTGAGCCAATGGAGGACGGTTCGTGGATGATGTGCCATTACGCCCAGTTGGTGGTAACTGTATTTGGAGCGGTTATTATGGCAATCTGCATATTAAGAATAATAATTCCTGCTTCCTTGAATGCGGCCAGAGGTCTGTCTTTGGCGTGTATTCCTGTATCCGCAGCCTGCATTATGATTCCACAGAATATAATTCCCTTATGCATGATGGATACCATGAGATGTCATAGTGTTATGCGGCCCGCAGTTATAGTAATAGGAATAATGATTATCGTTTTATCAATTATAGATTTAATATGTAATAACAAATAATCATGATATCAGGGTCAAAAGAATCTCTGGTCTACACTAATGATAACTGTATAGGGTGCAACAAGTGCATCAATGTTTGTCCGGCTAGATATGTTTGCCGGCAGCCACGATGGGTATTATGACGCCATACTGATGGATATTAAGATGACGGTACTGGATGGATTGGAAGCAACCAGGAAGATTCGCTCCTTAGACAGAAAGGACGCCAAAAAGGTTGCTATAATTGCCCTTACATCCAATGATGTGGAATCAGATGTTAATAAGTCGCGTTCTGCAGGAATGAACGCTCATTTAGGAAAACCAGTAGATCCTGATGAGCTGTACGAAGTGCTTGAGAAGCTGTTGAAGTGATGCGTAAAAAAGCAGGTTGGGAATTCCAGCCTGCTTTTTTTGTGTGGATTAATTATTTTTACTTAAATTATCCGGAACAGGAAGCTGAACAATTATTATGGCTGCAAACATAATAATGCACCCTGCCAGCTCTCTTTGGGTCATGCGCTCATGCAGCAGAATTGATCCGGAGATTACTGCGAATACTGCTTCCAGACTCATTATAAGTGCGGCGGAAGTGGGTTTGGTGTATTTTTGTCCTACCAGCTGCATAGTGTATCCCAAGCCACCGGATATAAGTCCGCAGTAAACTATAGGGAACAAGGCCAGGATTATTTTTTCTATACCTGGCTTTTCAGTTATTAAAGCTGCTACTGATGATATTGCTGCAACTGTTGTAAATTGGATTGCTGAGATTCGGATAGGATTTCCTGTTTTTGAAAAGTAATCACAGCTTAGTATATGTCCGGTAAAAAACAGTGCGCTGATGCAGATCAAAAGATCGCCATGAGTAAGCTTCAGGCTGTCTGTTATACATAGCAGATACAATCCGACAATTCCCATGGCAACAGCCAGCCAGACTATCCAGGAATTTTTCTTTTTAAAAAACACCGAGCTGATGACAGGAACCAGCAGGATGTACATTGCAGTAATAAATCCTGCCTTGCCGGCGGTGGTGTACACCAGTCCCATCTGCTGTAATATGCTTCCAAAACATAGAAAAAAACCACAGCAGATTCCGCCAATTATTGTATTACGGTTATATGCCTTTTTCTGATCTGCTCTAAGCTCTGATGTATTACCCGGATCAAGCTTCCACAGGACAAGGGACAGACCCGAGACTGCTGCTGCAGCCAGCCACATCCTTACCGCGTTAAAGGTCAGCGGTTCTATATCATCCATTCCTACCCTTTGAGCAACAAAAGCGGTTCCCCAGATTATGGCAGTTATCAGCAGTATTATATTTCCTAATAATTCTTTGTTTTTCATTTTCTGTGGTTTATCGGTGGAGCATCTTAGTCGTCTTCAAGACCCTTTTGAGCGTCTTCCAAAAGCTCTTGTATGATTTTCCTGGTTTTTTCTTCGTCACCTTCTTTTTCGGCTTTTTCTAAAGCCTTTAATTGACGAATTAGTTGTCGCAAGTAACTTTTAAATACACTCATGATAGATTATCCTCCTTTTGCTGTGATGAAAAAGCCGCATATCCTCTTGCATGGGACTGCGGCGATTAGTGGAGATGGTGGGATTCGAACCCATGACCTCCTGCTTGCGGAGCAGGCGCTCTCCCAACTGAGCTACACCCCCTTAACATTGACTTTGGTATTCTAGCATATTATGATATGATGATTCAAGAGTTAAAAAGGTTCAAAACATCAGTAATGAGGAAAATATGAACACAAAAATTTTTGGGACATTAGGTCCCTCATGCTGCAACAGAAATACATTAAAAAGAATGATAGACGAGGGAATGAGTGGAATAAGACTTAATCTGTCCCATGTATCCCTCGGCGATAGTGCCGAATGGCTGAAGGAGTGGCAGCAGGCTTCGGAGGGAAAACTGGATCTGCTTATTGATATGCAGGGACCGGAAATGCGCATTGGTCGTATTGCAGATCCGATTTCCTTTGAGAAAGGCGAACACATTACCATACCGGTTACAAAGCGTGTAATACCATTTTTAGATGTCGGACAGGAAATACTTTTAGACGATGGCAAATACAGGGCAAATGTCCTGGAGGTATCAGACGAATTCATTACGATAAAAATGGAAAATGGCGGCACTTTATCATCATCAAAAAGCATCAAGATCCCGGGGGTAAAAAACACGCTTTCTGCACTTACCGGGCACGATATCAAAAATATTTCCCTCGCAAAGGATGCAGGGGTTACCGGAGTTATGCAGCCCTTCGTAAGAGGTGCATCCGACCTGATAGAAGTAAGGGAGGCATTAGATAAGGCGGGAGCCTCCCATATCAAGATTTTTGCTAAAATAGAAAATCGAACCGGAATGGCAGAGCTTAAGGATATTATTCCCTGTTCTGACTGGATAGTAATTGCAAGGGGAGATCTGGGCAATGACATGCCGTTATGGGAGCTTCCAGGGGCACAGAGGAGAATAGCATCGGAATGTCAAAAAGCCGGAATTCCTTATATTGTAGTAACACAGATGCTTGCCAGTATGGAGCATTCTCCGGTTCCTACCAGGGCAGAGGTTTCAGATATTTATTATGCAGTAACCCAGGGTGCCGGTGGCGTTATGGTAACAGGCGAAACGGCGGCAGGTGAGTATCCGGTGGAGGTAATCCGGAATTTGACAAATACAGTCCGCTGCGCTGAGGAAGATTATCCTTTCATACATTCCAAAATGACAGCTTGTTAGGAAGCTTTATTTATGCTACAATAGTAGTGTTTTTGTACCTGATTATATGATATCAGGGTCAAAAGGTCCAAATCATGCGCTTGCGCAATGATTTGAGACTTTGTGACCCGCCCAAACACGAATATCGTAGTGATTTTCCACAGCACATTGCACACAAAGTGTGCGTGCTGCGTATCATAAGTTGGGGGCAAATACTTTTGAACCCAACATCATTATATGCTTTCAACCATGAAGGAGGCAATGCTATGGCAGCTATTACTTTTACCACAGCTAATTTTGATTCAGAAGTACTTCAGTCAGATAAGCCTGTACTGGTGGATTTTTGGGCTACATGGTGCGGACCTTGCCAGAAGCAGGGGCCGATTGTTGAGGAATTGGCAGATGAATTAACGGATATCAAGATTGGAAAGCTTGATGTAGACGCCGAGGACGAGATTGCAGGGCGTTATAACATCATGTCCATACCTACAGTTATGCTCTTTAAGAATGGTGAGATTGCTTCCAAGGCCGTAGGTTTACAGACCAAAGAAAGCCTGATGGCAATGATAGAGGGCTGACTAGAAGGCTGATTGCTAATGGAAGAATACCGGGTCAATGGAATGTCGTGTGCTGCCTGTGTGGCGCATGTAGAAAAGGCAGTAAGGAAGCTTCCGGGGGTTACGGATGTAAGCGTTAGTCTCCTGACCAATTCCATGTCCGTAGAAGGGGATGTGGATTCTGCCGAGGTTTGTTCGGCAGTCAGCTCGGCAGGATACGAAGCGATACCGCGTAATTTGGTTTCAGAGGGCAGTTCTGATTCTGCGTCTAATGAAGAGTTATTAAAAAATACCGAACTGCCGCTCCTGTTGAGGCGGTTAGTATTTTCCCTTGTGCTTTTGTGCCCGCTTATGTATCTGTCTATGGGACATATGATGTTTGATTGGCCGGTTCCTGACACACTAGCAGATAATCATGTGGGAATTGGAATAACCGAAATGTTTTTGGCATTTTTGGTTATGGTTATCAACCAGAGATTTTTCATCAGCGGAACGACCAGCGTATTACATGGAGCGCCGAATATGGATACCCTTGTCGCTATGGGTTCCGGTATTTCCTTCGGCTACAGTGTCTATTCGCTGTTATCCATGAGTGCTGCTATGGTGGCAGGTGATGCTGATGCCATGATGATGCACAGCGAGCAGCTATATTTTGAATCTGCAGCAATGATAGTCACGCTTATTACTGTAGGCAAGTGCCTGGAGTCCTATTCCAAGGGGCGTACTACAGACGCTCTCAAGGGACTTATGGATCTGACTCCGAAGACTGCCACAATTATCAGGGACGGGCTGGAGACGACTGTACCTGTATCCCGGCTTCAGGTTGGGGATGAGTATGTGGTTCGGCCCGGAAGCATGATTCCCGTTGATGGAGTAGTTATTTCAGGGGAAGCGGCCATTGATACTTCAGCGATGACCGGTGAGAGTATTCCTGTGGATGTGTCTGAGCAGGATGAAGTCCTGGGCGGAACAATTAATACTTCAGGATTTCTCACATGCCGGGTATCTCGTGTGGGATCAGATACAGCGCTGTCTCAGATAATTAAGCTTGTAAGTGACGCTGCCGCAACCAAAGCTCCCATAGCCAGGGCAGCAGACAAGGTTGCCGCGGTATTTGTGCCGGCGGTTCTTGCTGTCGCATGTATAACGGCTGCAGTTTGGCTGCTCTTAGGCGCGACTTTGGATTTTGCACTTACACATGCCATTGCAGTTCTTGTAATAAGCTGTCCATGCGCTTTAGGGCTTGCAACGCCTGTAGCCATAATGGTGGGAAACGGTGTTGGTGCCAGAAACGGGATTTTATTCAAAACCGCTGCGGCGCTTGAAACTGCAGGAGACGCCAGGGTTGTTGTTTTAGATAAGACTGGTACTATAACTCAGGGACATCCTCGCGTGACTGATGTTATCCCCAATGAGACGGTAAGCGTAAGCGATCTGTTAGCTGCGTGCGGTATGCTGGAATCCAAAAGTGAACATCCCATAGCCACTGCTATAATGGATCACATCAGCGAGAATAATGCCTCATATCCCGAGGCTGATCAGTTTAGCTCCCTTTCAGGGAATGGCGTCAGGGCTTACTATAAGGGAAGCCATTATTACGCAGGAAGTCAGGCATATATTTTTGAAACTCTTTCTGACACGGATGGAGAAGATGATTTTGTAACTTATGTGCGTACATGGAAGCCGGAACGCTATGAGAAAAGCGGCAAGAGTGCTGTTTTCTTTGCCAGGGATGACAAGCTTTTAGGTTCTCTGATGGTTGCTGATACCCTGCGTGACGAATCAATTCAAGCGATACGAAGCTTAAAGACCCTTGGACTACGGGTTGTTATGCTGACCGGGGACAATGAACGGACAGCAACATCCATAGGCAAGGCGGCAGAAGTGGAGGCTGTAATTGCGGGTGTTATGCCCCAGATCAAGGAGAAGGTTGTTACCAGGCTCCAACAGAGGGCAGGCAATGTACTGATGGTGGGGGATGGAATTAATGACGCTCCGGCGCTTACGGCAGCGGATACCGGTTTTGCGATTGGAGCGGGTACCGATATTGCCATGGATGCGGCTGATGTTGTCCTGACTCAGAGCAGGCTGACAGATGTTTCGAGGGCCCTTGTTTTATCCAGAGGTGTAAAGCGCAACATTCATGAGAATTTGTTTTGGGCATTCTTCTATAATGTTATAGGGATTCCGCTGGCAGCAGGTGTGTGGTATCCTTTATTTGGAATTTCTTTAAGCCCCATGTTTGGAGCGGCGGCTATGAGCATTTCCAGCTTTTGCGTGGTCATGAATGCTTTGCGGCTTAACCTTATCAATCTGGATAATTCACGAAAATATCGCAGAAAACGCAGCAAGGGATCCATTCGAAAGCTTATGGGAACTCCTTCATCGAAAATTTTATCCGGAGAAATATCCGGTTCAGATACAACCAATGATAATACTAATTCAAAAAGAGGAGAGAAAGAAAAGATGACTAGTAAAAATTTGACAATAGAAGGTATGATGTGCGAACATTGTCAGAAAAGAGTCAAGGATGCTCTTGAAGGTATAGATGGAGTAGCCAGTGCCGAAGTAAGCCATGAGAAGGGCTCGGCAATAGTTTCACTTAACCCGGATGTTACAGATGAGGCCCTTAAGAAGGCTGTAACAGACGCTGGATACGAAGTAAAAGCAATAGCATGATTAATCAAAAATACAAAAAAATGCTCTCATCCCGTTCTGTGATTAGAGAGCTTTCGGAATACGCCACTGCCAGGGCTGCCGAAATAGGCAGGGAGAATGTTTTTGATTTTACCCTTGGCAACCCAAGTGTTCCTGTACCGGAGGATTATACTGATGCTGTAATGGATTTGCATCGCACGCAGGAGCCTGTGGCCTTGCATGGATACAGCCCCTCGCTTGGAATAGAGTATGTCCGAGAAAGTGTTGCGGCGAGCTTGAAGAAGCGCTTTGGCATTCCATATGAAGCAAAGCATATTTTTATGACAAGCGGTGCTGCAGGCGCTCTGGCTCATGCAATAAGGGCAGTGACAGAGCCTGGCGATGAGGTGCTGGTTTTCGCACCCTATTTTTCAGAGTATATACCATATATTAATGATACAGGAGCTGTTATTCATATTGTTGAGGCTGATACCGGGCATTTTCAGATACGCTTTGATGCTCTTGAAGCTGCTATGAATGAGCGGGTTAACGCAGTTCTTATCAATTCTCCGAATAACCCTTCAGGGGTTGTTTATTCGGAGGAGACTTTAAAAAAGCTATCTGACTTTTTAAGAGAGAAAGAACAGGAATATGGGCACGATATATTTCTTATAAGTGATGAACCATACAGGGAGATTGTTTTTGACGGGCTTTCGGTGCCGTATCCCAGTAGGTTTTATTCCAATACGCTCTCCTGTTATTCTTTTTCAAAATCTTTGTCGCTGCCGGGGGAGCGCATAGGATATGTTGCGGTCAATCCCGAGGCAACAGATGCCGATATTCTGGCGATAATGTTTGGGCAGATATCCAGGGGAATCGGTCATAATTGCCCGGCGTCTTCTGTCCAGCGGGCAGTTGAGCGGGTTTTGGATGAGACGGCGGATCTGTCTGTTTATGAGACTAATCGCAATTTGTTATATGATTGCCTGACGGCGGCAGGATTGTCGGTGGAGAAGCCGGGCGGGACTTTCTACATGTTCCCCAAGGTCATAGGAGATGATGCGGTTTTGTTTTGTAAAAAAGCAATGGAGCATGACCTGATATTTGTCCCATCTGACGGATTCGGTGTTAAGGGGCATTTCAGAATTGCCTACTGCGTAGATACAGATATGATTCGCAGGGCTATTCCTGTCATAGAGGAGTTTCTAAAGAATTATTAATTGTTATAAAGGAGGTAGGTTTTGAGCAGAAAAAAGAGGGGAAGTACGAAAAAGGTTAAGGGAGCCGGACTTGGAATCAAGGGCAAGATGATCTTAGGTATCCTGCCGTTTGTATTGTTGTCACTGGTTATAATGGCTTCCGTCATGGTTATTAACAGCCGAAGTATCATCCATGAGGAGACCCAGGCAGAAATGGAAGCTACGCTGGATGCCAATATCAACGACACCGATGCGAAGCTTGAGAGTGTGCGAATAGTCGCCCGTGCTCTTGCCAGAAATGTGGCAGCTTCCTATAAGACCACAGACATCAAAACATATGCCAGTATATTTGAAGATACTATTTCCGACAATGATCTTATCAGCGGAAGCGGCGTCTGGTTTGAGCCTAATGTGTATGATGAGAACGAGAAATACTATGGACCGTACTGGTACAAGGACGGTGATAAGTTTGTAGAGGACTGGGAGTATTCTAACGCTGAATATGATTATTTTTCCCAGGAGTACTATACCAACGCTGCGGCTATGGGTGTCGGTGAAGCTACGATCACCGATCCATATTATGATGAAGCCAGCGGAACTATCATGTCCAGCTGTTCAGCTCCAATATATGATGGCAACAAGTATTTGGGATGTATTACATGTGACCTGACTCTGGACATTATTGAGCAGTCTATGCAGGGTATTACAGTTGGTGAGACTGGTGCCATAATTATGACCTCCTCCGATGGTACATATATTTACAATCCCAATGATGAGGACGCCGCAGCTAATGCTCTTAAGATTACGGACGATCCCAGCGGAATTGCCGAGGCCGGCAAAGAAGTAATGTCTAATGAAAGCGGTGTTGCAAGCTTTACGGGCGGCGGATTAGCTTGCAATCTGTATTACGCTACAATTCCGGAGGTTAACTGGAAGCTGGCTCTGGTAATGCCTCTTGCCGAGATCAACGCTCCGGTAGTTCACATGACAAGGGTTTCTGTTCTGATCTGTGTAATTGCCATAATCGTTTGTATAGTAGTGATTTTTGTTCAGGCAAGCGGCATTGCAAAGGCTATGCAGCAGGTTAGGAAATTTGCCAAGGATCTGGCAGGCGGAGATTTCACGGTTGATAAGATTGATATTCGCCGTAAGGATGAGATTGGCCAGATGAGCGACTCTCTTAATGAGATGTATGAAAATAACAGTAATGTTATCCGTAATATTTCTGTAGGTTCAGGCAAGGTTAATGTTTCCTCCAATGAGCTTGACAAGGTAGCTGTTAACCTGAGTGATCAGTTTGCCAATATCCAAAATTCCATGGTCAGAGTTAATGATGCCATGACCAATACGGGAGCTGCTACTGAGCAGGTTTCCGCATCTGCCAACGAGGTTAATGCATCAGTTATGCGTCTGGCAGATGAGACAGCCAAGACTGCCGAGGAAGTTGAGAAGATCAAGGAGAGAGCTGAAGAAATAGTCAGGAACAGCAAGACCTCCAGCGATAACGCAATAGCTATTGCTAATAAGCGTGGTGAAGAGCTTAGAGAGGCTTCTGAGAAGGCCAAGGTAGTAGAAGAAATTGGTACGCTTGCTGATTCTATTGCTGATATTGCAAGCCAGATCAATCTTTTATCCCTTAATGCATCAATTGAGGCTGCTCGCGCCGGTGAACACGGCAAGGGCTTCGCTGTAGTAGCAAGTGAGATTAACAACCTGGCTATGGAGACTAAGGAAGCTGTTGACAAGATCCAGGCGACTATTGCCGCGATTCAGGAAGCCTTTACCTCACTTGATGAAAGCTCCGGACAACTGCTCAAGTTTGTTCAGGAAACAGTTACTCCTGATTATGATAACTTTATTGAGATTGGCCGCCAGTATGGTGAGGATGCCCAGTCCTTCGGACAGATGTCCGAGCAGGTTAGCGAGATGGTTATGTATATCAAGGAGTCTATGGATCAGGTTAACGCTGCGGTTGCCAGCATTGCTGAGTCCGCGACTGAGACAGCCAGCTCATCATCTGAGGTTACTGAGACGGTCAACGAGGTATCCGATATGGTGGATGAAGTATCAGATATGGCTGTTGAGCAGAAGAGTGTATCCGATGATCTGTCCAATATTGTAAGCCAGTTTACTCTTGAAGATATTTAATGATGTTGGGGTCAAAAGTATTTGCCCCCAACTTATGATACGCAGCACGCACACTTTGTGTGCAATGTGCTGCTCAAACACTCATATCTCTCGTGGGCGGGTCACAAAGTCTCAAATCATTGCGCAAGCGCATGATTTGGACCTTTTGACCCTGATATCATTTAATAGTAAAAAAACGGGTTCTGATATAATTTCAGAACCCGTTTTTTATGGCAGGGCCACCGAGAGGAATGTGCCGCTTTGTGGCCTGCAATGCGCCGCGAGTAGGAGCATGTTACCACCTATACTCGATTTTTAATATTATGATATGAGGGTCAAAAGGTGTTTTGCCCCTCATTAATGATACGCAGCAGCACATTGCATGTGCAATCTGCTGCTAAAACATTCGCAATTCTCGTGGATTTTTATACAAAATCCACTACATTGCTCATGTTTTGCGGGTCACAAAGTCACAAATTTCCATGCAAGCGTGACCTTTTGACCCTTGTATCATATTATTTGTTTGATCTTCTCCACATCTTCATGCGTTCAGCCTCTTTTATAAGGTCATCTCTGAAATCAGGATGAGCTATGGAGATGATTGCCTCGGCACGCTCCCAGGCGGATAGTCCCTTAAGGCAGACCATTCCATATTCTGTAACGAGATACATTGTCTGAGGTCTGGTATCTGTAACTGCGGAGCCTTCTACCAGGGTAGGACGGATGCGGCTGTGCGTGGTGCCGTCTTTGGTGGTAAATGTAGATGAAAGACAGATAAAGCTCTTGCCGCCCTCTGACAGATAAGCACCCATAACAAAGTCCATCTGTCCACCGGCTCCGGAGATCTGACGGATACCGGAGGATTCTGCGCTGATCTGACCATACAAATCTACATCCACAGCATTGTTAATAGAAACAAAGTTGTCAATCTTACTGATGACCCTGGCGTCATTAGTGTAATCCACAGGAGCGCTCATTACAGCAGGATTGTCATCCACATAGTCATAGAGCTTCTTAGTACCTGCACCAAAGGCAAACGCCTGACGGAAACGGTCTATGCTCTTTCTGGCGCCTGTGATCTTGCCAGCATTTGCGATGTCAACAAAGGCATCAACATACATCTCGGTGTGGACGCCCAGATCCTTAAGATCTGATTCAGCGATCATCTGACCGATGGTGTTGGGCATACTGCCGATACCAAGCTGCAGGCATGCGCCGTCAGGAATTTCCGCCACTACAAGCTCGGCTACCTTGCGGTCTACATCAGTAGGAGCTCCTCCGGCAGGAAGCTCGCCAATAGCCGGGTTAGACCCTTCTACTATCATGTCAACCTGTGAGATATGAATATCAGCCTCATATCCGCCCAGACAGCGGGGCATATTCTCATTAACCTCTACAATGATCTTCTTGGAGCGTTCACAAACAGCCATAAGGTGTGATGCACTGGGACCAAAGTTAAAATATCCATGCTTGTCCATGGGCGCAACCTGGAACATTGCTACATCTACTTCGGGTAAATATTTGCGATAGTATATGGGAAGCTCTGAATATTTCAGCGGAGCGTAGTATCCTACTCCCTGATCTATCAGCTTGCGTTCCACTCCGCTCATATGCCATGAATTCCAGCAAAAATGCTCTCCGGAATCTTCCCTTTCGAAAATGGCAGGTTTGTGGAACAATATACCGCCGCGAACCTTGACATCAGTAAGCTCGTCTGTACGCTTTGCCAGGGCCGCGTCAAGAGCCTCTGCAGTGTTAGTGCACCAGCCATAGTCTACCCAGTCTCCGGATTTAACGCATTTAACGGCTTCATCTGCCGAAACGAGCTTCTGCTTATATTCTGCTTCGTAATTCATTTTAACCCCCTTTTTTCTAGTTTTACATTGTCAATTTATATTTTACCATAATGCTATAGCAGGGTCAAAGATCGTTCTCAATATTAATAACGAAAAAAACAGTCTGGCTATTCCAGTCTGGCTGTTTTACTTTATTCGGTCGAAAAAAGAGACATGCAAACAATTATTCGGTCGAAAAACGCAGCTAAAACACGATTATTCGGTCGAAAAACGCAGTTTTGCTTGCTTATTTGTCAGATTAATGCTATTGTGCCAGTATATCCTTTTTCGTTAATTGCTGGAGGAAATGAAGTGAAAAGAACTGTATTAGAGAAATTTATATCATGGAAGAATCAGAATAGAAGGAAACCTTTACTTGTGACGGGTGTACGACAGTGTGGCAAGACATATCTGATAAAGGAATTTGGAGAAAATGAATTTGAGGATATGGCTTATTTGAATTTTGAAGGAAATGCAGCTCTCAAATCAGTTTTCGAGTATGATTTTGACACAGACAGAATAATAGATGAACTTGGAAGTATAGTTCGGGGGGAAAAAATAATACCAGGGACAACTCTCGTTGTGTTTGACGAGATACAGGAGTGTCCAAGGGCAATTCAGGCACTCAAATATTTTTGCGAAAACATTCCTGAACTTCATTTAATTGCGGCAGGATCACTTCTTGGTGTGGCACTTCGGGAGGAGGGGATATCCTTTCCAGTAGGCAAAGTTGAAAGGATAGAAATGTATCCAATGAGTTTTGAAGAATTTGTAATAGCCGACAGTGGGGAGAAGTACATTGAAGGAATTCGAAAATTACCGTTGGACAGGGAGATATCAGAACTCTATACGACTGTGCTTGAAAAGTATCTTAAGAATTATTATATAGTTGGCGGTATGCCTGAAGCGGTTCAAGTGTGGACAGACTCACATGACTACAGAACTGTTGATACCGTATTAGACAGGATTATAAAAGATTATGCAGATGATTTTGGTAAACATACAACTTGGGATAATGCAACAAAGATTAAATTAATATGGGATTCAGTGCCTTCGCAGATAGCACGAGATAATAATAAATTTATTTTTTCTCATGTAAAACATGGAGCAAGATCCAAGGATCTGGAAGATGCATTGGAATGGATAGTGAACGCAGGTATAGCAGGTAAACTTTGTAAGGTATCAACGCCGGAGCTTCCATTATCAGGAATGGCTGATTATACATATTTCAAGGTATATATGTCGGATGTAGGATTATTACGAAAAAAATCCAACTTAAATTATAGAACAATTATTGAAGAAGATAGTGCATACAGACAATTCAAGGGAGCTCTTACGGAAAACTATGTTTATACCCAGCTTAAATGTATGGAAATAGATAGTTATTTCTGGCGCACAAAAGCGGATGCGGAGCTTGATTTTATCACAGACTATGAAGGTGTTCTTTTGCCAATCGAGGTAAAATCAGCAGATAATACCAAGGCAAAAAGTCTGCATTTGTTCTGCAGCAGGTACAGTCCTAAAATAGCAATTAAAACCTCACTAAAAAATATTGGCGATAACATGGATCAAGACACGCATGTCTGGTCTGTGCCGCTGTATACTTTGTTCCGATTAAAGGATTACTTGTTCAATGAGATGGGGTGGAATTATTAAAT
>CAJOFQ010000022.1 GCA_905233955.1 uncultured Lachnospiraceae bacterium
CTTGTTAACATCGGCAAACACAACCTTGTAGCCTGCCTGAGCCAGCAGCATACCTATAAAGCCGCGGCCTATGTTACCTGCTCCGAATTGAATAGCGCTTTTCATAGTATTTACTCTCCTATAGTAGTCGTTCTGCTAAAAGCAGATCTTTTTTGGTGGTTATCTTAATGTTGTCGTAGGAGCTTTTTATAAGCTTGATCTTCTGTTCCGGCATGGCCCGCTCCAAAACAAGAGCATCGTCTGTAATCCTTTCGGTATCACCCGATGAAAAAAGCCTGTCGTAAGCCTCTTTAATAAGGGCGCTGTTAAAGCCCTGCGGGGTCTGCATGGACCATACCATATCCCTCCTTGGAGTATAGCTTACGAAGCCATCATCATCAGCAAGCTTAACGGTGTCTGTGGAAGGTACGGCTGCCACAGCGGCTTTGTATGTGATCACCGCATCCATCATATCGGTGATTACATCACTGGTAATGCAGCATCTGGCTCCATCGTGAATTAAAACATTGGCTTTATTAACTTTTTTTAACCCCTCATAAACCGACAGATATCTTTCATCGCCGCCGGCAACTGTTGCGGTTATTTTTTTAAATCCATAATGATCTGTAATTTCGGTTTTTACATAATCTAAATCATCCTGAGGGCACACCAGAATAATTTCTGAAACGCTGCTTTCCTCGAAGGCTTTAATGGTGTAGTAGATCAGCGGTTTGTCGTGGATCAATAAAAACTGTTTTTTGATATCGCCGCCCATTCTAAGTCCTTTACCGGCGGCAAGGATGATAGCGGAAAAATCACTTGTTCCTCTCATGATTTTTCTCCCAGGCGAAGCTGCGGAACGGCATTTAGATCCCATCCGCTTGTATTTCCATTAAGGTAAGCATAATAGCCTGCGGCTCCTATCATAGCAGCATTATCGGTGCAGAAAATTGGAGCGGGACAGTGGAAAAGGACATTCTTTTTAGCACAGACTTCCTGCATAGATGACCGGAGGGCGCCATTAGAAGCCACTCCCCCTGCCAGAGCAAAATGGGGGGATTTGGTTTCGTCCAGGGCCATTGCCACATGGTCGCAAAGAACGCCCACAACAGCCTCCTGAAAGGCAGCGGCAATATCGTTGGGATTATAAGCTTCGCCATGCATGGACAGATGGTTCAGGTAGTTAAGAACTGCTGACTTTAACCCGGAAAAACTGAAATCATAAGGATTACCGGAAACCTTGGCTCTGGGGAAATGAACACAGGAGGCATCTCCCGATTTTGCTGCTTCTTCAATCTTGGGACCTCCCGGATAGCCCAGCCCAATGGCCCTTGCAACCTTGTCAAAGGCTTCCCCTGCAGCATCGTCAACGCTTCGCCCCAGAATGGTGCATTTGTTATAATCCGTTACCTGAACCAGATGGGTATGCCCTCCGGATACTATCAGACATAAAAACGGAGGCTCCAAGGTTTTATCTTCGATATAATTAGCTGCAATATGTCCTTCGATGTGGTTAACGCCGATAAGCGGCAAACCGGCTGCATAAGCTATTGCTTTGGCCTCAGCTACTCCTACAAGTAACGCTCCCACAAGGCCCGGGCCATAAGTTACAGCAACTGCATCCAGCTCATCAAGTGTGGTATCAGCTTCCGACAGAGCCATTTTGATTACATTGTCAATTCTTTCTATGTGTTTGCGGGAGGCTATCTCCGGAACTACACCGCCATACAGAGTGTGAAGCGGTATCTGTGTGGAAATGATATTGCTTCTTACATCACGGCCGTTTACCACGACTGCAGCGGCAGTTTCATCACATGAAGATTCAATTGCGAGTATCTTGGTATTAGCGGATTTCATAATTACAGTCCGTCCTCATCGGATAATTCAAATGCAAGGATCTTCCAGAGACCGTTTTCGTCCTTGCGCAGAGCATATTTCTGGTATGTTGTCTGATAATCACTGCCCTCAGATACGACATAATTGACCAGGACATATGCCATTTGGCGACCATCCTGCTTCTTGTATTCAACATCGCCGGTATCGCAGACTTCGGCTTTTAGCATCTTTTTTCCACGGGTCTTGTAGCTTTCAGAATCAGCCTTAACAGACATAATATAGCTGTCCCGGGGATTGACCGATAAAAGCTCCTCATCCATCAGCATCCTTGCCTGATCGCAGAGCATTTCAAGCTGAGTGTCAGATATATCGGGAGAGTAGTATAGCCTTAAAATCCTGTTGTACCATTTCATAACCTCTCTGGGAGTCTGGGGATATTTTGTGGAAAAATCCACAGTCAAAACCTTCTCCAGCTCGCTCTGCTGGGAGGGGGCCTGATCCTTCTTGGAACGCCCGTGAGACAGATAAAAATAATATCCGACAATCAGGACAGCACATATGATAACAAAAATAATTATCCGGATGATATTTTTCATAAAAAGTCCCTCTTAATCTTCGTCAAAATCCAGCTCAACTCTTTTTCCGTCCTTGCCGGTATATGTGTTGGCAAAAATTTTCCTTACTTCATTAAGATACCGTTTAGGGCCAACCAGGGACGGAGAATAATGAGTCAACCATAGCTGGGATACATTAGCGTCCCTGGCAAGTGCTGCAGCCTCGTAAAAGGTCATGTGCTTTTTCTTCTTAGCGTCAGAGGCTTTTTCGGGATCACCATACATGCCTTCGCAGATAAAAATGTCAGAATCCCTGGCAGCCTCCACAATGCCCTTTGTTGGCCTGGAATCGGTGCAGTAGGTTACCTTTAGACCCCGCCTGTCCTGGCCCATCACCATATCGGGGGTATATGTCCTGCCCTCATGGGTTACGGTGTTACCCTTCTGAAGAGGGTTCCAAAGCTGAACCGGAAGCCCCAGGGACTTGGCTGCTTCGACATTGAACTTTCCTGCCCTTGGAATGGAAACCGAATAACCGTAGCAGGTGACATTGTGATTGACTTTAAATGCATGGATATGATAGCCGCATAGAATTATGTCGCTGGCAGGCTCGGTAAGCTCACAAAATTCAATCTCATAAGGAAGCTCAGGAGCAATGACCCTAAGAGAATTAACAACTCTGGCAAGTCCTCTGGGTCCAATAATCGTTATTGGTTCACTGCGGTCAGAATTGGCCATATCAAGCAGCAGCCCGGGCAGACCGCTTATATGGTCGGCATGATAATGGGTAAAGCATATGGTATCAATCGGGTTGCAGGACAGACCAGCGGATTTGATGGCTATTTGAGTGCCTTCACCGCAGTCTATCAACAGTGAAGATCCGTTATATCTCATTATACAACTGGTGAGCCATCTGTGAGGAAGAGGCATCATACCGCCGCAGCCTAGTAAGCATACATCTAACATGTGAGTTCCTTTTTTAGTTATTTTCTATCAAAGCCTAGCGCTCAGACCGCGCCATCGAGCTAACTATTAACTTCGACATCAATGCTTGTGGAAATGCTCCTTGCCAGTCGCATTTACAACCATTGACTTTTCCAAATCAGTGTTGCAATTAGTTGCCATCTCTGCATGAAAACATGAAAATGGCTTGCGGTCAAATCGTCAACTATATTCATAATTATACCCCAACCCCTGAATCGTTGCAAACATTGATACAGGTGTGGTAGGATAATGGCGCAGTTAATTGCAAACAATGTGAGTATGTATATATAACAGCGAGGACTCAACATGACTATAAAAGAAGAAATAAAAAAAATGAAAGCCGCATCCTGGGAGATGTCCGCATCAACCCATGAAATGCGATGCGAAGCACTAAAAAAAATAAAAGAAACCCTCCAGAACAACAGTGCCAGGATATATGAGGCTAACGCAGCGGATCTTAAAAGAGCCGAAGATGAAAAGGTATCAGATTCAGTCAAAAAAAGACTGAAATTCGACGATGGTAAAATGTCCGATGTTTGTGCCGGAATAGATAGGCTTGTCTCATTGGAGGATCCAATAGGAAAAGTGGATTTGATCCGCGAACTGGACAGCGATCTTTTATTGAAGCGAATCAGCGTACCAATAGGAGTTATTGGAGTAATATTTGAAGCCAGGCCTGATGCGCTGGTTCAGATAGCGTCTCTTTGTATAAAAAGCGGTAACTGTGCTGTATTAAAGGGCGGCAGCGAGACCAGGGATACTAACGCAGTGCTGTTTTCACTTATCCACCAGGCAGTCATTTCGGCAGGACTTCCGGATAAGAGCCTTATACAGGCTGATACACATTCACAGATAGATGAGCTGTTATCCTGTGATGGACTGGTGGATCTGATCATTCCAAGAGGCAGCAACGCATTTGTCAGCTATATAATGGAGCACACCAGAATCCCGGTTATGGGACATGCTGATGGAATCTGTCATACTTATGTGGATGGAGCAGCGGATGCAGCCAAGGTAATCCCCCTTGTACTTGATGCCAAGCTTCAATATACAGCGGCATGTAACGCCACAGAGACACTTTTGATAGATCATAAATATCCTATGGAAGAGGTTAAAAAGCTTTTTGACAAGCTGAGGGAATCTCATATTGTAATAAGGGGTGACGAGGCAGCAAAGGCCGTTTATTCCATGGAAGAACTTACAGACAAGGGCTATGACAAGGAATATTTGGAGCCGGTTTTGTCAGTTCGGTTCGTAGATGGAGTAAAGGAAGCAGTAGAGCATATTAATAACCACGGATCCCACCATACAGATTGCATAATTACAGAGGACGAAGCGGCGGCGGATTACTTTATGAAATTCGTAGATTCCGCCGGAGTGTATCAGAATGCTTCTACCAGATTTGCGGATGGTTTCAGATATGGGTTCGGGGCTGAGGTCGGGATCAGTACCGGCAAGCTTCACGCCAGAGGACCGGTGGGAATATTCGGACTGTGCACATATAAATATACACTTCGCGGTAATGGCAGCATAGTGGCGGATTACTCCAATGGCAAAAAAGAATTTCATTTCAAGGACATTATTTCTTAATTATTTTAATATTGCATTCCGTAACAATTGTGATAAAATATTTGCTTGCGTTCAGGGGTATTGGGGCGTATAGAAAATGATATTTTGAGGTGATTAAAGATGACATACGAAGAACTTGTTTTGGAGGTACAGAATAATACTAAGGGCTATGATGCCAAAAAGATCACTGATCATCTTGCCATTCAGGTTAATATTGAGGGTGAGGCTGAGGGTGCTTTTTATATCGAGATGCTCCGCGGTAATATTGTGGTAGAGCCTTATGAGTATTATGACAGGGATGTGCTTCTGATCTGTCAGGCAGCTCAGATATTAGAGATATTAAAGGGTGATCTCGATCCAATGGAAGCCCTTAAGGATGGACAGGTTCGTGCTGAGGGCAATGTTGGAAGATTGGGACTTTTTGCTGAGATTATCCGTAAGACCCCCAGGAAGAAGGTGTCCAAAGCTGCAAAAAGCGCTAAGACAGTCAAGACAGAGAATACAGCCAAGTCTGCAAAAACTACCAAGACGGAGAATGCAGCTAAGCCTGCAAAGACTGTTAAGACAGAGAAGGCTGATAAAACAGTAAAATCAACCAAGACATCCAAGACTTCAGATAAGAAGGACAAGAAAACCACATAACAGTCATTATATGTCCAAAATGTACTAAGAATAGTTGACATCCTGCAAACCGCAAGCAGCTAACCTCTGCGGCCCCAGGATGTCTTTTTGATATCTATATTAACATAACAAACGCTTTTCAAATCGAACGAAATAGTGTATAGTTAACGGGTTGAAGCGTAAAGAGAACATGACAAGGGTGATAAGGACATATGGACAAGCGCGTACTGTTGATCGGCGACCAGAAAAGCTTTATGGTTACAGCTATTTCCAACGGCCTGGAGCGGGAGGAATTTGAAGTCATCAGGATAGGCAACTCAGTCAAGGCTATCAGCAGTATAGAAGAAATGCCCAGACTTATGGTTTTTTATCTTGACGGTGATGTGGAAGAGATATCTGAGGCATTAGTATTCTGCAAGGATCTGGTGCTTCAGGGAGAGATGTTTTTCTACCTGGTGGGCAACCAGGAGGAGCTTGAGACGGCATCCAGATACATTCCGGATGAGCTGGTTCATGACAAGCTGGAGAGGCCTCTTAACATCCAGATACTTGTTGAACGGCTTATGATGGGTGTGGAAGAGGGCACCCAGATCGAGGCGAAGAAGCGCATCCTGGTGGTTGATGATGACCCTACCATGACCCGGATGATCAAGAATCTTCTCACTCCCAAATACAATGTATTCATGGCAGGCTCAGGAATGAATGCCATTACATTTTTGGCGAAGAATACAGTGGATCTTATTTTGCTGGATTATGAGATGCCAGTCATATCCGGAGCCAAGGTTCTGGAGATGATACGATCCGAGGCATCCACGGCATACATTCCCGTAATATTCCTCACAGGAAAAAGTGACAAGAATACCGTTATGGAGGTTCTGGCCCTGAAGCCGGAGAAATATCTGCTCAAATCCATGAAGCCCCAGGATTGGGTTCGGGAGATCGACGACTTTTTCGCCACTCAGAAGATGGAAGCAATGCGGGTATAGACAGGGGACAAGATGACTATCAAAACAGCTATATTTGATTTGGATCATACTCTCTACAATTTTATGGACTGTCATGAAGAGGCTGACAAAGCAGTTGCCGATTATGTCGAGGAACACTTTGGGATTGGCTACGATATATACCGTCAGAGGCTTACAGAGGCCATGAGAATGACAGAGGATAAGATTGGACAGCCTAATGCATCCACACATTCCAGAACTCTGCGCTATCAGACACTTTTAGAGGACATTGGCGCCCACGCCATAGATCACGCGTACCCTATGTGCCGGGCGTACTGGGATACATTTTATAAACATATGACATTAGAGCCTGTGGTCATGGATATCCTTAGTACACTTAAGGGTATGGGAGTTACCATAATAGTAGCCACGGATATGACAGCGGATGTTCAGTTGGAGAAGCTTCGCATCCTGGGGATTAACAATCTGGTGGATTATCTTGTTACCAGCGAAGAAGCCGGCGAGGAGAAGCCGGGAGACCGCATTCTGGATTTATGTGTTAAGAAGGCTAATACCGAAGCTTCGGAGTGCGTATTCATAGGGGATCATCCAATCAGGGATGTAATTGGGCCGATGCACTACGGAATGCAGGCGGCATGGTGCAGGCATTTTGATCCGAAGCGGTTTATGGAATTTTTCAATATTCACATAGACCAGGCTGTATTAGAGGAGATTGACTATATAATAGATTCCTATCAGGATTGTTTTGATGATCAGGGCAGGATCATAAGCTTAGGGGGATTGGAACTGGTGTGATAGAATTTTCGGACAGCACACCATAGGTACATTGCAAACAGGGGGATGTTATGAGCAAATTATATACTTTGGAGAATGACAAGATCAGAATCCGTGTGGACAGCCACGGCGCGGAATTGGTTTCTGTGGTAAAAAAGGACACCGGACGGGAGTATATGTGGTCCGCTGACGCGAATTTTTGGGGCAGGGTTTCACCGGTACTGTTTCCGGTAGTTGGTAATTACAGGGATCACAAGACTTCTTATGACGGCAGAACCTATGAATCAGGTCAGCATGGCTTTGCCAGGGATATGGATTTTGCCCTTGCTTCTCAGATGGTTGACGAGCTTTGGTTTGCAACGAGCAGTAATTCCGATACCCTGGAGCATTATCCCTTCCAGTATTCCCTCCTGATAGGATACCGCATTAATGGTTCATCTATCCGGGTTATGTGGAATGTTATGAATCAGGATAGAAGGGACATATATTTTTCCATTGGTGGACATCCGGCATTTTTGTCACCTGTGGATGGCGCAGCCATAGAGTTCGATGTTCATGGATCACTTACTGCCGGAGTTTTGGATTCTAACGGGTTGTTGTCAGAGCGCACTAAGGAATTTGAACTGGAGGGAGGCAGGCTCTCGCTGAATCATGCCATGTTCGACGAGGATGCTCTTATTTTCGAGGATCAGCAGATCAAAAAGGCTGTTTTAATAGACGAGAACGGACAGAATGTTTTGGGACTGCTCTTTGATGCACCGCTGCTTGGTCTGTGGACACCTGCGAAAAAGAACGCTCCCTTCATCTGCATCGAGCCTTGGTATGGGCGCACTGACAGGAGCAGCTTTGATGGTGACATTACCGAGCGCGAGTGGGGCAACAGATTAAAGCCATCCGAGGTTTTCTCAGCGCATTATGATGTGATTCTTTACTGATGAACAGCAAATTGTATATGAGATGTACTGCTGCTTATCAACTATGAGGGGTGAAATACAATTTGCCCCTACAAATGATTAAGAAAGGATTAGAAATGGCAGATAAAAATACATTCGAGATCAAGGAAGGCGTGTCGATTTCCGATGAGGTTGTAGCCATAGTGGCAGGACTGGCAGCTACCGAGGTGGACGGGGTGGAAGCCTTAAGCGGCAATATAACCAATTCCCTAATCCCCAGAACCGGATCAGCCAAGCTGTCCAAGGGAGTTAGGATCAGCTCCAATCCTGACGGAACCATTCAGGCGAAGCTTTCTCTGATAATCAGGTACGGCTTTGAGATTCCCTCGATCTGTGCCAAGGTTCAGGCCAAGGTCAAGAACGCTATCGAGAACATGACAGGCATAGGCGTATCCAATGTCGATATCCGCATTGCCACGGTGGTTATGTGAGGTACTTATGACAAGGCATGAGATAAGACAGTGGACATTTTTATCACTGTTTCAATACGATTTTTACAAAGAATCACCGGAAGATGATTTACTCCGTGATCAAATTCAGCTGTTTTTGGAGTCTGACGGTGACTTTCCCGGGGATGATTCCGAGCGAGATCTTATCTGCAGCCGGGCCATGGATATGATATCGACAGTGGATGATCTTGATCGCAGGATCGACGAAGCGTCGGAATCATGGCAGGTTTCCCGTATGAACAAGGTTGACCTTACACTTCTTAGGCTTGCAGTTTATGAGCTGTGTTACGACAGGCTGGAACCGGGGATAGCTATTAACGAGGCTGTAGAATTGGCCAAGGAATACGGAACCGACGAATCAGGACGATTTATTAACGGTGTTTTGGGACAGATAGCGAGGCAGCTTTGAAGCGGCGTTCATTTACAGTTGCACAGGTCAATTCTTTCATTCACGGGTTGCTGGAGAGCGAACCACTTCTCAAGGACATTACCATCGAAGGTGAGGTGTCCAATCTTAAATATCACCAATCGGGTCACATCTATTTTGATCTCAAGGACGAATCAGGAAAAATATCAGCAGCTATGTTCCGATCTGATCGGGGAGGGCTTACTGCCCGTATCAAAGAGGGCGATCAGATTCGCGCCAGGGGCAGTATCTCGGTTTATACCAGAAATGGAACCTACCAGCTCATTGCCAGATATATAGAGGCAAAGGGAGCGGGGGATCTTTTTATCCGGCTGGAACAATTAAAAAAAGAGCTTTCCGAAATGGGGATGTTTGATAATGCTTACAAGAAGCCCATTCCCAAATTCGTAGAGCATCTGGGCATAGTTACAGCCCCAACCGGCGCGGCTGTAAGAGATATAATAAGAATTGCCAGACGGCGTAATCCCCATCTTCGGATTACACTTTATCCTGCCAAGGTCCAGGGAGACGGAGCGGCGGAAAGTATAATATCCGGCATATACGCTCTTAATGACTTGGATGTGGATGTGATAATAGCAGGCCGTGGAGGAGGTTCCATCGAAGACTTATGGGCGTTCAATGAAGAGGCGGTTGCCAGAGCAATTTTTTCCTCAGAGGTTCCCATCATCTCTGCAGTAGGTCATGAAACTGACACTACCATAGCCGACTATGTGGCGGACAGGCGGGCGGCCACGCCATCGGAAGCGGCTGAAATTGCCATAGTTGATATTTCAGAAGTATTAGATAGACTTTATGCCTGCCGGGACGAGCTTGCCAGGAGCATGGATCGAAGGCTCTATGATAGCTGGCAGAGGCTGGATCACATTACAGACAGGCTCAGGCTGCTTCATCCAAGAGAGCGGATATTGAGGAATTCCCAGAGGATAGAGGATTATTCAAAGAGGCTGTATGATAGAATGGAAGCGCAGCTTTCTTCATCGCGGCACAGGCTGGAGCTTATGGCAGAGAGGCTGGAGGGGAATTCTCCCCTGCGCCGCCTGGCAGGGGGATACTCCTATCTGTTTGGTGAAGGAGGAAGAACAATACGATCCGTTAATGATGTAAAAAAGGGCGACAGGCTTTTTGCCAGAGTTACTGATGGCACACTTACTATTAATGTGGAGGATATAGAATATGACAGAAGAATCGCAGACTCTTGAGCAGTCCTTTGACGAGCTGGATGAGATATTATCAAAGATGGAGGAGGACGATGCCCCGCTGGAGGAGACCTTCAGGCAGTATGAGAAGGGAATGAAGCTGGTAAAAAAAATGCACGAGCGGCTTTCTTCCCTGGAGAGCAGAGTGGAAATGATAGCAAAGGACGGAAGTCTTGAGGAGTTTGGTGATGAGATTTGACGAAGAGCTTGCCTCCCGCGCCAGCGTTGTCAATGCCTGGCTGGAGGATTATTTAAGACCTGAAGAAGGTTATGCAAAAAACACAATTGAGGCAGCAAATTATTCTGTAAGGGCAGGCGGCAAGAGGTTAAGGCCCATAATACTTACGGAGACCCACAAGCTTTTTAGTGATGTGATCATGCCTTCAGTTAAGCCATTGGCTGTTGCCCTTGAGATGATACACACATATTCCCTGGTGCATGACGATCTGCCAGCCATGGACAATGACCTTCTAAGGCGCGGAATGCCTACCACACATGCGAAGTTCGGAGAAGCTGTAGCCATTCTGGCAGGAGACGCATTGCTTAACGGATCTATGGAGACTGCGCTATGCGCCCTTGATGTATCTAAAGGGCAGCAGGATCCGGATTATATGAATCGAATCGTACGCTCTATACGCTGTCTCTATGATAAGGCTGGCATTAACGGGATGATCGGAGGCCAGAACGCTGATATTATGGCGGAGCGCCGGGCAAGTGATATAACCCTTGAGGAAATAGAATATATCTATGCAAAAAAAACCGCCGCTCTGATAGAAGCCTCCATGATGATAGGTTGTATTCTGGCACCGGAATCCACAGATGAGGATGTATTGTCCATGGAGCAGGCGGCTTCCAAAATTGGCCTGGCATTCCAGATTCAAGACGACATACTGGATGTGGAGGGTGATGAGGCTGTTATCGGAAAGCCTGTAGGCAGCGATCTTCGTAACAACAAGACCACTTATATCGACCATGTGGGGATTGACCAGGCAAAAAGAGATGTAAAAAGCTTTACTGAAGAAGCTGTATCCATAGTTCAAGGCTATACCGGCAGTGACGATTTTCTGGTCCGGCTTTTGATTTCCCTGATAGATCGCAAAAAATGAGGAAATAAGCGTATGTATTTAGAGAAGATTAACAAGCCCAATGATGTAAAAGAGCTTTCTAATGACGAGCTTTTGCCTCTGGCTGCCGAGATCAGGGAATACATGATTAATACCCTCAGCACCAGGGGAGGACATCTGGCGTCCAATCTGGGAGTGGTGGAGCTTACTATAGCTTTGCACAGATGCCTGGAATTCCCACAGGATAAGCTTATCTGGGATGTGGGGCATCAATCCTATACTCATAAGATACTAACTGGCCGTAGAGAGGCATTTAAGAGCCTTCGTTCCTTTGGAGGGATCAGTGGCTTTCCTTCCCCCGAAGAGAGTGACTGTGATGCCTTTGGAGCGGGACACAGCTCCACATCGATTGCTGCCGGGATGGGTTTTGCTATGGCAAGGGAGCTGTCAGGAGGCAATGAACGGATAGTATCAGTTATAGGAGATGGTTCGCTAACCGGAGGAATGGCCTTTGAGGGGCTTAATAACGCTTCTTCCCTTAAGAAAAACTTTGTAATAGTCTTAAATGACAACAACATGTCCATATCCGAGAATGTTGGTGGATTATCAGTTCAACTATCCAGAATGAGGACCAGTGGATGGTATAAGGGCTTGAAAGAAGGAGTGCATCAGTCCCTGGAGAGGATCCCCATATATGGCGAGAGGATAGATGCTACTATTCACAGGACCAAGAGCGGTATCAAGCAGCTTATGATACCGGGAATGATCTTCGAAGAAATGGGGCTTATGTACCTTGGACCGGTGGATGGACACAATATTGGCAGTATGGAGAGGATATTTGAGGAGGCTTTTTCCTACAACGGCCCTGTGGTGGTTCATGTGCTTACTAAAAAGGGCAGAGGTTTTGAACCGGCAGAGCGCCATCCCTCCCGTTTTCATGGCGCCCAGCCCTTTGATATAGAAAGAGGACTCCCCCTGGGCCGTAAGGAAGCTACATATACTGATATTTTTTCTACTGTTATCAAAAAAGCAGCCGAAAGAGATACAAAGGTAGTTGCCATCACGGCTGCCATGATGGACGGAACAGGACTTAAGCGGTTCAGAAATCGCTTTCCTGAGAGGTTTTTTGATGTGGGGATAGCCGAGGAACATGCTGTGATCTTTGCCGCTGCCATGGCAAGGGCAGGCTACAGGCCTGTTGTGGCGGTATATTCTTCATTTCTGCAAAGGGCCTATGACCAGATATTAAATGATGTCTGCGGTCAGAAGCTTCCGGTTGTTTTTGCCATAGATCACGCCGGACTTGTGGGCAGTGATGGAAGGACTCACCACGGAATTTTTGATATTTCATATCTTTCCTCCATGCCGGGCATGACAATAATGGCACCCAAGAATAAATGGGAGCTTTCTGACATGATGAAGTTTGCCCTCTCATATGACGGACCGGTTGCCATCCGTTATCCCAAAGGGGAGGCCTTTACCGGACTTGAGGAATACAGGCAGAGCATTGCATATCAGAAGTCGGAAATTATATATCCCGATGGAGATGTGCTGCTGTTCTCACTTGGAAGCATGGTAGAATGTGCCTGTAAAGTTAAGAAGCTTTTATCAGACGCCGGAATAAGTGCTGCCGTGGTTAATGCCCGATTTGCCAAGCCCTTTGACGAGGAATATTTACGGTCTAACGCCGGCAAATTCAAGCTTATAGTTACAATGGAGGAAAATGTTTTATCAGGAGGCTTCGGCCAGAAGGTCAAGCTGTTCCTGTCGGATATTAATTATTCCGGTAAGGTTATGACGATTGCCCTTGAAGATTCCTTTGTAGAGCATGGGGATTTGGATTCTCTTAAGGAAAAGTGCGGCATTGATGATCAGTCGATCGCGGCAAAGATTCGAAAGGCAGTTTCATGAAGGAAAGACTTGATCAGCTTGTGGTCACAAGAGGCCTGGCAGCCTCCCGGGAAAAAGCCAAAGCTCATATAATGGCAGGAGAAGTATATGTAAACGGTCAAAAGGAGGACAAGCCCGGATCAAAGTTCGCATTAGACTGCGAGATAGAGCTGCGGGGCAAGCCCATACCATATGTGAGCCGGGGAGGACTTAAGCTTGAAAAAGCAATATCGACTTTTGAGCTGTCTTTTGACGATCAGATTTGTATGGATATAGGGGCTTCCACAGGCGGTTTTACAGACTGCATGCTGCAAAATGGCGCCGCAAGGGTATATTCAATTGATGTAGGCTATGGACAGCTGGATTACAGATTAAGGAATGATCCAAGAGTTATATGCATGGAGAGGTCTAATTTCCGTTATTTTACAAGGGAGGATCTGCCTGAATTAACCGATTTTGCAGGCTGTGATGTGTCATTTATTTCACTTACCAGGATTTTAGGCCCGGCGTATGAATTGCTGACCCGGGACGGGCAGATGGTATGTCTGATCAAGCCACAGTTTGAAGCAGGCAGGGAGCATGTTGGAAAAAACGGTGTAGTAAGAGACCCGAAGATCCACCGGGAAGTGATTGAAGGGGTTATGGATTTTTGTCGGGAGCACACAGGCTTTGAAATTTGCGGACTGACATTTTCACCGATACGGGGTCCCAAGGGCAACATAGAATATTTGCTATATTTAAAAAAGAACAATAAAGGTCTGGATGAAGTTACAGACACCCGGAACATTGTGGAGGAGGCACATGCATACTTTTCAGATCGTAGCCAGTAATCCTGAATACAACCGCATACTAGTGGCAGGTATGAAGAGCGCCATTGAGACCAGGGGAGGGGTTTGCTATACCTGGTTCGTAGAGGATGAAAGATTTGACGATATAGAGCTTCATCCGGGGGTTGACTGTATTTTGTCAGTGGGAGGAGATGGAACTCTTATAGCGGTTTCACAGCATACAGTGGATTCCGGGATCCCGCTTTTGGGCATTAACAGGGGTCATCTGGGCTATTTATGTGATTTGGACGAGGATACAGTTTATGATGCCATTCCGCAGCTCCTAGAGGGCATGCCTGACACAGAGAGCCGTATGATGCTGGAGGGCTATGTGCTAAGGTCCAACGGAAGCAGAACCGACACCATAAAAGCGTTAAACGACATTGTAGTCTCATCCCTTAACGGCTTACAGGTATTGGGGCTGTCAGTCTATGTTGGGGATGAATTTCTCTATTCATTTCATGGAGATGGCATGATATTTGCTTCTCCCACAGGATCAACAGCTTACAATCTTTCTGCAAATGGGCCCATTGTGGATCCCAAAACAGATGTAATTTTAATGACTCCCATCAATCCACACACCCTTACCTCCAGAAGTATTGTAATCGACAGGAGGGATGAGGTGGCTATCGAGATAAGCCCCAGGCGTTCGGGAGAATCTGCGGCAGTAAGCTTTGACGGGGGAAAAAGCTTAACACTCCTGCCAAACGACAGAGTGATAGTTCACCGGGCAGCCCAGCGTGTCAACATGATCAGGCTGTCCAAAATGAGTTTCTTAGAACGAATACGAAGTAAAATGGTTTCAGAATAGCGAGGTAATATGTTACAGAATTTGCATGTAGAGCAGCTTGCTCTGATAGAGCGGGAGGACATAGAATTTTCCGACGGACTCAACATCCTTACAGGAGAAACAGGGGCAGGCAAATCTATTATTTTAGGAGCGCTTTCAATGGCTCTGGGAGCCAAGACTGACAAGAGTGTTCTTAGAAAGGAAGGACAGGATGCCTATGTCGAGGCGATTTTTCATATTGATGATGAAAATATAGCAAGCCGGCTTGGCGAAATGGATATAGATGTTTATGATGATGAGGTGATCCTGTCGAGGCGGCTGTCTGCTTTGCGATCCGTCGCCAAGATCAACGGAGAGAGTGTACCTGTAAAAAAACTAAAAGAAGCAGGGGAATTGCTTATTGATATATACGGGCAGCAGGAGCATGTGTCATTGCTGAAAAAGAGCCAGCATTTGGCCATGTTGGATGAGTTTGCGAAAAAAGAGCTTGGAGAGAAAAAAGCGCTACTGTCTGAGGCTTATCACAGCTATCGCAAGCTGGAGGATGAGTACAATGGCGCTTCCATGGATGATAGTGCCAGGGAGAAGGAGCTGTTGTTTTTGCGGCATGAAGCTGAAGAAATAGAAAATGCTAATATCCAACCTGGTGAGGATGAGGCGCTGGAAGAAGAGTACAGAACGCTTTCCAACTCCCAGAAGATATTGGAAGCCATATCAATGGCAGTATCAGCCATAGACGAAGGAGCCTCAGATGCAGTGGGAAGGAGCATAAGGGAATTATCCTCAGTTAGCGAATACGACGAGAGGCTGGGCTCTATTGAGTCGGTCTTTACAGACATAGAATCACTTATGTCAGACGCCAGAAGATCCTTGTGCGACTACCGTGATGGACTGGGCGCTGATCCGGGACGCTTCGCGGAAGTGGAAGAGAGAGTCAATACCATAAATCGCATTAAGGATAAATACGGCTCCACGCTGGAGAAGGTGTTTGCTGCCCTTGATGAAAGAAAGCAGCGGATAGAAGAGCTTGAGAACTACGATCTGTACCTTGATGAATTAAAAAAGAAGCGCCAGCAGGCTACAGAGCGGCTTGATGATATCTCAAACGAAGTGTCTGGTATCAGAAAAAATGTAGCAAAGCAGCTTTGCACAAGGGTACAGGAGGAGCTGTCGGATCTTAATTTTTTAGAGGTGGATTTTTCTATGGAATTCTCCAGGCTTCCAAGCTACAGCGCAGGCGGCATAGATGACGCACAGTTTGTTATCTCCATGAATCCGGGAGCCGCTCCGGCGCCGCTTAAGGATATAGCTTCTGGAGGTGAGCTGTCCAGGATCATGCTGGCTATTAAGACGGTTCTGGCAGGAACCGATGAGGTCGATACGCTGGTATTTGATGAAATAGACGCCGGAATCAGCGGCAGGACTGCTCAGGCTGTTGCGAAAAAGTTAAAAAAGGTCTCTCGTGAGAGACAGGTTATATGCATAACCCATCTGCCGCAGATAGCAGCACAGGCAGACAGGCATTTTGGAATTGAAAAGCACCTGGAAAGTGACGCGGCCATTTCTGCGATACATCCCTTGAGTGAAGAAGATTCCGTTATGGAGCTTGCCCGGATGCTGGGAGGCGCCGAGATAACAGAAGCAGCATTGTCAAATGCCAGGGAGCTGAAGGAACTTGTGGACAAATAATGGTAACGCCAGAAAGGAAAATGGAATTTCGGGGGTTGAAAAAATTCAGCCGCTGTGGTAGTATAGTGCTTCGAGGGTCAGGAGATCTTCTGATCCTCGTATCTTTATAGGGTGTGCACGAGTGGCGGAATTGGCAGACGCATCAGACTCAAAATCTGACGCTGGTGACAGTGTGTGGGTTCAAGTCCCACCTCGTGCATTAAGAAGGTTGAGGCTGCTGTTGCCGCTAAGGATAAAGACGCTGCAGTAAGTGCTCTTCGTATGGCAACCAAGGAGATCAGCATGGCTTCCTCCA
>CAJOFQ010000023.1 GCA_905233955.1 uncultured Lachnospiraceae bacterium
CGAACTTTACTGGAGGCAGCAGTACATATCAGGTCTATGATGGGGCGATCTACAACATGTCCGGATCGGGCGGCTCCCTGTATATCGTTCCAGAAGGGGCGTCGAGCATCAGTATCTCTACCCAGTCCAACATCAATACAATAGCCAATGGTGCTTTTAACGGTTCAGGCATAACATCTGTTACTATTCCGTCTAATATCACAACTATTCAGGATGGTGCATTTTCAGGATCAAGTGTCAAGACAATATATGGCACGCCCGGAACTGCCGCGGAGACTTTTGTGTTGAATCATCCGGAGCTTGGCCTTAGCTTCCAGACGGATCCTGGAACAAGTACTAACACAAATACTAATACTAATACCGCAACCGGTCAGAAAAATGTAACTGCCACGGTCACAGACAATTCCACCGGATCCATAGCTGCAACAGTAAGAGACGAAAATGGAGCAGTAGTATCAGGAGTTACGGTTACAGTTACAAACCGATCCACGGGAGTAGTTGAGGCTACACCGGTTACCGGTACAGATGGCAGGGTTACAGTAACCAGGCTTCCTGTCGGAACATATAATATCACCACCGACAAAGACGGTACCAGCTACGGAACAGCTACAGTCGAGATAACGGGTTCGACTACCACCGGCTCCCGTGTTACAGCCGAAGTAATAGATATGTATAATGGCACCATAGGCGGCTATGTCTACGATGCTAATGGCAATGCGGTGTCCGGCGCAACCGTTTCTATTGGCAACCGTGTCGGAACCATTAATGATACCAACAACAATGTCCGCACCAGGACCACAGCCCAGACAACTACAGCCTCAGATGGCTCATGGGCAGTGACGGGAATGGCAGGCGGCAGATACACCGTCACAGCTTCCAGGGGAGGTACATCTCTTGGAGAGACAACCATCGTAGTTCCATATTTTTATGATTATGACGACGATGATGACGATGACGACGATGATGATGATGATGAATATATAGAAGAAGAAACCGAAGAATCCGACATAGTAGATGAAGATGAGGAATACGGCCTGGAGGACGATGACGAGGATTATGTGGAGCTGCCGACAGACACATCCGGCGGCAGCGTCGATCATTCCCTGGATTCGACTCCCAAGACGGCAGACGGGGATATTGATCCTCATTTTATCTTGAGTGCGGCGCTGTTTCTGGCAGGACTTTGCGCGTTATTTATCGCCAGACAGAGAGGTATAATTGCAGGAGCCGGAAAAAAACAGGACGGAGAAAGTGATGAACTCGATTAACAAGGTCTCAAAACGGATTTTAGCAATTGCTGTCGCTACTGTTATAGCGGCAGTTCTTTGCATTTTTACATATATGGGCTCCGATGCCGGACGCAGCGGCGATTTTGTTATGAATTCCGACAGGACTGCCATTACAGCCTACGAAGGTGACGGAGGCTCAGTTTCCATTCCCGACGGAGTTACTACAATTGGGGCAGGGGCCTTCATGAACACCTCTGTAACGGTAGTTGATCTCAACGAAGTCAAGACCATCGGCAACAACGCCTTTTCAGGCTCAACACTTTGCTCGGTTACTGGCACAGGCGGTGTAGTTGCCATTGGCGGCGAGGCCTTTGCCAATACCCAGCTCAAGGCTTTTTCTGTTCCCAAAAGTCTTAAACGGCTTGCCGGTAATGCCTTTAACGGTGATGAGCAGATGTCTGGCTTTTCCGGCGGCAGCAAGGAATACCCTATCTATGGCGGATGTGTCTATGCTGACAAGGGCAAGACTCTTCTCATTGTTCCCCGTGGCATGAAGGATTCTCTTACTGTATCCAAAAAGGCTGTCGCAATAGCTGATGCTGCCCTTTTAGGCTGTGAAAATATCACTGAGGTGTATATTCCTTCATCAGTCAAAACCTTTGGCGGCTTGACGGACACCGCAAAAGAAGGAATTACCCTGCCAAAAGGCAGCACCATATATGGCTATTCAGGATCCCAGGCGGAAGCATATGCCCAGTCTCACGGGGCTAAATTTGTATCTATGGGAGTTTCGGATTCCATGTCTGAAATGTCTGAGACTAAGACGGCCCGTTCGGCAGCTTCAGATGAAGACACTGGGAATGATGAAGTGTCGGAATCGGATGAGCTTTATGCCACAGAGGATTATGATGGCGGATACTGGCTTGCTGATAATAGCAGCAGCCAGGCTGAGGATACAGAGGATGAAGAATACTACGAAGAGGATTATTACGATGACGAGGAGCTCTATGAGGATTCTGCAGACTACGCTTCGGTGAGCGAGAAGCATGTGTACAAGCCGTTGGAAGCTGCAGGAACGATAGGCGGGGAAACAGCTCCCCTTGCAGCAGCCGATCCCATTTCAACAGAAGGAGTGTTGTCATCGTCTGACGCTGTTGCTTCTTCTTCCAGCAGTATTGCAAAAAGTATCGGCAATTCAATAGCGGCCAAATCCCTTGCCAAGTCTGCCACAAAATCCCAGGTGGTGACCCAGTCCCTGCCTATAGAGGGCGAGGACTCCGGCTCGAATACTACCAATAACACTACAAATAATACCACAAATAACACTACAACTACTACTGACAACACAACAGGCAGTACCACATCAACAACCGACAGCACTACATCCAATTCCACGACAACAACCGACAGCACCACTAATAACGCCTCAGCGGCCACGGACAATACAACTGTTAACAACACGGCTGCAGATAATTCCGCTGCCGGTACAGTGAATAACAGCGCATCCACTAACGCAACTACGGATGCCGCTGTATCATCCAACGCGAATACAAATCTGTCACAGAGCCAGGCAGTTGCAGCGGTAACAGGAGGCAGCGCCAACACAGCGTCTGACATTGCTTCCCAGGGCGCTCATGTCAGAGACACAACCCCCCGAACAGCAGATATCAGTATCCGCCCTTCATATTTTCTATGTGGAGCGATTTTTATGGTGGGACTGGCCGGAATATTCTTCGCCCGCAGGCAAAGCGCTATTCAGATGGCAATATCCGGGAAATCAGAGATCAAAGACGAACTCGACTGAGGGACCTGTCACGAAACAAATTGATCACACTAGCATTAAACTTCATATTCTGCGTTGCCGATCAGTATTCCCACACATTAGAGCTTCTGAAAACCGTGTTTGAAGAACCGACCTGGTTAACCACTATCTTATCGCCGGAGTGAACATCATTTTCTGAAATAGCCAGGCATTGGCCGCTCTTATATTCAGATCTGACCCTTTCACCATTAACAAACACACGGCTCCATTTCGAAAAGTTATCACCATATATCCGAACACTGTCGTCATAACTGTAGACGGCGTCTATTGCAACCGGCAAAGAACCCATGATGATATCACTGGAATGGTACAGATCTTTGCCGTTGTAGGCATATCGCTCGCCGTACAGCAGATCATACTGCAGCAGCTTCAGATTACGCATATAACGCTTGGAGGAGGCTTCCACGCCCTTTGCCATACGATCCTGGTTGTAATCAATCATGGTACCATCGTGAATATCAAGTCTGTTCAGGTAGTAGGAGGCCAGCTGATAGGAAGTAAGGTCGGCATCTTCTTTTTTCATGCCAAAATTATTCCAGGTGATGTATTTGGTCTGGTATAGATCCCTGGTAGCAACCTCATGCTCATATAGCCCCATGGTGGGAAGATGATCTCCAAACATGATAACCAGAGTATCTTCATCTCTTTCTTCAAACATCTTTATATAATCATGAATGAACTGGTCTACACTGTGGATTCGGTTAATGTAGTAGGACCACATATTGGTAAGCTCCTGATCTTTACCCTTGCATTTTACTGTGATTGCAGGATCTTCTTCGACGGGTTCGGTGGGGTAATCGCCGTGAGCCTCCACGGTTATGGTGTATACAAAATCGGATTGTTCTGTCATATCCAAAGAATTAGCGGTTTCACCGATCAGGATGCCATCCGCAGCCCATGATCCCAGAGGGTTATATTCGGTGATATCCAGCATTTCCTTGCATGAAAAGGAATCAAAGCCCATCATGGAAAAAGCATTGGCCCTGCTGTAGAAATTTCCGCCGTTGTTGTGAACCACATGGGTTCCATAGCCAAGGGTCGACAGATCGGAAGCCACGCTCTCTACATCCGTGCGCTTGAGAATGGTTTTTTGCGGATATTCCCCCGGTCCGAAAAACTGGCATGACATACCTGTCAGAATCTCAAATTCAGTGTTGCAGGTTCCGGCGCCAACCACCGGCACAGTCAGATGACCAGTGGAATAATTCTTCTCCAATTCGTGAAAATAGGGGATCGGATCCTCGGAAGTCTTGATAAAATTAGCTTCGCTAACATCGAAAAATGACTCCAACAATACGATAACAATGTTAGGACCGTCATTGGAGGTGATGCCGGAGGGCCCTTGATCAGTTTGCTTTATCAGACGCCGGATGTTGTTTGCGTGGTAATTGGAGGGCTTGCTCATGCCTCTTGAGAACATACTTGTCTCAAAGCCGTACACATAGCCATAATCCAGATACCCTTGCGCCAGATTTCCAAAATAGGAGGTCAAAACGCCGGAGCTGATAAGACCCTGAGTAATCAAAGGAGCAGTCAAAAATAAAGCAGCAACCAGGCTTAGCCGGCCGGCAAAACGAACCTTAGGCTCTTGCTTTTTGCCCTTGCGATACAGCAGAACCATAAGAAAAGTATAAAGGGCCAGGGCAATAAGAGAGATCAAAGCCTGCCGGGCAGTAAAATAGGAAGTGTTCCGCATGGTCAAAAGATCAGTAACCATGTTAAGATCAGTAAAGCCAAAAGGGGTTACCCGGTTTAGCAGAATAATACAATTTGCAATGCCAAATGTAGCAAAGACAGCCATCAGCACCATTCTCAAAAAGGTGCGTCTTTTAACCAGCAGTACCAGAGAATAAATAACAAAGATAATGTAGGAGTTATAGAGGAAAGCGCCAGTGTGATCCTGTACAAAATAACAAGCCGAAATAAAAGAATGCCTCGACAGCCATTCCATAACAAAACAGGTAGCCATCGACAAAAAGGCATGGAAAATTAGAATATATTTATTGCACAGCTCCGCGAGCTTAGTAAAAATATTTTTTATCATATCAAATATCGTGTTCAAGATAAAATTAGTTATTACCGGAAATACTTGAAAACTATAACCGTAGTTAACAGCAGTAGTCAAACATCTGTAGCTAAACAACTATAGTCAAACAGCCATAGATAGACAGGATAAAAAAATTTGACCCTGACAACATATTATAATAAACTGTAACTCGGGTCAAATGGTTAAATAAGCATAGAAGATGACATGAGCAGCACACTCTCTTTCCGCGACAAAGGCATATCCCGCGCAGCACGCAGACACATAATCTACCTGACAGGCGTATTTATAGCCTCACTGGTATTCTTTTTTGTAGTGCTAAACATCCGCCCAGCCACAAGAACCAACACAATAGAAGCCGGGGACATACCCATAATCAGCATGGAATCCCAGGGATACCGGCTGTCAGAAATGCACGGATATCTTACAGAAATGGACGGCTGTTACATGAGGGAATCCCTGGTTCCGTTGGGGAAAAAGCGGGATATAACCGTGATAATATCAGGCTCAGATGCCCCGATCGAAAGCGCCGAATACGAGATACGCAGTATGGATACAGAGCGCAAGATAGAAGAGGAGCAGATAACAGACTTTCAGGATAAAAAAGGTGAAAAAACAGCCAAACTGGTACTGTCCAACCTGGTTGAAGAGGGAGAGGAATACCTGCTGGTGATAACACTTGAGACGGGAGGCAATCAACTGCGTTATTATACCAGGATCACCTGCCCGACCAATACACATATCAGGGATTGTCTCAAATTTGCCTCATTTTTCAATAAGACAGCCATGGAAGGTGACGCAACCAAGCTTGAGGGCTATCTTGAGACTGATCCCAACACCAATCAGAATACCCTTTCCCGGGTTACAATCCATTCGTCCCTGTCCCAGATCAGTTGGAAGGGCTTCGAAGGAGATATGACAGGGGATCCGGTGGTTCGATTTACAGAGATAGGAGATGACTACGCAGCTATTACATATAATTATCAGCGAAGCGATACCAAAGACAATCTCTTCAATGTTGAAGAGTATTTTAAGATGCGCTACACCTCAGAGAGAATGTATCTTTTGGATTATGAGCGCACCATGGAGCAGATTCCCAACGAGGAGTTCCAGATAACGGAGAACATATTAAATGCAGGCGTAACAAATGACGATTTTCGCTATTTATCTAATGATACAGGAACAGTAGTAGCGTTTGTTCAGGCAGGGGAGCTCTACGAGTACAATCAGAATAATCAGACAGCCAGGAGAATCTTTGGCTTTAGAGATAAGGATTTAAGTGATCCTCATACAAATTATAATCAACACGGTATCAGGATATTAGATATTGATGAAAACGGAGCCATAGACTTTGTGGTATATGGATATATGAACGCCGGGCTTCGTGAGGGTTATAGTGGTATTAACCTGTATCATTACGATGCTGGGGAGCGGATATCCCGCGAGCAGGCGTTTATCGCCCTTACAAGACCTTATCCAGTGCTGGAGGCAAGCTTTTCCGAGCTGTTGTACAAGAGCGCCGGCGGAGCCTTTTATGTAATGATAGATGGTACTCTTACCAGAATTGACTCATCCACAGCCATGACCCGGGAACTGCTTACAGGTATGGTCAGCGGTCAATATGCCGTTTCCATGTCTGGAAAGTATGTGGCATGGATGGATCAGGAGGAAGTATCAAAAGAGATTCATGTGATGAACCTTGAAGATGAATCAAGATTTGATATTTCGGCTGATAGTGATGATGAATGGATCAGACCGCTGGAATTCTTGGAGGAAAATCTGGCATACGGACATGTCAGGAAGGCGGATACGGGACAGGATGCCGCCGGGAACAAGATTTATCCCTGTTATAGGTTGGATATCAGGGATATATCAGGATCTGATGGGGAGATTCTAAAGGTGTATCAAAAGGATGGTTATTATGTATCCTCAGCAACATCCAATTCTTATACCCTGTTTTTAGAAAGGGTCATAAAAAACGGATCTGATTACGAGCGGACAGACAACGACACTATTCAGGACAGCTCCGGAGAGCCAAACCGCGCTGTTTCTTTGGAATATACCCAGGATGATATTTATGGAGAGCTTACATCCATAGTTCTTGTATCCAAGGCATCCCTCGAGGAACAGGTCAGGGTCGAGCTTATGGATACAGCCCTGGCTTTTGCCAGCGAAGCTGTAATAACTACGCTGGATGTATCAGATGTCCATGAGAACTACTATGTATATGTGGGAAATCGTGTAATCCTATCCTCCACCAAGGTAACTTCGGCGATCAAATCCGCTGATAAAGAGATGGGAATCGTGGTGGACAACGCCCAGCGCAATATCTGGAAACGAACCAAGAAGTCATATGTCAATCCGTTTTCCAATATGACACCTGGAACTTCCGATACAGGCTTTGGTTCGCTGGCAGAGGCTCTGTCAGCCATTCTGGTACGAGAAGGAGAAAATGTAGAAGTCCATACGCTGTTGGATGCCGGAGAGAGCCCGGTTTATATCCTGCAAGGCGCCTTGAAGGATCATGTTGCTCTTGATCTGACGGGGGCTACCCTGGATGAGGTGCTCTACTTTGTAAACTACGGTAGTCCAGTACTGGTCCGCCTTGGATCCGATGACGCCAGACTGATAATCGGCTATGATGCGTCAGGAGTCTTTATATATGATCCTGATTCCGGCAAGACGGTAAAACAGGGACGCAGCGACGCTTCAGAACTATTTGAATCCAATGGGAATATTTTTATCAGCTACATATGATGATTCAAGGGTCAAAAGGTCCGAATCATGTGCTTGCACAATGATTCGAGACTTTGTGACCCGCCCTGACACGAATATCGTAGTGCATTTTGCATAAAATGCACGGGAGATATGAGTGGCAGAGCAGCACATTGCACACAAAGTGTGCGTGCTGCGAATCAGTATCATTTTGCACTATAACCATATATAGGAGGGAAAATATGAGCACACAAGATTTAAGCCTTGAAAATCCCTGCCATGTGCATTTTATCGGCATAGGCGGGATATCCATGAGCGGTTTGGCCGAGATCCTGTTAGAACGGGGCTTTACCATAAGTGGATCAGATAATACGCCATCACCTGTCACCGAAAAGCTATCGCAGGCAGGGGCTTTGATCAACTATCCTCAGAGTGCGGATAACATTACTGACGATATTGATATGGTTGTGTACACTGCCGCCATACATCCGGATAATCCTGAGTATGCCGCCTGCGTCGAGGCGAAGCTCCCCATGATGACAAGGGCCCGGCTGTTGGGCAGGATAATGGAGTATTATCCGGCTTCAGTAACGGTGGCTGGTACCCATGGCAAGACCACCACTACGGCCATGACAGGTCAGATACTAATGGAGGAAGGTGCCGATCCCACCATTTCCATAGGAGGGATGTTCTCCGCCATAGGGGGAAATATCCGTGTGGGAACTTCGGATGTATTTCTGGCAGAAGCCTGTGAATACACCAATAGTTTCCATGAGTTTTATCCGAAATATAATGTAATTTTAAATATTGAAGAAGACCATATGGACTTCTTCAAGGATCTTGATGATGTAAGGTCGGGATTTAGAAGGTTTGCCAAGAACACATCGTCTGACGGAGTATTGGTTATCAGCAGTGAAATAGACAACTGGCAGGATATCACAGAGGGGCTTTTATGCCGAATTATCACCGTTGGAATAAATTCTGAATCTGACTACTATCCGACAGATATAGAAATATGTGATGATGGCGCAACCTCATTTGTGCCATTGGAGAAGGGCAAAGCCCTGTCAAAAGTAAGGCTTTTTGTTCCCGGTATACATAATGTCAAAAATGCGCTCGCAGCTATTGCCATAACCCGTGCCATGGGAGTTGGGGAAGATAGCATAGTAAAGGCTTTAGAGGCCTTCAGAGGCGCTGACAGAAGGTTCCAGTATAAGGGAACATTTAAAGGAGCGAAAATATACGACGACTATGCTCACCATCCTACAGAGATAAGGGCGGCTATAAGCGCGGCCAGGCAGCTTCCGCACAAAAGGCTCGTTGTGGTTTTTCAGCCTCATACATACACCAGAACCAAGGCTTTCCTGGACGATTTTGCAGATGAGCTTTCCAGGGCGGATGTGGTTATGCTCTGTCCGGTGTATGCTGCCCGTGAGGAGGATATATATGGAGTCCACTCCGACGATATAAAGCGGCTAATCGACGATAAAATTGCGGCAAAAACCCCCGAATGCAAGGCATCAGAATGCTATTGCTTTGCGGATTTCAAGGAGACCGAAAATTTTATTCAAAATTTTTCTTCCACGGGCGATTTGTTGATAACTATGGGTGCGGGAAATGTTGTAATGGTTGGTGAGGATATCCTGGCTGACTAATTATCCACACAATCCACCTGTTTTCATCCAGAGTTATCCTCTTTTTCATGTGGATGAATGGTTGCTGATTTTTGGTGTTTTTACATGGGTTATCAACACTTTCAACATTGTTTTTTAGCCCGCCCCAAGCCCCTTGTGTGGAGAAGTTTTTTCTTTTCTCTCCTTGCTGCATATGCTATAATCTTCTCAGTTTGTACGAGTTGTTTTCGGGTGTCTGACATCCTGTACCGCCGGATGTTTTTGATGCCTGTGTATATGCCCTTGGGGATGGCAGTCTTGGGCTGTTTTCCCTTAGAAGAGAGCTGCCATTATGTCTGATGTTTTGCTGCACAAGGCAGGTCGTAATACCGCTACGGCTGTGCCGAATACCTTCATTGATACCCTCATGAGGGATGCCAATGGAGAATTTGTCAAAGTATATTTATATCTTTTGCGCTGTCTGGGTGATGCTGACAGGGAGTTTTCTGTGGCTGGTGTCGCAGATGCTCTTGATCATACCCAGCGTGACATTATGCGTGCTCTCTCTTATTGGGAGAGACAGGGGATACTGTGCCTTGAATACAGGTCTGATGGACAGCTTTCAGGTATTTGCCTTATGGATTCAGCCGCTCCGGCTCCGGCCGATTCTGCTGTTGCTGTTACCTCCAAGACTGTTGAGAGCGTCCCATCCTTTGCGCTGGATGGGAATGATACAGTAGTTGCCGCAAGTCAGAAGCCCCTTGAGCATTCCTATTCTCCTGATGAGATGTTCCTGTTAGGCAAGGACAGTAATGTTCAGGAGATTCTCTGGGTTTCCGAGCGTTATATAGGTCATCCGCTGTCCTCTAATGAGAGCAGTACAGTCTTGTACTGGTACGATGGGATGGGTATGTCGGCGGATCTGGTCGAATACCTTGTGGAATACTGTGTTGAACACGGTCATAAGAGCCTTCATTACATGAACAAGGTAGCTCACAGTTGGGTCGAGCGCGGCATAGAGACTGTGGATCAGGCCAGGGAGAATGATGTTATGTATTCCGGCCTGTATAGAGTTGTTATGGATGGATTTGGTATTGCAGGCCGTAATCTTACAGCACCAGAGCGGGAATATCTTACAGGCTGGTTCAGGGAATACGGCTTTTCTGAGGAGCTTATTAGCGAGGCTTGCAGGCGCACCATCCTTAAGATCGGACGGCCCAGCTTCCAGTATGCCGATTCAATACTCCGCAACTGGCACGCCCAGGGTGCGAAGTCGCTGGATGACATTAAGGGGCTTGATGCGGTTCACAAATCCACAAAGGCTGCTGCGGCCCGCAGTGCATCTTCGACTCAGAATGCCGCAGCCCGTAAGGATCGTTTCCATAATTTCAGTGAGCACGGATACGACTATAACGCCATTCAGAGCTTGCTTGTAACGCAGTAGAAAGCGTAGGTATATGCCTCTTTCCAACGAACAATACAACCGCATTATGCTGCAATACTCCCAGTGGCAGGTGCAGCGCCGTCACGAGATAGACAGGCGCCGCAAGGAACTTTATGCCAGGGAGCCGGGCGTTATGGAGATTGAAGCTAAGATCCGCCGTCTGGCTATTGATGAGGCCGGACGCAGAATTGCCCAGGGGTCTTCGGAGAGTGATTCTGATATTCCACAGCTTATATCAGAGCTTCGCAGACAGAAGGCTTCTTTGATCCGGAATGCCGGTTTTGACGAGGATTATCTTGATGTTGGCTACCACTGTCCGGACTGTAAGGATACTGGTTACCTGGAGGACGGAAGCAGGTGTCACTGCCTTATTCAATATTCACTGGAACTTGCTTACGACAGTCATACTGATCTGCTGTCGGGGCTTTCTCTTTCTGATTTTTCATTGCAATACTATCCCACAGACACATACGACGAAGCCTCTGGCAAGAGTCCATACGATCTGGCGAATACTGCATTACAGAAATCGCGTACATTTGTTGATGAATTTGACACAACATTCGATAATCTCCTTCTCATCGGCAAGACAGGAACAGGCAAGACACATTTGTCTTGCTGCATAGGGAGTGAATTACTTGAATCAGGACACAGTGTGGTTTATTTAACTTCGTTTGAATTATTTTCACTTATGAAGAAGCAGATGCTCTCCAGAGATTATGCTCCTGCCGACAGCTATGACAGGCTGTTTGGATGTGATCTGCTTATAATTGATGATCTGGGGACAGAGCTTGCTAATTCCATGACTATTTCCCAGCTTTTTGAATTGATTAACGAGAGGATACGGCGCCGCGCTTCTACCGTTATTTCGACCAATCTCGATTTTAACGGGCTGGGTGCAACTTATACAGAGCGTCTGGTATCGAGGTTTGTTGGTTATTATTCGGTTCTTAATCTTATGGGACCGGATATAAGGATACAAAAAAGGCAATTGAAAGGGGTATCTTATGCCGAGGAATGATGACACATTGATGATGAGGAAGCCTAATGCTCCGCTTGGGATCATTGCTCTGGATTCATTCAGGAAACAGGCCGAGAAGGTCGACAAATACCTGGTTCAGTGGCGGGCACGACGCAATCATTATCGTCTGGATGAGCTTACTAGGATGACCTATGAGAGTGACACATATTTTGTGGATGCCGAGACACCGCGGTTTGGTTCGGGCGAGGCCAAGGGTGTGGTCAAGCAGTCCATTCGCGGATTGGATCTGTTTTTGCTCCTGGATGTCACAAACTACAGCATTACTTACACAGTTTCAGGCCATAAGAACCACATGTCTCCTGATGATCATTTTTGTGATCTCAAGAGGATAATAGCTGCCACAGAGGGCAAGGCGGCCAGGATATCTGTTATAATGCCCTTCCTGTATGAGGGCAGGCAGCACAGGCGTACTGCCAGAGAGTCTTTGGACTGCGCGCTGTCATTGCAGGAGCTTGCCTCCATGGGTGTAGATAATATTATTACTTTTGATGCGCACGATCCCAGGGTTCAGAATGCCATACCGCTGTCAGGTCTGGAGACAGTACCTCCGGCATACCAGTTCATGAAGGGAATCTGCCGCGAGGTTGATGATCTGTCCATTGACAACGAACATATGATGATCATCAGCCCTGACGAGGGTGGAACTGACAGGGCGGTATACCTGGCGTCAGTGCTGGGAGTAGATATGGGTATGTTCTACAAGCGTCGTGATTACAGCCGCATAGTGGCAGGCCGCAATCCCATAGTGGCTCACGAATTCTTAGGCTCATCAGTTGAAGGCAAGGATGTTATCATAATGGACGATATGATTTCATCCGGCGAGAGTATGATAGATGTTGCCAGAGAGCTCAAGAAGCGCAAGGCTAACCGCATTTTTGCGGTAGCGACCTTTGGGTTGTTTACAAGCGGACTGGATGGATTTGACCGGGCAGTGGAGCAGGGAATTATCGACAAGGTTGTGACCACGAATCTCGTGTACCAGACGCCTGAACTGTTGTCCCGTGACTACTACATCAGCTGTGACATGTCCAAGTATATAGCCTACATAATTGATACACTTAATCATGATTGCTCGATCTCAACCCTTTTGAATCCGTATGAGCGTATTGAGTCGCTTGTGAGAAAATACAATCGGGCGAAGGGAAGCTGAGTCTTATGTATGATACGGGGTCATAAAGTCTAAAATCATTGCGCAAGCGCATGATTCGGATCTTCTGACCCCGTATCATACAATATCTGCGATTTTATACATGAAATTTCCACAACTTGTAGAATATGCTAAAAAATTGAGATGTTCTGCAACAATTTTTTATTAAAATTGTTGCAGAACATTTTTCTATTTGTTATAATTTTTCACAAGTAGTTTACAGTATTTCATTCAATCTTATTGCGATTTGATGAATTGCAGAATGCGAGGTGACATAGGGATGAGTAGGAAAGAAATGATTGCTATGCTGTTGGCTGGTGGTCAGGGAAGTCGTCTCGGCGTGTTGACATCGGATGTTGCTAAGCCTGCAGTTGCGTTTGGGGGAAAGTATCGTATCATAGATTTTCCGCTGTCGAACTGCATTAATTCCGGTATTGACACTGTCGGCGTGCTGACACAGTATCAGCCGCTGGTCTTGAATGCCCACATCGGGATTGGTATCCCCTGGGATCTCGACCGCAACAATGGTGGTGTAACCGTATTGCCTCCTTATGAGAGGAGCGACAACAGTGAGTGGTATTCAGGTACGGCTAACGCCATCTATCAGAACTTAAAATATATTGACAGTTATGATCCTGAATATGTTTTGATTCTCTCAGGGGATCATATTTACAAGATGGATTATGAGGCTATGCTTGATTTCCATAAGGCTAATCAGGCTGATATTACGATCGCAGCATATCCTGTTCCCTGGGAGGAGGCTTCCCGTTTCGGCGTAGTTATCGCTAATGAAGAGAAGATGATCACTGAATTCGAGGAGAAGCCGGAGAACCCTCGTTCCAACCTTGCCTCCATGGGTATCTATATATTCAGCTGGCCGGTTCTTCGGGATGCGCTTATTGCACTTAAGGATCAGAGTAATTGCGATTTTGGTATGCACATTATTCCATATTGCCATGGTAATGGTAAGCGCGCTTTTGCTTACGAGTTCAATGGTTACTGGAAGGATGTTGGAACCCTTGGTTCATACTGGGAAGCCAACATGGAGCTTATAGATCTTATTCCTGAGTTCAATCTCTATGAGGAATTCTGGAAGATCTACACCCAGCAGGATGTATTGGAGCCTCTGTATGTTTCGAGCGAGGCCAATGTTTCCAAGGCTATCATAGGAGCAGGCTGTGAGATTTCGGGTGATGTTAATAACTCCGTTCTCGGAGCAGGCGTCATAGTTGAGGAAGGCGCCGTAGTGCGTGATTCCATCCTGATGAAGGGCACAGTAGTCAAGAAGGGCGCGGTCATTGAGAAATCTATCATAGCGGAGAACTGCGTTATAGGCGAGAATTCCAAGCTTGGAATGGGCGAATATGCGGAGAGCAAGCTCTCCACCAAGGTTTATGCCTTTGATCTCGTTGTAGTGGGTGAGAATTCCGAGATCCCCGCTAATGTCACCATCGGCAAGAATGTCGCTATTCGCGGAGTCACAGATGAGAAGGACTATCCCAACGGACAACTCGAGAGCGGCGGATACATTATAAAGGCAGGTGAGACGGCATGAAAGCATTAGGTATCATTTTAGCAGGCGGCAACAGCTCACGCATGCGTAGCCTGTCTGACAAGAGAGCGATTTCCGCGATGCCGGTTGGCTGCAGCTACCGGAGCATCGATTTTACACTTAGTAACATGACCAATTCCCACATTCAGACGGTAGCGGTACTGTCCCAGTATAATGCCCGTTCTTTGAATGAGCACCTGAATTCCTCCAAATATTGGAATTTTGGCCGCAAGCAGGGAGGACTCTTCCTGTTTACGCCTACCGTTACAGCAGATAACAGTTGGTGGTATCGTGGAACTGCTGATGCGATGTGGCAGAATATTGACTTTTTAAAGCGCCGTCACGAGCCTTATGTAGTTATAGCCAGCGGCGACTGCGTATACAAGCAGGACTTTAACCCTGTACTGGATTTCCATGTACAGAAGGGCGCTGATATCACAGTAGTTTGTGCCAAGATGCCTGAGGGTGATGACATTTCCCGTTTTGGAACGGTCAAGATTGACTCAGACGGGCTTATCACCGAATTTGAAGAGAAGCCCATGCTTGCGCATTCTAATGTTGTATCTACCGGTACTTATGTTATGCGCCGCAGGAAGCTTATAGAGCTTCTGGAACAGTGCAATTCCGAAGGACGCTACAATTTTGTTACCGATATCCTGGTTCGCTATATGGGCATGAAGAAGATATTCGGTTACACCATGGATACATATTGGAGCAACATCGCTACAGTAGAGGCGTATTTCCAGACTAATATGGACTTCCTGAAGAAGGATGTCAGGGATCATTTCTTCCGAGGTGAGCAGAAGATTTATTCCAAGGTTCAGGATCTTCCTCCTGCGAAGTTCAATGTTGGCTCGTCAGTGGTTAATTCACTGGTGGGTTCCGGAACTATCATCAATTCACATGTTGAGAATTCCGTTCTCTTCAAGAAGGTATTTGTTGGCAACAACTCAGTGATCAAGAATTCTATCATTCTTGACGGTGCTTATATCGGAGACAATGTCAGGGTGGAGAACTGCATTGTTGAGAGTAACGAGACACTGCTGTCAGATACTAACTACATTGGTGAGAACGAGATCAAGGTTATTACCGAGAATAATAACCGTTATGGGGTGTAACTCTTTTCCCAAAGGAATGATTAGTGGGCTCTGTTAAGAGGGGGAATCAATCAGAGTTCCGTACAGATGTTTTTTAAAAGGGTGTTTGACCGTGCCTTATACGGTCAGGCGTTACCTCGCATAAGAAGAACCCGCTGTTTATCGGCGGGTTCTTCCTATTTGTACAGGTTAAACTTAGTGGTTGCCGCAAGCATTCTGGTTTAACTGCATATACTGTGTAAGAGAATTTTAAGCGGCAGTTAAATTCGGTCACGAGAAGTATATTTAGGAATGGGTCAGAGGAGGCTGTTGATATAGCTTGCGGTTAATATATTCCCTCATGACCGTAGTTTATATTTGACCATTAAACACTTATAGTATAACATAATCTGTGAAAAATGAGGGAGGAAAATATCATGATAATAATCGCCGGCTTGGGGAATCCAGGCCTGAAATACAGAAAGACCCGGCATAATGCGGGATTTGAAGTGATAGATACCCTGTCCAAACAATACAGAATACCGATCCGCAAAAAAGACCGCCGCGCACTGTATGGCACAGGGATGATAGAAGGTGAGAAGGTTACCCTCATAAAGCCCCAGACCTATATGAACAACAGCGGAGAATCCATAGCCGCGTGGGTGAAGTATTACAACAGCGACCCGGCGACCCAGCTAATAGTTATCTCCGACGAAACCGCATTGGAGCCGGGAAGCATACGCATCAGGAAAAAGGGATCCGCAGGCGGACACAATGGCCTAAAGAGCATAATCAAATGCCTCGGTACCGAAGAATTTATAAGGATTCGTATGGGAATAGGAGGAGCAGAACCGGGGGATGACATGATAACACATGTTCTCGGAAAAATGAGAAAGGCAGACCGCACAGCATTTGAAGAAGCGGTAAAAAACGCAGCGGCAGCCTGCTCAATTATCATAGGTCAAAATGCAGACACAGCCATGAACCGGTTTAATTCGAAAAAGCAGTAGCATCCCTAAGCTCTCCCAGGAAGCTCTGAACAAATTTGGGAACATCCTTTTTCGTAATGTTTTTATAGCGGCTAAGATCCAATTCAAATGCCGGTTTTTTGCTGTCGGGAATAAAGGTCAGACAGGGACTGTATTTATTAACCAGAGGCGGAATGCCCACAGGATTAAGCCTGGCGTCAGGCCGCAGACGCATACTGATCTTCATATTATTCTGCTTCAGTTCGGTTATGAAAAGCTTTTTTGCCAGATGGCGAATTTCCGCCACCATAAGCAGATTCAAAATAGCCTTGGGCGGATCGCCATAACGATCTATCCACTCCTCTATCAGCTCATCTTTTGCATCCTCGCTGTCAATATCCGCTATACGGCGGTACATGGACAGCTTTTCGGTCTCGTTTTTGATATAGCTTTCGGGAATATAAGCGTCAAGTGTCAGATCTACTGTAGTTTCAAAGTCCTCATCCACGCTCTCGCCCTTTTCCTGTCGGACTGCTTCAGACAAGAGCTTGCAATAGAGATCGTATCCTACAGCCTCCATATGACCGCTTTGGGCTTCGCCAAGCATGGTGCCCGCTCCACGGATCTCCAGATCACGCATGGCAATTTTGAAACCGCTGCCCAATTCGGAAAATTCTCTGATGGCAGCAAGTCGCTTTTCGGCAACCTCGCGAAGAATGCTGTCCCTCCGGTACATAAGATAGGCATAGGCACTGCGGCTGGAACGGCCCACGCGCCCCCTTAACTGGTATAGCTGCGACAAACCCAGCTTATCAGCGTCGTGAATCATAATGGTATTAACATTGGAGATATCCAGCCCAATCTCGATAATAGTGGTAGCCACCAGAATATCAATATCCTTGTTGATGAAATCCCCCATGATTTCTTCGAGCTTGTTTTTTGGCATGCGCCCATGAGCATATTCCACCCGGGCGCCGGGTGCAAGAGATGCAATGTGCGAGGTCAGATCTTCGATACCTCGGATACGGTTTACCACATAATACACCTGGCCGCCCCGTGCAAGCTCTCTGTGAATAGCCTCACGGATCATCTCATCATTTTGTTCAAATACAAAGGTCTGAATAGGCATTCGTTCCATCGGCGCCTCATCCAGAAGGCTCATATCCCTGATCCCAACCAGACTCATATGAAGGGTTCGGGGGATGGGAGTGGCAGATAAGCACATTACATCAACATTCTTTTTGAGCTGTTTGATTTTTTCCTTGTGAGTAACGCCAAAACGCTGTTCTTCGTCAATGATTAAAAGTCCCAGATCCTTAAAATGGACATCCTTTGAAAGAGCCCTGTGAGTGCCGATTACTATGTCGATTTCACCGGCTGCAAGCTGGTTTACAGTGGCCTTGTTCTCGGCAGTTGTACGAAAACGCGAAAGCATTCCCACATTAACCGGGTACCCTGCCATTCGCTGGACAAAGGTGTTGTAATGCTGGCGGCAAAGAATGGTAGTAGGGCATAAAAACACCACCTGCTTGCCATCTAATACAGCTTTAAAAGCAGCGCGAAGAGCAACCTCTGTTTTTCCGTAGCCCACATCTCCGCAGATCAGGCGATCCATGATTTTGCTGGACATCATGTCGGATTTTACATCTGCAATGGCATTTAGCTGACCTTGCGTTTCCTCATAAGGAAAGGTCTCTTCGAACTCTTTTTGCCATACAGTATCAGGACCGTATTTGAACCCGGTATTTTGGGACCTTAGGGCATAAAGATCCACCAGATCCCTTGCGACGGTTGCCACAGCGCCTCTGACACGGGATTTGGTCTTGGACCATTCTATGCTTCCGAGCGTGGAAAGCTTCGGCTTTTTGTCGGTGGCATTACCATACTTGCTGATCATATCAAACTGGCTTGCCAGAATGTACAGATTGGCGCCTTTGGCGTATGAGATTTTGATGTAATCCTTTTCGACCCGGTCCATTTCTATCTTTTCTATGCCCTGATATATGCCAAGGCCGTGATTCTCGTGGACAACATAATCCCCCACAGCCAGGTCGGATAAGGCGCGGATTCTGGCTGTATCACTGTCGCCGGAATTCTTTTTTGAGCGTTTTTTCCGTCTGGAGGACCTGCCAAATAAATCCTGCTCGCCCAGTATGGTTACGCCGCTTTCCGGATATATGATTCCGGTTTCCAGACGGCCAAGAAGCAGCATGATCTCCCCCGACTGAACGGTGTGTGAAGCGTCCTCTGTAAAAAAGGCGTTCAGACCTTCGCTGATCAAATCATCAGTCAAACGCCTGCACTGTGTCCGGGAGGAGAGTACCATTACAGTACGGATCTTGTTGCGGCGAAAAGCTGACAGGTCTTTTAACAACAACGGCATATTGCCGCGGTAAGTGTTTGGAGATGTAGTATGCAGGTAGTAACGGCTTGTGATGGGAAAAGGAGCCTTGGAGGTTTCGAGCATGGAAAACATTATACCAGGCATGGAAGAAAGTCTTGCCACAAGTTCGTCGCCGTCGAAAAGCATGTCTGCCTGTCTGGGAAGGAGCGCTCCGGAAGCCATGCGGCGCTGGCAGCTTTCGGCAAATTCCTGTGAATATGAAACAGCCCTTTCACAGATTGCAGCAGCATCGTCATATATGGGCAGGATGTCATCTGGCAGATAGTCTAACAGTGTCTCGGTTTTATCGAAAAAATAGGGCAGCAGGGCCTCTGCCTCCTGCAGCAGCAGTCCTTCGGTAAGAGATTCCTTTTTTTCTTCGAAGCCGCTCTTGAGGCGAAAAGCCTCTTCCGTCTTCATGGAGGAGCGAAATTCCTCGTAAATTGGCAGCATATCATCTTCCATCCTCTTAACGCCTGCAAATATGTCAGAGGATTCAAGAACCAGCTCCATCGCCGGGTATATCTCTGCGGAGTCTGTTTTGGAAAGGGATTTTTGAGTTGATTCGTCAAAAATACGGATGGAATCCACCTCGTCATCCCACAGCTCGATACGGTATGGATGCTCGCTTACCAGAGGAAAGATATCTATTATTCCGCCGCGCAGGCAGCACTCACCCCGCCTCTCGCAGACAGATACGGACTCATAGCCCATGTTTACAAGCTTTTTTAAAAACCTGTCTACATTGAGCTCGTCACCGATTTTTATTGTCTGGATGTTGTCATATATGCAGTTTGCCGGTACCAGACGGTTTAAAAGCGCGTCTATTGATGTGATGACGCAGATATTATCCCTCTGGCGTATAGCCTTCAGGACATGAATGCGCTCTGCTGTCTGCTTGTTGCCGTGGATATCGGATTGGTAAAACAGCAGATCCTTGGCAGGATAGCGCACAATACCATCGTCCAGACTGTGGCAGGCTTCAAAAAGGCTGCGGGAGCGTTCCTCGTCGGGCGTGATGACAAGCTTGGGGTGGTCATTAAAGAGTCCATGTACAAGAAGGGGCTTGGCCGCGTCGGACACCCCTGTCAGATCGTAAATGCCTGATTCCTTAGACATATCACTGGACAGCTGCGCAAGCTGGGCATTCTCCAGTAATGTTTGCTGAAATATATCCATGCCGCAAGTTTAGCAGAAATATCCCAAAAAGTCACCCCCTCATTTCCTCTTTTCATACTTGACAAAGCATGGTATAATACACAAGTTGTGTTTATTATCAGAATTTAGACAGTACAGACATCGTTGATGGCTTCGGTTTCCCGATATTTATGGAGGTTTGAAATGAAAAAGACTACACATGCCACTACGCTTAAGGTAGCAGCGTTATTGTGCGCGGCATCGCTTACTTTTGGTGGATGTGGACAGGGTATCAATGATTCCGCCACACTTGTTAATATTAATAAGGGTGAGGACAAGATAACACTGGGCTACGGTAATTTTGTTGCCCGTATGACTCAGGCTCAGTATGACAACTACTATATTCAGATATATGGCGAGGGTGATTATTGGAGCTCGCCTGCTGATGAGAACGGGGACGAGAATTCCCAGACCGTTCAGGAGAGTGTTAAGAGCAATGTTCTCGATGATCTTCAGGATGAGTATGTCAGCCGTCAGCATGCGAAGGATTTTGATGTAGAGCTTACTGACGAACAGAACAAGAACATTTCTGACACAGTTGATAAGTTTTTCGAGGAGAATTCCGAGGAGACTATCAAGACAATGGGCGCTACCAGGGAGTATCTGACCAGATACCTGGAGGATCAGTACTATGACCAGCTTGTAGAGGAGGCTGCCGAGGCTGAGGCTGCCAAGACTATTAAGTACGAAGATGTGATACAGGCTGCTTTTTCATATGTGCATGTTTACAATGACAAATATGCCGAGGATTATGTGGAGCGTCCTGATGAGGAGCTCAAGGCGTCAGCCGAGGCTGTTGCATCTGCCTCTGATTTCGATGCTGCAGCGAAGGAACAGGGACTAGAGGTTGAGGATGATGTTTACACCAGGGATATGTCTCCTTCCGAAGCAGCCGAGGAGTTCCGTATGCCGGAGGAGATCTACAAGGCCCTCAAGAAGATTGACAAGGAGGGCGGCGTCTCAGGGGTCATTCCTGTAGAGGACAGCGGCTATTATGTAGTGCGTCTTGACAAGTTCGAGGATGAGGACGAGACCAACGCCGAGCTTGACAACCAGTTGAGCATCTACTATCAGGATCATCTCAAGGAATGGCTTGGCGATCTTGACTGGGAAGTAGATGACAAGCAGTGGGCCAAGGTTCAGTTTGATACACTCTTCATAACCGAGGAGCAGGCCAAGGCTGATGAGGCTGCCGAGGAAGGCACAGAAGAAGCTTCTGAGGATTCTCAGGAGGAAGCTGCTGAGTAATGAAATTTGTTCTGCATTACATAGCGGAATATAAGTGGTATGCGATATTGGCACCGCTGTTCAAAATGCTTGAGGCCAGAACTGCTGGTGCCTCTTGTCGTTGCAGCTATGATAGATCGTGGTATTATAAATCATGACAAAAGATTTGTAATTCTGATGGGTCTTCTGCTGCTGCTTTTGGCGGTGGTTGGAATGGCAGTATCCATCACAGCCCAGTATTTTGCTGCCAGAGCTGCAGTCCTTTCTACAGGAAGGATGCGAAGTGATGTCTACAAGCGCATTATGTCCTTTTCACAGAATTCGCTGGATCGTGTGGGTACTTCTGCGCTTTTGACCAGGATTACAAGCGATTTAAATCAGGTGCAGGGTGGTATCAATATGACGCTGCGCCTTTTTTTGCGTTCACCCTTTGTGGTTGCCGGGGCAATGATAATGGCGGCCCTAATCTCGTTAAGAGCATTTGTGCTGTTTGCGGCAGTGATACTGTGCCTCTCGGTTTTTGTGGCGTGGCTTATGCGGCATACACTTCCCATGTATAACACGGTACAAAAAAAGCTTGAAGGTCTAATGGTCCTGGTGCGGGAGAATCTGGAAGGGATTCGAGTTATAAGGGCTTTTACAGGGGAGGAGCAGGAGAGAAAAGCGTTTTTCTCCCGCAACGAAGGGCTCTATGAGGTAGCCATGACAGCCGGAGGATGGCAGTCCATGCTGAATCCCGTTACCTTTGTTATGGTCAATTTTGCTGTTGTAATCCTGCTGTACTACAGTGGCAGGGCTGTATATGTTGGCTCGTTAACCACAGGTGAGACAGTGGCCTTGTATAATTATATGTGCCAGATATTAGTTGAGCTGGTCAAATTCGCTACGCTTATAGTGCAGATTACCAGGGCATGGGCCTGTGTCGGCAGGGTAAGCGATCTTATGTCGATGGTGCCAGATGAGAGGGTGCAGCATAATCCTGCAGAAGCCACCGCATCAGCTGCAGCTAATGCCGCACCGGAGGCCCCCGCCATACGCTTCCGAAGTGTGAATTTCTCCTACCCATCTAACAACAAGCCCAAAGCGCCAACCCCTGATTCCGACCAGTCATCTGCCAGAAAGGCGATTAACGACCTTTCATTTTCAGTGGCAGCAGGGGAAATGCTTGGAATCATCGGAGGAACCGGTTCAGGTAAGAGTACCATAGGAGGGCTTTTGCGTCATGCCTATGATATTAACGATGGCAGTATAGAGCTTTTTGGAAGGCCGGTAAATGAAATGACAGATGCCAGTATAGCAGGTATATGTGCTTATGTGCCTCAGAGATCACAACTGTTTACCGGCACCGTCGAGGACAATCTGCGGTTAGGAGCCAGGGAAGCCAGCCGGGATGATCTAATCAATTCTCTTAAAATCGCCCAGGCATACGATTTTGTAATGGAAAAGGGCGGGCTTGCAGCCAGTGTAGCAAAGGGCGGAACTAATTTTTCAGGAGGGCAGAGGCAGAGGCTTTGTATAGCAAGGGCTCTGGCAGCAGCAAGCAGGATATTGGTATTAGATGACGCCACCAGCGCACTGGACGCAGCAACAGAAAGACAGCTTATATCTGAACTAAAATCAATTAAAGATTTAACAATTATTGTTATAGCACAGCGAACCATGTCGGTTCAGAGTGCGGATAACATAATCGTAATGGATAGTGGCTGGTGTGTTGAAAGTGGAATCCACGAAGAATTGTTGAAACATAACTCTACATACTGCGAGATTTACGAGGCTGGTCTGTAACTATGGAAAAGACGAACAAAAGCTTATTTACAGCATTATTCCATAACAGTGATATATGGTCGCGTGGATGTACCATCAGAATGCTTCTGTCGGTATTTTGCGCGGTAATATCTGTGGTCTCAACGCTCTTACTGCCGATATATGTCGGAAAAGCCATAGATACCATGACAGGCACAGGCAGGGTTGATTTTGGACTTTTGTCAGAATTACTGTTGTTTATGACCTTTCTTATAGTGTTGGGAGGAGCAGCGCAGCTATTGATGGGGCGCCTGAACACTCACATTTCCAATTTGGTCACCAGACGCCTTCGCGACAGGGCGTTTTCCGCGATCACAGGGATTTCTATTGCAGAAGCGGATTCCAGATCGCATGGAGATCTTGAGAGCAGAATAATTAATGATGCGGATGCAGTGGGAGATGGATTACTGCTGGGATTGTCGCAATTATTTACGGGAGTGTTAACTATTCTTGGAACTATTGGTTTTTTGTTCTCCATCAGTTACCAAATAGCGCCAATAGTTGTTATACTGACGCCTATGTCCCTTATGGTAGCGAGATTTATTTCATCGCGAAGTGCTATTTTTTTCAAGGAGCAGGCGTTTGCCAGAGGAGAACTTACCGAATTTTGCGGAGAACAGGTGGCTGCCGCAGGTTTGCTTAGAGCGTACTGTGCGGGTAATCACTCAATAGAACAATTTGAGGAATTGAACAAAAAATTAAATGATGTTTCATTAAAAGCAGTCTTTTATTCTTCCCTGCCCAATCCTTCCAGCCGATTTGTCAATAATATAATTTATATGGCAGTTGGAGCTATTGGCGCCCTTTTTGCTATATCCGGAGGTATCACCATAGGAGGACTTACAAGCTTTCTGTCCTATGCATCAGGATATGCAAAGCCTTTTAATGAAATAACAGGAGTTATAACAGAGCTCCAAAACGCCATCATATGCCTTGGAAGGCTGTCTGAGCTTATTAACCTTCCTCCTGAGAGCGAGACAGGAGATAAGCAGCTTACATCAGTGAGAGGTGATGTGACTTTCGAAGATGTTGAATTTTCATATAATAAAGATATGCACCTGATTTCCGGGCTTAATCTATCGGTTTCCAGGGGAACCAAGGTGGCTATTGTTGGTCCTACCGGAGCCGGCAAGACAACTCTGGTCAATTTGCTGATGAGATTTTACGATACTAACAGCGGAAGTATCCTTATTGATGGTATTGACACCCATGATGTAAAGCGTTCGTCTCTCAGGTCATCCTTTGGCATGGTGCTTCAGGATGTGTGGATACGAGAAGGAACGGTTTTGTTTAATCTTACCTTAGGAAGAGATAATATATTGATGGAGGATGTGATACGATCAGCGCGCCTTTCCCATGCCCATGATTTTATCATGAGACTTCCACATGGTTATGATACCATGCTTTCTTCAGATGGCTCCTCGTTATCCCAGGGAGAAAAACAGCTCATATGTATCACCAGGGTGATGTTGATGCTGCCTCCCATGCTGATACTTGACGAAGCCACCAGCTCCATTGATACACGAACCGAACAGAGGATAGGCCAGACCTTCCTTGGCATGATGCAGGGCAGAACTACTTTTATAGTAGCGCACAGGCTTTCTACCATCAGGAATTCGGATCTGATATTATATATGGAGCATGGAGCCGTAAAGGAACAGGGAACCCATGAGGAGCTGTTGAATAAAAAGGGTGGATATGCTGCATTATACAACTCTTCCAGAGCTTAGTGTGCTGGCATATTTAATGAGCAGAATTTGTTGCGAGGATATTAAAATGAGATTATATAAAAATCACAAAAATCCCTGTTTTCCATCAACGATGTGTCGAACCACCCTCTGTATTATTCTGACGGCCATTATGCTAAGCGCCTGCCAGGATCCATATCAAAATGCCCATTCCGGCGGGCCTACCGCCGTGGAGACTGATGATTTTCAGGCAGCTATTTTTTACTATGATTATACGGATGTCTATTTGTCCTCGGTTCGGACAGCTTTGATCAAAGAGCTTGCAGCATTGGGTATAGCTTACAATGAATACGATGCCGAAGCGTCTCAGGCCACCCAGGATACACAGATAGAGACGGCCATCAGATCCCATGCGGATGTATTGGTGGTCAATATCGTCTCCTCCGGATCTTCAGGCGTGGCGGATAATATCTGCCTTAAGGCTGAGCGTGCCGGGATACCGGTGATCTTTTTCAATCGTTCCATTGAGGCGGACGGAGATGAAGGGGTTATACTGGATTACTATAACAATGTGGCTTTTGTGGGGACCGATCCTGCCGAAGCAGGCCATCTACAGGGACAGATGATCGGAGATTATGTCAGCAGGCATTTCAAGGAGATGGATCTGAACGACAATGGAGAGATCAGCTATGCTATGTTCAAGGGCGAGGCAAAAAATGCCGAGGCTATATACAGAACCAAATATTCCGTAGAGGATGCCAACGATATCCTTACTTCCGCCGGCATGCCGAAGCTTGTGTATTTTAATTTGAAAAGTGTGGACGCTTTTCAGTTGGATCTGACCGGAAAATGGTCTCTTACTGCGGCTCAGGATTACATGATGGCGGATCTGTCCCAGTATAACAGGGACAATGATAACATGATAGAGTTGGTAATCTGCAATAATGACAACATGGCCGAGGGCTGCGTCAGGGCGCTTCAGACGGTGGGATATAATCTTCCAAAGGAAGAATCTACTGTTATTCCGGTGTTTGGAGTAGATGCTACGGCTGCTGCAAAAAAGCTGATAGAAGATGGGGCCATGACAGGGACAGTGGTACAGGATGCCGACGGTATGGCCAAGGCTATATCACAGCTCGTGAATAATGTATACGAAAAAAGAGAACTGTTGGACGGCATGCAGGATTATGCCTATGACAAGGAGCACGATTTGAAAAATAAAATCTACATTCCATATCATCTGTATGATCCTAAGCAGAATCCTCAAAATGACGGCGAAGAATCTCGTTGATCTCGGCGCCAAGCATAATAAAATAGTTGCAAAAATATAACCAGAACATAACAAGTGCAAGAGTCGTAAGACTGCCATACATTGAAACGGCGTTAAAGTTGGTCACATAGATGGTTATTCCAACAGAGGACAGATACCATCCCAGCGCTGCAAACAGCGCTCCCGGAAGCTGCTTGATAAAAGACAGCTTTTTATGAGGGAAGGCTTTGTACATCAGCATAAACGCAATGGTCAGTACAAGCAGCATGTAGATGGTCTTTATAACGGAGGTATATATAGAAAGCGGAATCCCCCTGGGGCGATGATGCATCAGTATATGACGGATAGAGCTCCAAAACACTGCTGAACCTGCTGTTACGATCAGTAGAAGTGCCACCACAATGGTATATACCAGGGCCCACATGCGATTTACAAAGGAATTGCGGGCGTTTCTGGCGCTGCATATCAGATCAAGTCCCTGGGCCAGGGCGAACATGGCGTTAGACGATGCCCACAGAGTTGTGATAAATGATAAGGGGACATAATTGGTGGAGGTTGAAAAAATCTCCTGCAATATCTCATGAAGGGTAGGAAGCAGATATTCCGGGAAGATCGAATCCACAGACATTAGCAGGCTTTCCTGGCTTATGGGTGCAAAGCGCATTATCTGCAGCAGGAAAATGGCAAAGGGAAACACCGACATCAGGATGAAAAAGGCCCCTTGAGCTGCGAAGGCGGCAATTTTGTCCTCAGTGCCCTTTTTTAAAACCACCACGGCAAAGCCTATTATTTTAAAAATCGGATTCGGTATCTTACTCATATTACGATTATACAGGAATATAAGCCCATGATACAAGGGCTAAAAGGTTACAAACCTATTGCGTTTGTATGTCGATTTTGATACAATGCGATACAGGGTCGAAAGGCCATGCTTTTCGTGCCAGCGATGCGAAGCTAGTCTTTTAGGGCATGGAAATTTGTGACTTTATGACCTGCGTATAGCTAAACAAGGAAGAGGAAGCACCAAATGGCCAAAAAAGAAAAACAATCCCTTAGCCGTAAACAGATCCGACGCAGGCGCCGCAGGAGACTGCTTATTTTTGAGGTTATACTGCTTACGGCACTTGTAGCGGGGCTGTTTGTATGGACCAAATTCGGAATGATAGGTTACGATACCATCCAGGAGGTTCGTACTAACGAGATGGATCAGGAGACCCAGCAGATGCTCAAGGGCTACACCAACATAGCGCTTTTTGGTGTGGATAACCGCTCTAATGGCGACTTTGACACGGGACATTCTGACAGCATTATGGTGTGCTCTATCAATAATGACACCCAGGAGGTCAGGCTGCTGTCGGTTTTCCGTGATACATTACTGGAGGTCAAGGAAGACAGCCTTCAGAAGGCCACTAACGCCTACCAATACGGCGGACCTCAGGGCGCCATCGAGATGCTTAATACCAACCTGGATTTGGATATTACCGATTATGTATCGGTGGATTTTAACGCCTTAACGGCTGCGGTTGACGCTGTTGGAGGCGTAGAGATTGAGCTTACCGACGAGGAAGCCAAGATCATGAATGTCAACTACATACCCGAAGTAGCCAAGGTTACAGGTAATCCGGCCAATCTTGTCTCAGGAGGACTTCAGACACTGGATGGAGTGCAGGCCACATCTTACTGCAGAGTGCGTTACACTTCGGGTAACGATTTCAAGCGTGCCGAGCGCCAGCGTACAGTGGTCTCCAAGCTTGTTGAAAAAGCCAAGCAGGCCAGCATTATCGAGCTTAATGATCTTATCAACGCTGTTTTCCCGAACATCAGTACAAGCATGAGTGCGTCAGAATTGATCTCTCTCGCTAAGGAATACAAGGATTATGAGCTGGTTGATACAACCGGATTTCCCTTTGAGAAACGCACTGCCACCCTTAAGAGCAAGGGCAGTGTGGTTGTACCTACTACTCTTGAGAGCAATGTCAAGGAGATGTATGTGTATCTGTTTGATGACAGTGAGCATGTGATCTCAGATACGGTACACGACTTGAGTGAGCAGATCATATCCATAAGCGGCTTCAATGAAGATGATACTGTGGATTATGGCTACTGATAGGGAGGAATGAGATATGTGCGGTATAGTTGGATACATTGGCAAGAGCCAGGCAGCGCCTATTCTTTTGGACGGGCTTGGGAAGCTGGAATACAGAGGCTACGATTCCTCGGGTATTGCGGTTATAAATGGCGAGGAGATTCTCTCTTCCAAGTCCAAGGGCAGGCTTAAGGTTCTTTCTGAGCTTACCCATGATGGGGCTACAATGCCCGGCACCGTTGGAATCGGGCATACCCGTTGGGCTACACACGGCGAGCCCTCCGATGTTAACGCCCATCCCCATTTTAACGCTGATCGCACCATAGCAGTGGTTCATAATGGTATCATCGAGAACTATCTCAAGATCAAAAAGCGCCTTGTTAGCAAGGGCTATACATTTGTCTCCGATACTGATACAGAGGTTGTGGTTCACCTGTTGGACTACTATTACAAGCAGGATTCTTCCTCTCCATTAGAGACTATAGCCAGAGTTATGCACCGTCTGGATGGCTCGTATGCTCTGGGTGTACTTTTCCTGGATCATTCTGACAGGGTATACGCTGTCCGTAAGGATTCTCCCCTTGTGGTGGGCATTGGTAAGGATGGCAATCTGATTGCTTCTGATGTTCCTGCGGTGCTTAAGTACACCCGTGATGTATTTTTCATCCAGAATGAAGAGATTGCAGAGCTTTCCGAGGATGAGATTCACTTCTTTAATGCAGACTGTGAGGAGATTCAAAAGGAATCAAAGCACATTGACTGGGATGAGAATGCTGCCGAGAAGGGCGGTTACGAACATTTCATGCTCAAGGAGATCTATGAACAGCCTAAGACTGTCAGAGATACCTTTACTCCCCGGATCAAAGAGGGTCAGATAGTCATTGAAGAGCTGGGCATGACTGACGAGGAGATACGACAGATAAAGCGGATCAGAATCGTCGCCTGCGGAAGTGCGTACCATGTTGGCGTGTCAGTTAAATACATTTTTGAGGGTATGGCACGCATTCCAGTAGAGGTAGATGCGGCGTCAGAGTTCAGGTACCGAAACCCCATTCTGGAGGAAAATGAATTAGTGATCATCATCAGCCAGTCCGGTGAGACCGCTGACTCGCTTGCAGCGCTTAGAGAGGCCAAGGAGAGGGGAGCCAGAACCCTTGGTATTGTAAATGTAGTGGGATCGTCCATTGCCCGTGAGGCTGACCAGGTGATGTACACCTGGGCCGGACCGGAGATTGCCGTAGCTACCACCAAGGCCTACAGCGCCCAGCTTATAGCTATGTACTTGCTGGCGGTCAAGTTCGCCTATGTCAATGGCAGAATAGATGATGCCCAGCTTGCAGCATATATCAATGATCTTCAGAAGCTTCCTGATCAGATTGAGCTTCTTCTGAATAATAAGGAGCGCCTTCAGAAATTCGCCAACCGCTACATTGCGGCGAGGGATGTTTTCTTCATAGGAAGGGGCCTGGATTACGCCATTTCCATGGAGGCATCTTTGAAGTTAAAGGAGATTTCATATATTCATTCAGATGCTTATGCAGGCGGAGAATTAAAACACGGTACAATTTCACTGATAGAGGAAGGTAAGCTGGTAGGAGCTATCCTCACACAACCTGATCTCTACAAGAAGACGATGTCCAATATAGTTGAGGTACGGACCAGGGGAGCCTTTATTCTGGCAGTTACCAATGAGGAAAATGTTGAGATTGAAAAGGTTGCGGATTATGTGATCTATATTCCTCAGACGAATCCTTATTTTACCAATTCATTGGCCATAATTCCGCTGCAGCTCTTTGCGTACTATGTTGCAGTCGGCAAAGGCTGTGATGTGGACAAGCCCCGTAATCTCGCCAAGTCCGTTACAGTGGAGTAGAATTTAACTGAAATATTGCAGTTTTTTCCAGTTTATCCTGCATTTCACAAACTTCACAAATTATCATCACAAATTCATCACAAATGGCTGTTATCATACGCAAGTGTCAGGAACAAATGACGCTTGCGTTTTTTCTTTGAAATAATTGCAGCAACAGACAGATATGTATAGAATGAACATTTTCACATACAAGGAGGGACATTATGAGTAATTACGGATATTATGACTACAAACCAAACAGCGATTATGGCACCTTCGAACCTAATCAGAGTCAGAATACTACGCCACCTCATGCAGACAAACCGAAAAAGAAGGACGGCTTTGGCAAAAAGCTTGTCAGGGCAGGAGCATTGGGACTGACCTTTGGCCTTGTGGCAGGAGCGGCATTTACCGGTGTAAACAAGGTAGCGGATACTATAACTGGCGGGACAACCGCACAGCAGCCTGCTATAGAGTCCAAGTCACAAACCGCCCAGACAGCGGAAAAGACTCTTTCATCATCAGGCGGACAGCTTGACAGCACGGCAGTTTCCACAGCGACTACCGTTACAGATGTCTCAGACATAGCAGCTAATGTTATGCCGGCGGTTGTGCAGGTTTCGGTTATGACAGTTACAGAGTACCAGAACTGGTTTGGACAGGTAGGCCGTTTTGAAAGCGAAGGTGCGGGAAGCGGTTTTATAATCAGCCAGGATGATAAATATCTTTATGTAGCCACCAACAACCATGTAGTATCAGGAGCCAGGGAGCTTACCATTACTTTTTGTGACGATACAGCAGTAGAAGCCGAGATCCAGGGAACAGATGCCAATACAGACCTTGCGGTAGTCCGTGTCAAGGTCAAGGATATCCCTCAGGATACCCTGAACCAGATCAAGGTTGCTACTATAGGTTCCTCTGAGAATCTGGCAGTTGGTTCATCAGCCGTTGTAATCGGCAATGCCCTTGGATATGGACAGTCAGTAACTACAGGCGTTATTTCCGCCCTTGAAAGAGAGATTCCTCTTCAGGCAGATGACGGAACTATGATCACCAACAAGCTTATACAGACAGATGCTGCAATCAACCCGGGCAATTCCGGCGGCGCTCTTCTCAACATGAACGGCGAGGTAATCGGAATAGTTTCCGCAAAATACGCTGACACCGAGGTTGAGGGAACAGGCTATGCAATACCTATAAGCGATGCTTCCGAGATCATTACAAGCTTGAATGAAGCTACAGCAGGAAATGGCGCTTATTTAGGTATCGCAGGCGTGGATGTCAACGCCCAGACAGCAGCCCAGTACAACATGCCTACAGGCATATATGTATCCCAGGTTATAGCTGACAGCGGAGCAGCGGCAGCAGGCATCCAGAAGGGTGATGTAATCACAGGATTCAATGGACAGAGCGTATCTTCCATGCAGGAGCTTCAGAACGCACTTGCAAAATGCTCGCCCCAGGATCAGGCCACAGTTACTATTTCAAGAGAAAGCATTATGGGTTATACTGAAAGCCAGGTTACAGTAACCCTTACTGAAATTCCTACGAAGTAAATTACGGAAATGAATTGAACTCAAATATAAATGATGTTGGGGTCAAAAGTATTTGCCCCCAACTTATGATACGCAGCACGCACACTTTGTGTGCAATGTGCTGCTCAAACACTCATATCTCTCGTGATATATTCGTGTTTGGGCGGGTCACAAAGTCTCAAATCATTGCGCTAGCGCATGATTTGGACCTTTTGACCCTGATATCATATAAATGACATGTAAAAAATGAAACGCCTAAAAATGAAGTTGAAAATTATGTATAAGTATGATATATTTGTGCCGTATGTAAGTGATTAATGATACCAGAGGCGACAGGCTCTGATTGTAAAAAGCAGTGAGGCGGATAAGTGACTGGAGAATTCCGGTATTATGTATTCTACATACTGGATGCGCAGCAGCATAAGCTGATGAATGTTCTGAAGAAACACATACCGGAGGATCATGGAGAGGCTTTTTACCCTTGCATGGAGTATTACAGGCGGGGGGATAAGGCAGTTAAGATCAGGGCGATATTTCCGGGATATGTGTTCTTGTATACGGATTGGAATATCAAGGAAGTACATCAGCTGATCCGCATGCATCGCCCGGAGATCAATTCCGGCATGAGGGAGTTGGGTCTGGCGGAGCGAAGGCAGATAGATCCGGATTTCCTGTTTGAGGAAGAGGCCGAGCTGTTTGATCTTCCGGACATTACAGATGAGGAGAAATCATTCATCGACACCCTGAGGGAAGGTAATGGACTCCTTGAGATGTCCAGCGGGTATGAAGACCGGCTTTATCAGGATGATAAGAATAAAAAGCCGGTCAAAAAGTGGATTGTGATGGAAGGACCATTGATGGCATTCCAGGACATGATCGTGGAAGTGGACAAGCACAACCGCAAGGCTTTTTTGGAGCTTGAGATCAATGGGAGACAGGCACAGGCAGGATTTAACTGCTTCCCGAAAGCACACTGGTATCCCAGTGAGGATTCTAGGATTGCACGACTGGATGACGGTTCAGAATTTGATATAAACGAGCTAAAGAGGAGCATAATGACGGTCAGCAAATGATGGATATGATGACCTGGTAAACAAGATGACGATCGCACTGACGGTTTCATTCGCTTTGCGAGTCAGATTCGGATCATAGGGGGCGGACGGACTGTGACAATGTGGATCATTGTCATGGATGGCGGAGCTTACCCTAAAAAGAATTTTTTGCATAAGGATGTAACTAAGCTGGCGCTGGAAGCAGTGCTGGCTTTTTTGTTGCGCTATTTTGGTGGCGACCATGTGTTGGAGTAGTATGTATGGGAGACATAATGCACATGTGTATCCGGCACATATTTGTATATGTTTCACAATGGCATTAAGGCTGTGTATGATATATAATATAAATGGCGCTTTAATGCGATCTGCATGTGATGCAGACGAGCGTCTATGGAGGTGTGGCACATGAAACAGGAAGGGTATACAGTAGACGAGCTGTTTCCCAGTTGGAAGGAACCGATTATCGGGAGCAACACAAATCAGCGCGAGTACAGCTCATTTATAGATGTTCGTGATCTTGAATGGGCAAGGGGTCACGGTTTTCGGTTTGAAAGGAAGAAGAAAACAAAGGAATCAGCAAAGTCATGAGTGGAAAGGGATCACAGTATGTGGTCTCTTTTTTGGTGGGCAGATTTGGAAGAACGCATCAATATTGGAAGAGAATTAGTCCTGTACAATGACTATATTCCTCCTGTAAGCAATGATACCCCCATACAGGCACTGTGGAAGGCTTTCGGGTATTATGATGATATTCGGATAGGGGAGAATGTCTTCGCTCAGGAGACCAAGATCCGTAATATGTGGAGAAAAACAGAAGAGCATTACGGAGAGTTGGAAGCGAAGAACACTTCACAGTCGATATGGATATTCAGGACGGAGGAATCGCAGTATAAGGACGAGTGGTTTTGGGAAAAGGCAAAGGAGGGCACAGAGTTTCCGTTTCTCTTTATCTCACTGATACAGGTGGATCGTGGGGAGAAAGGGTTGGCGGGTTGGAATGAGAGAGACCGAGGTCAGATACATGCTATTACATACATGACAATGGATCATAGTGATATGGTTCTGGTCGTGATCGCAAATAGATATGAATATGGTGCGCAGATAGCGGAGGATATACGAAAAAAGAACGATTCACCCCTTGAGATCATGCAGTGGAAATCGGGCTACAACTATACAGTAGCAGCGGTAAATCGTGTTTTCTTAAATGATAAATTTTTAACAGACACATTGGATGGAATTGTACCGGACACAGGGATTTACTTGATCGAAAAGGAACCTGGAAGCTTGGATCAGATGTCTTCCTATATTGATGAAATCAAAAAAACAGGCGCAAAAGTGTATAGAAGTACGCTATTGGGCTGCAATGATGAACTTTTATTATTGCAGAATTGGGAATGGGCAGATTTTCTGGAGCTATACAGGGATGGTGTGGGTTCGCTTAACCATACTTCTCAGGTGTTCAAAGATACCTGTATAGGGATAACTACGATCATCCATCATAGTAAG
>CAJOFQ010000024.1:0-15700 GCA_905233955.1 uncultured Lachnospiraceae bacterium
ATCTTGAAAACAAGCATCTGAAAATATACACCAGTATACACGGCTTTTGATTAATGTCAATCATTACGGTTTTAACTTTTGGTGTGATCTGTCTCTGGACAGTGGAATTTTAAGGTTGGAATCATGATATGAATATGATAGAATTTTCTCAGTTTAGTATGATTCAGGGTGTAGTGGTTTGATATAGAGATGTCAGTATTAGATCAACAGGAAGAGATAATATCAGGCACAGAGAGCCTGGTGCGCAAATTGATTGGCAACATGCCAAACGGAGTATTTAAAAGCTATCTATATAGCATCCTGCCGGATGTAATAGGTTTCTTCTGGTCAGTTGTGTTCGCCATAGTTATCTATGTTGTTGGAGTACGGCTGATTAAGATAGTGGTCAAGCTGGTTCAGAAGCCTTTGGAGCTTCGGGGAGTAGAAAAGGGGGTAATTCAGTTTTTTACATCTCTGACCAGAGCAGCGCTATACATTGTACTGGCAATTGTTATTCTTGCGCTGTTTGGAGTCTCCACAGCATCCATAGCGGCAGCAATAGCTTCAATGGGATTGGCTGCAGGACTGGCGTTACAGGGGTCACTGTCCAATTTTGCAGGTGGAGTATTGATACTCTTGCTTCGTCCGTTTATAGTTGGGGATTACATTATTGAGCACACCCATGGCAATGAGGGCGTAGTATCCGAGATCACCGTTTTTTACACCAAGCTTAAGACCATCGACCATAAAATCATAGTAATTCCAAATGGCGTTCTTGCTAATAGCTCACTTACGAATGCCACTATGAGTGACAAGCGGATGATAGATCTTAAGGTTCCCATTGGCTATAACGAAGATATTGCCAAGGCAAAAATCATATTAACAGCAATTCTGGACAAGGAGGACAGGAGGCTTATGACTGATCCGGTTCAGATATTTGTGGACGAGCTGGCAGACAGCGCAGTGATGCTGGGGGTCAGATTTTGGGTTCCAACGGAGGATTATTGGACAGTAAGGTGGGCTACCTTAGAGAAGATCAAACTGGAATTTGATGCCAACGATATAGGAATTCCATTCAATCAGCTCGATGTACACTTAGTAAATGGGTAATACAGAAGAATGGGTTCGCGAGAATGTGTTTTGCATCAAAAGTTCATTGACATGTAGGCATAACATGTGTTAGTTTCATAAAATGATGTTGGGGTCAAAAGTATTTGCCCCCAACTTATGATACGCAGCACGCACACTTTGTGTGCAATGTGCTGCTAAAACATTCGCAATTCTCGTGGATTTTTATGCAAAATCCACTACATTGCTCATGTTTTGCGGGTCATAAAGTCACAAATTTCCATGCGAGCAATAAAGCATAAGGGGGTCACATATGGCTAATCAGGGTGAACAAACTGAAAAATGGATTGAGAAATACACAGACCTTCAGCGTATCAAATCCGCCCCGGACAGGGATGATGAGATTGACTATCAAATATCTATTGCCAAGGCACAACTGGAGGCTCTGGGCATCCCGACGGAGAACTTGGATCGCAAGAAGAAATAGTTCCTCAAATAGTACAATCTTTGGTATAAAATACCAAAAAAACACTTGAAATTCTAATATATATAATGTAGAATTACTCTACTTATGTATTTATTCTTATTATTCTGAATAGAAGAGGAGGACTTGATCATGGCTTATGTTATTTCTGACGCTTGTGTTAGCTGTGGAACCTGCGAGCCGGAGTGCCCGGTTAGCGCTATTTCCCAGGGAGACAGCCAGTATGTGATCGATGAGGGTGCTTGCATCGAGTGTGGTACTTGTGCAGGTGTTTGCCCGACAGGCGCTATTTCTCAGGGCTGATCCTTGTAGGATATTTTAATTGTACTAGATGCGGCTTCGTTATTAGAAGCCGCATTTTTTAACCGCAGTTAAATTAATCGTAATATAATAATTGCCGAGAGATAATCACGATGGTTTATGATATGGTTAGTGTATCGCAGTCAAGAGGAGCTTTGGATCTCGGATTCTCACCATAAATATTAAAATAAAATATAAGGAGAAGAATAATTATGTCAAGAATCAATTTTAGCAAGAAGACGAGGCTTCGTGCAGCATCATTGTTAATAGCTGCTGCGTTGGCATGCAGCCCCCTGGAGACAGGATTACTTACGGCCCAGGAGGTATCTGCAGCGAGTGTACCAGATCAGAAATCCACAGTCAGTGAAGCCAACATCCAGAAGCTTCTTTCGGCCTATGACAAGGATGGGGCATATCTGACCAAATACGCGCTGGATTCTGATGGAAGCTTTTTCTTTATGCTTACTACTATGTATTTTTCGCCGGATGCGCCGACAGAGGATACCCTTGATACAGTATCCCACGAAGCATTTCACGAATTTGCCATCCCATCCTATTGGTTCAGTGACCAGGAATCGGAGCGTATTTATATAGGCAACAAGAAGTCCATCAAGGTCAACTTTACAGATGTATACCCCTCCAAGGAGATGGCAAAGAGCGTTCCCAAGCGCTGCCGCACTGCTGCTTACCATTATGAAAGCGGTGACAGATTCAAGACTTATATTGTGGATGTTTCAGGCAATCAGCGTTCAGATGTGGACGGGGTTTATGGTCTGCTTAATGAGTTTGGCGGATACTGCTGGGGTATGAATTCCAATAACAAGCTGTATTCCTACAGAGACAAGTTCGATGATAACTTCGATACATGGGAGTCATTCATCAGCGAAGGTGAGAGTGACAGATTGGCATACGCTGAGTTTAAATATTATATCCTGCATTATATGTACTATGCCAAGCAGCATCATCCGGATATTTACCGTAAGATCTTGGCTAATGCCAAATTCCGCAAGGCATATCGCCTTACTGAGCGTAGATTTGCAAAGGAGATATCTGATTATGACAAGAAGCTTACCAAGGTTCAGGAGAAGCTTAGGAAGGGAGCAAATATTAATCTTACCAATGACAAGCTCATCCTGCGCAAGCAGTACAATGTTATGACGAAGGAAGTTAAAAAGAAGCAGTACGCGGACATTCAGAGAGCGCTTACGAAGTAAACGCAGTTGACAGCTATGTCATACAAATACACATACATATAATAACCTGCACCAGCAGTTACACTTACAAAAATTTATATCAAAAAATTCCGTACTCGGTGTAATTCTTGTGGACAAGAGTTATGAAATTTGTTTTAATAAATGGAGTAAGGGTCATTTCCCTGGGATGATGATCATCATCAAATCTCCCTGTGAGTAAAGGGCGTATCGCAATTCTAGAAAGCGGCTGCGAAAATTGCTCAGTTGCAATTAACACAGTTTTATGGTAAGCGACAAAAGGTCTTTTACTGGAATTTATCAGGAGGAAAATTATGATGCTAGAATCTATCGCTGAGCAGGCAGTGAAATATCTGCTTGGTCAGGGAGACATCCCCGGACACTTTATCTTTTGCGATGAGCCGGTCATCAAGATCGACAACATCGTCAATTCAGGCAGAAATGCACTTTCTAAAGCAGTCCTTCAGATTAACGAGATCTACAAAGATACTGACCAGCTATCTGTAGAGCCTGTTAAGCCCTGTCAATCCGTGATCACCGAGCAAGGCACAGGAATGATAATGGGGTCATTTGATGTTATGATCCACCGCGGAGAAGAACACATTCGCCGTTCTATTGACATGTGCGCGCTAATCTGCGACGAGCTTATCAATATGCTGCACTTTGTTGTGCCTCAGGACAAGGACAGAGAATACACCATTAAGAGCGGCAGAGTCCTCTTTTGCTATAAAGAGGATCAGATCATGTATATAGAAAGTGATAAAATCTATTCGCTGTGGTATGTTAACGATCCCAAAGTTCCATCCAGGAAATATATCACTGAAAAAGCGACTCTCTCATCTCATCAAAAGCAGTTATCAGATGCATTTATCAAAGTAGGCCGGAAATATTATGTTAACATGAATCATATAAGAGCCACCTACATTGAAAAAGACACTGACGAATATTTTATAATTATGTCTAACGATCACCGTATCAAGGTTCCAAATACCACCTATAAAAGTATATGCACAAGTATCGGTGCGTGGAAGAAAATGGATGCCGCAGGGTGGATGGCAGTATGAGCGCAGTCAGTTCCATATCGCATTATCGAATACGGTATGAAACTTATATGGATGGTTATCGTATTCGTTATGATTATCCGGCAAAGCTTAATGATATACACATAGGTATTAAGATAATCCCTTTTTCCAAAAGGGCATGTGATTCGCATAGCTATCTGGAGAAATGGACACCATTCACCTATGCTGAGGCCAGGGATATTATAACCGGAGCACACAGGGGCTATGAGTTTTTCAGGATGCCATGTCGGAAAAGGAATAATTATCAGAGCGGATGTGCCCTGAAGATGGATGATCACATCATCATTATTACAGCAACCAGTCATCTGATGCTGCCTCCATTTTTTCACAATGTTCATATTACAGCAGCAAAGATAGCGGCATGATATGATGATTCAAAGGCTAAAAGGTCACAATTCTCATGCCAGCATCAAAAGACAGCAAACAAGTCATAAGAATAAGGAGCATATATGAGTATAAAACAATTCAAGGAAAGGGCTGCGGCTGTGCTTAAACACGGATCTGTCGCGGCAAAAGGACCAGGGAACAGAGAATCAGAAAACAGAGAACCAGGGAACAGAGAATCAGAGAACAGAAGATCTGGGAACAGAGCACTTGCAGTCAGGAAAACTGCTTCGGATTCATCGGAGGATTCTTACGCAGAAAAATTTCTGTGGATATTATTTCTGCCTTTGTATTTTTTGATGGTAGCCATGCTGATTTTATTATTGATCAAGCTGTGGAACAAACCGGCAGGAATTATCTGGGAGGCTGATTACACCTCTGACATCGCAGATGGTAACGACAATATGACTGCTGATCCGCAGAGATTAAATGTTGCGGTTTTACCGGATTATACCATCAGTGCCCAAAGCCCTGACATTCTGATTCCATATCCCGAGGACAACGCGTACGATGTTGATTTTTCGTTTTTTGAAAAGCTCTCCAAAAACGAACTTTACAAAACCAATCGTATTCGTCCGGGAACTACAGTGAGGATACCGGCAGGAGATTTTTGCCCTGAGGGAGAGTCTGATATTGATGTAGCGGTAAAGGTGTATCGCAAAAATACCAACATCCCGATTTCATCGGACATTACACTTCGCACAAATATAAAAAATGAGACAAATTAAATCATATGTATATATTACAGGAGATAAGTTAAAAATGAAATTTATAAAAACGAACAATAATATTATGACATGTTTTACCAAATTGCTCATTATGGCGGCTATGACGGGAGTTCTTGTGCTGCCGGCAGAGGCTCTGGCAGATGAGGTTACTGTCCCTGCGGATGGCAGTGCTTCAAGTGAAGTTGAAGCGCGATTTACTATTGATGAGGATGTGCTTAACAGCCTCGGCTACAATTGTATTGCCAGCATACCGATTAATCTGCCGCTTGTATATAACGATACAACCGGAAAATTCTCAAACACTGCAAGTATATACTGCAGCGGAATATTACCGGCAGGAAAACAGGCGCAGATAACGATTAACCAGGATTCATCCAGGTTTGGCAATGTGTATGACCCTGATGAGAACGCTGCATCTGTAAAGGGCAAAACGGGTTTTTCGGTCAACCTGTCCAAGAGCGTTTGGACAAAGCAGGATTGTCTTACTAATCTGTCTGACATTAATGAGTCAAATTCACCACGAGAGACAGGAACTCTCAGTGTCTCAGTACCGGGAAAAGGGTTTATTCCTTCATCCACCGGAACCTATACGACTTATATCCCTCTTATAATATCAGAAGAATCCAGTGATTAATGCTTTGGGAGGGTTGTTATGAATAAGTTTCTTATTATTGCTTTGGCTGCATTTTTTGCAGCCGGAAGCTTATTTGGATCAAATAAATATTTTGAAATGACGGCTTTTGCGTCTGCAAAGCCCATGTCTGTAACTGTTGATACGCAGATAGATCTGACATTTGATCCGTCATCCCGGAAGCTTCAGGGGAGCGGCAGCCTGAAAGAGTATTCATCATATCAGTATATGCATCGGATAATAACTGTTTTGCTGCCGGATAATTATTATATGGACACCCCTGTGGGAAGAAAGTCAGTACCGGATGGAACAGTAGTAAGTGTAAGCGGCACTATGTCTGCCAGAAGAGGCTTTATCAACCAAAATGGAGGAGAGGAAATCCCCTCCATTTTGACTGTGGAGATTCCGCTGGATGAGAGCTTTAAAGAATATGGAGCAGGAGAGTATGCCCTGGTAATTCCAATAGAATTGTCTATGCAGGAAGCGTATGGCTCATACTCTGCGAAATATGAGTTTACGCCATGGAATAATCTTATAGAAGGTCAGGAGATAATCATGTCCGATGGTAATACACTTGATAGTGTACAAATTGATGATCCAATTGTTGAAATACCTGGGGATGTGATTTCTGTTTCGCCGATGGCATTTTATTCTAGTGGATGCAGGGAGGTTACCATTCCTATGCAAATTGCTTCGGCTTCCGGAGCGTTTGAGGGCTCGGCAGTTGACCGTGCAATATGGGACGATGGCTGTCAAAAGGTATGTGCCGGAATGTTTAAAAATGCTGTCAATCTTTCTGAAATAAAACTGACGGAGGGAATGACATTCATAGAGGAGAACGCGTTTATTGGGTGCAGCTCTCTGGAGAGCGTAAGCCTTCCTGCAAGTATGAAGACAATAGGTAACTATGCTTTTCAGGATTGTTCTGGAATGACTTATTTAGAGATAGCCGGTGATGTGACAGTAGTCGCCAGGACTACTGCCGGATCGCCGTTCAAGGGTTCCGGGATCACTGAGATTACTGTAAAAAGCGGCGTTACAAAAATCCCTGCAAGACTCTATGTAGAGGCGTTCGCTCTGGAAAGATTAAATCTGCCAGATACAGTAAGTGTGATAGGATCAAGAGCATTTGACGGTGCTAATAATGTGACTGTGTATTATGAAGGCAACGAATCAGGGTGGAAGAAAATCACAAGGAATGGATTTATGCCGGCGGAGGTTGTTTATGCGGAAAGGGTTTTGGAATCGAATGATGACATTCTTGAAAATAATCAGATGTTATATGATGCGGTTACGCCAGTTCAGATTACCACCTAAAATTTTTTTGTCAATCACGCTTTTGCTATAAAGTTATAATTTTTTCTGCCGATATATACCAATGAGTGGGATTATCACTTCAACATATGAACCGGATTTTTCCATGTCCACGGAAGGAGTTTTTAGAGGAGCCTGATAATTTCAATGAACGCTAGGCGTAAATTGTTGACAGCACAGGCATCCAACAGATTTTAAGGAGGAATACTATGGGTACAGATCTGAACACCAGCATTGCAAACGCTGCTGCCGCTTATCAGACATCCGGCACAAAGGTTACACAGTCAACTGATACAGACACCAAGGAAGCTGCATCCACAGACACCAAGGACACTGCGGCTGCCAATAATACAACAGGCTTCAGCGAAGCGGCTGTCTACGAGAAATCTTCGGACGATGACAGCAGCACTGCTGTTAATTCAACTGCTAAAAATGATCGCAGCGCCATAGTATCCCAGCTCAAGGCTGACGCCGAACAGCGAGCCAGCCAACTGTTAGAGATAGTAAGGAAGACTATGGAAGGCCAGGGCAAGGCAATTGGTACCGCTGATGACATGTGGAGATTCCTCGCAGGAGGGGATTTTACTGTTGATGCTGAGACCAAGGCCAAGGCTCAGGCAGATATCGCTGAGGATGGTTACTGGGGAGTAGAGCAGACATCGGATCGTATCTTGGATTTTGCCAAGGCATTGGCAGGGGATGATCCTGAGAAGGCTGATCAAATGCTTGAAGCATTCAAGAAAGGTTTCGAGCAGGCTACCAAGAGCTGGGGCAAGGAGCTTCCTGATATCTCGAAGAATACTTATGATTCAGTCCTCAAGAAATTTGACGACTGGAAGAATTCTGCCAACAAGAATGCAGATACATCGAATACTGATAGTACGAAGGCTGCAGCAGATGAAGGTGCCGGAAGCAATTCCATAATTTCAGCTACAGCTTCAGAGTAAGTATGGTAGCGGCAAATTGCGATGCAAAGTCAGTCCTTTAGGGTATGAGCAGTTTAACTAACTGCATATACCGTGTCAGAGATGAGGGTAAAAAAACCGGGGTGATCAACAAATGATCGGCCCCGGTTCTTTAGCCTATTGGGATATTCTTTTCACGCAACCGTCTCTTCAACCTCGGAGACTATGATCTTGCTAATGCCTTCTTCCTTTTCTACATCATTGTTCTCGCCTCGGGCCTGCATAATCGCCTCATTGAGGGAAAGCATCTTGGCATCCAGCATGGCGACTATACCTGAACATTCCCGCAAATCCCGGCTGATATAATCGGGAGCATCGCCTTCGAACTTGTAATATATCTTATGCTCCAGAGATGCCCAGAAATCCATGGCTATGGTTCGTATCTGAATCTCAACCTTGGTCTCGACAACATTGTCAGACAGGAAAATCGGCAAAGACACCAGCATATGATAGCTCTTATAACCGCTCTCCTTGGGGTTCTTGATATAATCCTTAATGGATAAAACCGTAACATCACTCTGACGGCCTATCATATCCGCCAGACGATAGATATCAGAAGTAAAAGAGCATACTATCCTAAGTCCGGCAATATCATTACAGTAAGTGACCATATTCTCGATGGTGTCAGGATAACCATATCTCTTAAGTTTCTTAATGATGCTCTCAGGCCTCTTGACTCTGGACTTGACATATTCGATGGGGTTGTATTGATGCGTGTGCTTGAATTCATCATTCAGTATCTCAACCTTGGTGCCCATCTCCTTCAAAGCTGAATTATACAACAGCATCATGGAATTCCAAGTGTCAATGCCCTCATTTCTGCATCTTCTTACATATTCCGCCTGATCCATAATATATTCTCCCAAACAGTTACCATTCCATATGAGATATTCTACCACAATATTCACAAAAGTAACACATTAAATGAATGAAAATTTGTGAAAAATTTATGATGTTTAATAATCCTCCTCTATAACATGTATCTCCAGATAATCAAATGGCAGCTCCTCCACAAAGGCATCCTGGGTAAAACGCGCTCTTGCGGTTCTCTTAAAATCATTAATAGTCCCGTCGAGCCATATAGGTCTGGCGAGATCTAATTCGTGACAAGCCTCATCCAGTGCGTTCATTATCTTATGAGTGCGAGAATCCTCAGAGTAATCCTCTATGGTAATATCCCTGACCAGATGTGTGCCGCTTATTTCCTTAAACCATATCCGCATGTCTTCTCTGCCTCGCTGCTTCGAACAAGATGATTCCTGCTGCCATGGATGCGTTCAATGATTCTGTAGCACCATGCATAGGTATAAAAATGGAACGGCTGCACGCCGCAATGGCACCGGAACTAAGACCGTCGCCTTCGTTGCCTATTACGATGGCCGTATTATCAAGATAACTAACAGCATCATATGACACTGTGTCGGCGTCTGCCACTGCTGCAAGGGTGTTAAAACCTTTGGATGAAAGCTTATTTATCATCTGTGGCATATCATCCGTAATGACGCATGGCATACGGAAAATACTGCCCATAGTTGACCGTACAACCTTTGGAGAAAAACAATCACATGAAAGTCTGTCAACTATAACTCCACCTGCTCCGGCAGCTTCGGCAGTCCTGAAAATTGTACCAGCATTGCCGGGATCAGATACATGCTCCAGACAGATAATAAGCGAATGGGGTTCGTCTGTCAGATCCTCCAGTGAAGCACGGGGAATTCTGGCAAGTGCAAGGATCCCCTGGGGATGCATTGTCATAGCCATGTGATTCATGACAGACTCCTGTACTTCGTTTATCGGAATACCGGCTGCTGTGATGTTATCAAGCCAGGCTGATAATCTGGTGTCTGAAGCCCTCTCTGGCGTTACATAGACTTCGAAAAGCAGATTAACAGGAACCTCCATTACAAAGCGTACACCTTCACAGACAAAAAGCCCCTCTTCCTGTCGAAAACGGGCTTTTTGCTGAAGCTTAATTATATATTTGATTCTGCTGTTGGAATTAGAAGTGATCATGAAGTAGAAGCAAGTGAACGGGTAAGCTCTACCTGATATTCATCGAGATCCTTGGTCATAGCCAATGCTTCGTCGATATCGAAATCCACAAACTCACCATGACGATATCCAACCACGCGGTTAGTCTTGCCTTCACAGAGCAGATCCACAGCCAAAGCGCCCATTGTAGATGCGTAAACCCTGTCCTTACATGTAGGACTGCCGCCTCGCTGCATGTGACCTAAAATAGTAGCTCTGGTCTCAACTCCGGTTGCGGCTTCGATACGCTTGGCCATAGAAGCAGAATGTCCGATACCCTCAGCATTAACAATGATGTGATTATGACGGCCTAATTTCTGGCCTTCAATCAAGTGGTTGATCAGAATCTGCTCGTCATAATCGTAGCGCTCCGGAAGCAGAACATCCTCGGCGCCATTGGCGATGGCGCACCACAGAGCAATGTAGCCTGCGCCCCTGCCCATAACCTCAATGATGGAGCAGCGGTCGTGGGAAGTGGATGTATCACGAACCTTGTCGATAGCTTCCATAGCTGTGTTGACCGCGGTATCAAAACCGATAGTATATTCAGTACATGCAATGTCGAGATCAATGGTACCGGGGATACCAATGGTGTTAATGCCGTGGGCTGCAAGCTTCTGGGCGCCCTTAAAGGAACCATCTCCTCCGATAACTACCAGACCGTCAATGCCATGCTCCTTGCAGATATTGGCACCCTTAATCTGATATTCTTCCTCAACGAATTCCAGGCATCTGGCTGTCTGAAGAATGGTGCCGCCGCGTCCGATAATGTCAGATACGGAAAACAGATCCATATCCTCAATGTCACCGTCCAGGAGACCTGCGTAGCCTCTCTTAATACCCTTGACTTTTCTGCCCTTTGTGATGGCCTCGCGGACTACAGCGCGGATCGCTGCATTCATTCCGGGAGCATCGCCGCCGCTTGTCAGGACACCAATGGTGTTGATCTCTTTACTCATGTGTATTTCCCCCATATTCGTCGTCAGTCTGCCATCGGGCAGCCCCAAACCTATATATCAAAAACTATTCTAATCTTTTCTACTATGAAATTCAAGATTTTATTATGAGATTTTCCATACCGAAATCATTAGCCAGAATCCGGACAAAATCGTCCTCCGCTTTTACATTCCATCTGTCGGAAAGCCGCTTTACGGATTTTGGACTTTGGAGGAACAAAACCACCCTGTCCTTACCAGAGCTGTTCCTTAAAAGCGTATACAGCCTGTCCTTATGCAAAGCGTAGTCATTGCTGTCTGAAAAACGGATCCACAGCTCCTTGGGCGCATCGTCAAATGAAAAAATTTCAGACGCAATAAGCTTGGAATCCCTTTCCTCTTCCTGGCTCACCCTTCCCCTAATGAAAATTTTATTATCCTCCATCAAGAGTGCCCGGTATGTCTCGTAAATTTTTGGGAAAACCAATATTTCTATAGTTCCATAAAGATCTTCTATTGTAACAAAGGCCATAGCTTCATTTTTTTTGGTAAAATGAATCCGCTTTTCGATTATTATGCCCCCTACGGTAACATTCTGTCCGTCCTTAAGCCGAAGCTGTGAATCTTCATCCTGGATAAAGCCGCTGGCGGAAGCGTTAGCGTGCTTTTTCATAAGTTCAATATCGTCCTCCAGAGGATGACCGCTGATATAAATTCCGATAACATCCTTTTCCCTGGATAAAAGCTCAGCCTTATCAAATTCCTCTGCAACTGGTAATTTGGACCGGAATTCGTTATCAGAAGAATCCCCCATGTCAAACAGAGATATCTGGCCCGGAGTGGAGGTCTTTTTTTCCCTTTTTTTCTCATCTATCAATCTGGGAAAAGCAATAATCTTCTGACGACGATTGCCCTCAAGGCTGTCAAAGGCGCCTGATAGAATAAGATTCTCAATGGCTCTTTTGTTGATATCGCCGTCGTTAAGTCTGCCAAGGAAATCATCTATGGAACGATATTCGCCATTTGCCTTTCGTTCATTAACTATAGCGTCGATCATACCTGTGCCTATGCTTTTGATGGCGTACATTCCGTAGCGTATCTTGCCATCCTTTGCTACAAAGGCTCCCTCTCCGGAATTGATATCAGGAGGCAGCACAGGAATATTATTATTGCGGCAAGTTGCGATATAAGCGGATATTTTGTTGGTGTTATCCATTACCGAGGTCATTAGAGCCGCAAAGAATTCAGCAGGATAATAATATTTTAGCCATGCGGTCTGATAAGCTACAACCGCGTAGCTTGCGGCGTGGGATTTATTAAAGGCATATCTGGCAAAATCCACCATGTCGTCAAAAATTTTATTGGCTATTGCCTCCGGTATTCCATTTTTTATACAGCCGGTTACATTAGCTTCGGGATCGCCATACACGAAGCGGCGGCGTTCCTCCTCCATAACAGAGATTTTCTTTTTGGACATGGCGCGGCGCACCAGATCACTTCTTCCAAGGGAATAACCTGCCAGATCCCGTACTATCTGCATTACCTGCTCCTGGTAGACTATGCAGCCATATGTGGGAGCCAGTATTGGCTCCAGTTGAGGACACAGGTAGGTTATGGACTGGGGATTATTTTTGGCCCGGATATAATCAGGAATTGAATCCATGGGACCGGGGCGGTACAGCGATATTCCCGCAATAATATCCTCCAGATTACTTGGAGCCAGTTCCTTCATAAAGGACTGCATTCCCTGACTTTCCAGCTGGAACACTCCCTCGTCGTGTCCGGAAGCTATGGATTTGTAAACCTGTGGATCATCAAAATCAATCTTGTCGATGTCGATGCTTACAGAATGATTGTCCGAAACCATTCTTACAGTATCAGCTATAACAGTAAGGGTTCTAAGCCCCAGAAAATCCATTTTAAGAAGACCCAGCTCTTCTATGGTGGTCATGGTAAACTGTGTCACCACGCTGCCGTCCTTGGCAAGAGCCAGGGGCACATATTCATACATGGGCTTCTGTGAGATAACGACACCAGCCGCGTGCATAGATGACTGTCTGGGCAGACCTTCAAGCTGTCTGGCTGTATCTATGATTTTTTTCACATCTTCTTCATTATCATAGCGGCTTTTTAATTCGTGGTTAGTAGTAAGCGCCTGGTCAATTGTCATGGGGAATCCCTGGCGCTCATCAGGAATAGACCTTGCGATTGTGTCCGCGAACTGATAGGGATACTCCAACACTCTTCCCACATCACGGATCACGCCCTTGGCCTTCAGGGTGCCAAAGGTTACAATCTGGGTAACGCAGTCCGAACCGTATTTTTCCACTACATATTTTATGACTTCGCTTCTTCTCTCGTAGCAAAAATCCACATCAATATCCGGCATGGACACTCGCTCCGGATTTAAAAACCTTTCGAACAGCAGACTGTATCGGATCGGATCGATATTGGTAATTCCCATGGTGTAGGATACCAGACTTCCGGCAGCGCTGCCCCTTCCGGGTCCTACAGGTATTCCGTGGGTTCTGGCGTAATTGATAAAATCCCAGACTATAAGGAAATAATCCACATAGCCCATTTTTCTGATAACATTAAGTTCGTATTCAAGCTGTTCCTCGTGAAGATGAGCATCATCACCATATCTTTTTATCAGACCGTCGTCGCATAATTTTTTCAGATAACCGTAAGAATCATAACCCTCCGGTACATCAAAATGCGGCAGCTTGGTCACACCGAATTCTATATCCACATGACAGCGATCAGCAATTTTAGCAGTATTTTCAATAGCCTGGGGAGCATACGGAAAGAGTGCCTTCATCTCATCTTCTGATTTGACAAAATACTGACCGCCTTCGTAGCGCATACGATTCTCATCGGATACGGTTTTTCCTGTCTGGATACACAGCAGAATATCATGAGCAGCCGCGTCAGAAGCGTTGGTATAGTGGCAGTCGTTTGTCGCCACAAGAGGGATGTCTGTTTCTTTGCTTATGCGGACAAGGGCAGCATTAACGGTCTGCTGAGCTGCAATTCCATGATCCTGCAGCTCCAGAAAATAATTACCATGTCCAAAGCATTTATCGTATTTTTTAGCACACTCCAAAGCTTCATCGAAGTGGCCTTTTTGAATCAATCGGGGAACCTCCCCTGCCAGACATGCTGACAGGCAGATAAGTCCTTCGTGGTATTTTTCAAGAGTCTCAAAATCCACCCTTGGCTTATAATAAAATCCTTCCACAAAGCCTATGGAGACAATCTTCATGAGGTTGGAATAGCCTGTGTTGTTTTCGGCAAGCAGAATAAGATGATAGTACCGGTCTTCCCCCTCCGCATTCTCCTTTTCATGACGGGATCCGTTAGCGACATACAGCTCGCAGCCCAGGACCGGGTTGATGCCGGCTTTTTTTGCTTCACGATAAAAATCTATTACTCCGTACATTACGCCGTGATCCGTGATGGCTGCGGCGCTCATGCCAAGCTCTTTTACCTTATTAACATAATCTGATATTTTATTGGAACCATCCAGCAGACTGTACTGGGTATGGACATGAAGATGTGCAAAGCTCATATGAGATCTCCTTACAAAAAAAGCTTCCCGGAATTCCGGAAAGCCTTCCCCAAGCTGCTGACCGGAATCGAACCGGTGACCTCCTCACTACCAATGAGGTGCGCTACCGACTGTGCCACAGCAGCATCCTGATCAAATGACCAACGATGACAATATACTATAATGCTTGTGGAATGTCAAGCCAAATACAGCCGCCTTTTTCGATCGATCATCTCATCAATCCGGCTGATGTATTGATCTACATCCTTGATATTTGCCGCGCGCTGGGGCTTGTTGGAATTGTATATCCGTTTGCTGACTCCTCCGGCTCCGCAGGCGGCGATATCAACCACTTCTTCCATGATCAGAATATTATAAATTCCTTCCTTGCCGTAAGGAGCAAAGCCGATATTCTCCAGATTTCCCGCGATATCCTTTTGACGATACAGATAGTAGGGTTTCATATCAAGGGAGTTTGCGGCGCCATGCACCAGCTCCATAATTGCTTCTGACTGGAAAAAGGAATCCCCGCTGTAGCTTTTTAAGGTTTCACTGAGCCTGGATGCCCGCTTTAGGGCAAGAGAGTGGACTGTAAGATTATCCGGGGCAAGCTCTAAAACCTTATTAAGGGTATATGATACCTCCGCCTCCCTTTCCCCGGGGAGCCCGACTATCAAATCCATGTTGATACAGGAAAAATCAAATTCCCTGGCCATATTATAGGCACTTATAACATCATCAGTGGTATGGGCACGGCCTATAATATCAAGGGTCTTCTGCCAAAAAGTCTGAGGATTGATTGAGATTCTCAAATCTCCAACGCAGCGTATGCGTTTAAGCTTTTCCGGAGTAAGTGAATCAGGTCTTCCGGCTTCTATGGTCCATTCCCTGAGCTTCGACAGATCAAAAGTATTTTTTACATGATTTAGCAGGTGAAAAATCTGTTCTGCGGAAAGTGATGTGGGAGTTCCCCCACCTATGTATATTGAATCCAGAGTGCGCCCTTCAAACATTTTGGCAGTGGCGCTAAGCTCTTTA
>CAJOFQ010000024.1:15746-35748 GCA_905233955.1 uncultured Lachnospiraceae bacterium
GGACAAAACGGAATCCCTATATAAAGACAGTAGGAATCCTCATTTACATCAGACAGCAAAACCCTTTCCCGGCAGGCAATATCATATGCCAGCTTGGAACGGGCCGGAGATACCCGGTACTGACTTGCCGTAAATTCATGGATTTGGGATTCTGACAATCCTTTTTCAAGCTGCTTCATAACCAGCTTGACAGGACGAATCCCGGTAAGTCCTCCCCAAGGCAGAACTCGTCCCGTTTCTTCTGACAGAGTATCGTAGAGCAGCAGCTTCAATGAGTTTTTAACTTCGGATCGTTCACCGTTTGCCGGAACAGTTTTTGTAACCCCGTGATAGCATTGGGTAATAACACCATCTGAAATGTTTATGACAAGGTCGATGCTTTTATCCTGAATATCCGGATTGCCGCCATCAGAAACCGGTACAAAATCCACTTCACACTGCTCAAAAAATGCCCGCAGCAGAGAACGGACATCATAAGCAAAACTTTCATCATTAATTGAAACGGTAAAATGTTCTGTATTCATCGCAGGAAAAAGTTATATTTTTTCTCGTCGCCAATTACAGTGGTGCTGTCATGTCCCGGGTAAACCTTTGTGTCGTCCGGCAGGGTAAGACATTTTTCTTTGATGGAATTGATAAGCTGGCTGGCACTGCCATTCGGAAAATCAGTTCTGCCGATTGAGCCGCAAAAAAGAGTATCCCCGCTGAACAAAACTCCCTCTTCTGGAATATAATAACAGACCCCACCAAGGGTATGCCCCGGAGTGTGAAGTACAGTAATATCATAACCTGCCATGTGCAGAATCTGTCCATCCTTAAGAAAATGATCCGCCTTGTAATGTTGATGGCCAAAACCCATATCAGACGAAAGGTTCAAACTGGGATCTGCTAAAAGCTCCTTCTCATCCTCGTGAGCATAGACCTCCAGTTTTATATCAGAAAAAGCATCCCGAAAATCCTTAATGCCATCAGTGTGGTCAAAATGGCCATGTGTGAGCAAAATAGCAACAGGATGGCAGTCCAGCTCCCTGGCCAGTTCCGCCAGCTTGGTACCGCTGTCTCCAGGGTCTATTACTATGGTCTCCCTGGTGTCAGAGTTGGTGGCAAAATAGCAGTTCGTCTGAACAGGACCTACTATAAACTGATCTATAATTATTTTTGACATAATACACCTCGAAAAATTTTAAAATGACGCACCTGGAAAGAACGATAAAACGCCGATCCGTCAGCCTGTAGCCCTCTCAATATCTATGACGCTTTCAATCTTACGGATGCAGTCTATCAGATGCCCCAATTGCTGGCGGCTCTTGACTCCGAATGATACATCAATTGTAGCTACACCCTGCCTGCTGGTACGGGAATTCATGCTTGAAATATCAATATTTCTCTCGGTAAAAATCTTGGAAATATCCACCAGAAGTCCGGTCCGGTTATTGCCGTAAATGTGAATCTCTGCCTCGTATAGAGAATTATTCTGCTGATCCAAAAGCTCAGGCTGCCATTCCGCTTCGATGAGACGCGCCTTGTCCGTATCAGCCAGATTAATAATGTTGACGCAATCGGTTCTGTGAATGGTAACACCCCTGCCACGGGTAACGAAACCAACTATCTCGTCTCCGGGCACCGGATTACAGCACTTTGAAAAGCGAACCGATACATCATACAACCCCTGTACTATGATGCCGCTCTTGGATCGGAAGGCAGATGAATCGTGGGGATGCTCCTTCTTATGCTCTGTACGCTCTAAGATATCCTCATCAGTGACCTCCAGAGGATTATCCTTGAGATATGCGCTGTGCATCCTGTTAACTACAGCGCCCTCCTTAAGGCTGCCCTGACCGACGGCGGCCAGCACTGCATTCCAGTCATGGAAACCGTATTTGCGGATGACCTTCTCCTGGTAAATGGGCTTGTTAATATCCGGAAGCAGGATACCCTTGTTGCGGGCGGATTCTGCTATAAGCTCCCGTCCTTTTATAATATTTTCTTCCTTGAAGGTACTTCTGAACCACTGGTTAATCTTGTTTTTGGCCTGGGTGGATTTAACCAGAGCCAGCCAGTCCCGGCTGGGACCTCTGGAATTCTGGGAAGTAATTATATCAATCCGGTCGCCGTTTTGGATGGTATAGTCTATGGGAACAAGCCTGCCGTTGACCTTGGCGCCCACCATCTTATTGCCAACAGCGGAATGAATACTGTAAGCAAAATCAATGGGAGTAGATCCCATGGGCAGGTTCTTGACATCGCCGGTAGGCGTGAAGCAGAATACCATATCCGAAAACAGATTAAGGTCGCTTTTCAGCAGGGAAACGAACTCCCTGTTATCCGACATGTCCTGCTGCCATTCCAATATCTGACGCAGCCAGGAAAGCTTTTCCTCCTCCTGGTTAAGCGTAGCACCCTCACCACTCTCCTTGTATTTCCAGTGGGCGGCGATACCGTATTCACTGGTACGGTGCATCTCATAGGTGCGGATCTGGATCTCAAAAGGCGTTCCTGTGGGCCCTATCAATGTTGTGTGGATAGACTGATACATGTTGGGCTTGGGCATGGCGATATAGTCCTTAAATCGCCCCGGAATGGGAGTGTAATTCTCGTGCATAACTCCCAAAGCAGCGTAACAATTTTTGATGTCGCTGACTATTATCCTTATGGCAAAAAGGTCGTATATCTGATCCAGAGTTTTGTTCTGATTCACCATTTTTTTGTAGATGGAAAAGAAATGCTTCGCACGCCCTTCTATATCGGCCTTGATGCCGGCTGCTTCTATATATCCCCGAACCTCTTCCACCAGGCCGTTGATGTATTCCTCACGCTGGGCGCGGCGCTGGGCTATCTTCTCCACAAGGTCATAGTATGCCTCAGGCTCCAGATATTTCAAAGCCAAATCGTCCAGTTCGATCTTGACCTTGGCTATGCCGAGGCGATTCGCCAGGGGAGAGTAAATCTCCATTGTCTCTCTGGATTTTTCCATCTGCTTTTCCGGCTTCATGTACTTAAGGGTACGCATGTTATGAAGACGGTCAGCCAGCTTGATTATGATAACCCGAATATCGCGGGCCATCGCCAAAAACATCTTGCGCAGATTCTCAGCTTGAACTTCTACCTTGTCAGCGTCATAGGATAACTGGCCCAGCTTTGTAACGCCATCCACAAGAGATGCAACCTCGGCGGAAAACTCTTCTGTAATTTCTTCACGGGTATAAACTGTATCCTCTACCACATCGTGCAAAAGTCCCGCTACTATAGTCTCCTTGTCCATCTCCAGATCCGCGAGTATTATACCCACGCAAAGGGGATGAATAATGTAGGGCTCACCGGACTTTCTGGCCTGTCCTTCGTGGGCAGCCCTGGCAAGATGATAAGCCTTCTCCACCATACTGATATCTGTGTTGGGGTGGTATTTTCTTATACGGGTAACCAGTTCCTGATAGAGGGTATCCGGATCCACAAAATCCTGTGTAGCGACAATACCGCGGTTAGGCTTGCTTATAGATTCTTCCAGGGCTTCTAATTCTTTGCGCCTTTCATTATTGTCCTGCGACATCCGTCTCCCTCCTTTCGTAATTACCTTCCCTGCAGCACGAAAAATTCTGCAAGCTTTTCTAATAATTCATCCTTTTCGATAGTTTTTAAAAAATAACCTTCCGGCTTTAAGGCTACAACTTCCATAACACTTCTTTTATCGCTTTTGCCTGTTAAAAACATTACCGGAATGGACTTGGTCTCGTCGTCACTTCTTAGCATCTCCAAAACCTGGGGGCCAGTAGTAACCGGCATTTCATGATCTAAAAGGATCAGATCCGCCTTGTTTTTCCCCAGCCACTTAATTGCCTGAAGTCCGGAATTGGCCATGGAAACCTTGTAGGTACCTTTAAGCCATTCCCTTACAAGCCCCAGATAATTAGGGTCATCATCTACGATCAGGATACTTTTTTTGAATTCACCTTGTGCCACTTTCTGGAAAAACTTATTGACACACTTGATGTATTCGGCATTGTCAATTGGCCTGACAAAGGTGTGATATATCAGATCCCCCGGAACATGATCCGCCAGGTACTGCATATCACTTTTTTCGCCTATGAGGATCATCTGGTTGTCGCCGTCAGACATCTTGTCGATCAAATAATGGAGGGCATCATCCTGGGGCAAAGTGTCCCCGTCCATATATACTGTGATCAGGCTTTTGCCATCCCATTTTTCATTAAGGCTGTTAATAGTCCAGGGGACAAATTCACAATCTATTCCTTCATCCTTGACTTTTTTGACCAACACTCTTACGATAAATGATTCTTTTTCGCCTATCATCAAAATTTTGTTTCCTGCCATACTCCTACACCTCTAAAAGTTTTTCCATATTGTCCCAGTCAAAAAGCTTCAACAATTTTCCCAGTTCATCTATCCTGGTCTTATCCTCGTCAGGAAGCTTGTATCCTGCAAGCTGCTCTAAAATCATTTCCACGGAATCATAATCCATCTGAGGGACTACTTCCTTTAATGCCTCGTAAGCTTCCTTAAGCTCTTCTTCGGGGATAGGCTCCCTGTCATCTGATGAATCTGATTCCCTAAGAGGCGCCAGCTTATCAAGCCATTTGTTGTAATCGGTGATCATCTTGTCGTGATTGGCTTTGATAAAATCAATATCTCCTCTATTGCCAGCATTCTCCAATGCTTCACAAAGTGCGGACAGTTCGTTGGCACCAATTATCCGGGCCGAGCTCTTAAGGGCATGAACCTTGACTGTGTACATTCGGATATCATCATCGTCAAATGCCCCGCAGATAACCTTGGTATTGGTATCAATTGTATCCAAAAACAGATCAAGTGAAAACAAAAACGGTGAAATTCCTCCGGAATTTTTGATCCCGTCGCCGACACTCAATCCTTCCAGGTCATTAAGCCAAAGCTTATCCTCCGGCAATTCCGCAAGGTCTTCTACTGCATCATCCAAGGTAGCCTTCTGCATCAATTCATCGGGCAGATGCTTCATGATGGCTTTTTCCAGAGCCTGACTGTCGATTGGTTTGGAAAGATATCCGTTAAAGCCTTTTGACTTGTAAAAATCTTCCTCGGCGGTGGTATTTGCTGTGAGGGCATACACCGGAAGCTCGGTATTATTCTTTCGGATTTCGGCCACTGTCTCTACGCCATCCATTCCAGGCATCATATGATCCAGCAGCACCACATGGAAATCTTCCGATGAGAGCAGATCCAGACATTCTTCACCGCTTCCTGCAGTTGTTACTGACATTTTTGTGGCTTTTAACAGTCCTTTGATAACCGTAAGGTTCATTGAATTGTCGTCCACCACCAGGATTCTGGCATCCGGCGCAACAAACTGCGGTACATACGGACCCTTAACCGCGTCGTCTGAGCGCTCTGTAAATGTGCCTATGGGAGTCTTGTCAACAATTCTCTGCCTGAATGTAAACAAAAACTCCGAGCCTTCTCCGTAGACGCTTTCACACCACAGCCTGCCTTCCATCAGCTCGGCGAAGCGCCTGGAAATATCAAGTCCCAGACCGGTTCCTTGAATACCGCTGTTCTTCTCCTCGTCCAGACGCTCATAGGCGGTAAAAAGCTTGTCCATATCTTCAGGCTTGACGCCTATACCGGTATCCTTGACAGATATTCTAAGAGCTATTGTATCATCCTGTATGGATTCTGACAAAACAGTCAGGGTAAAACCACCCTTTTCTGTATATTTTACAGCATTTGTCAATAGATTAAGGACTACCTGTTTGACTTTTCCTGCATCTCCATAAAGTGTAGAGGGCAGATTCGCATCTATTGCCACATCGAAGCTTAAGTCCTTTTCCGAGCTTCTTACCCGAATCATGGTAACAATGGAACGGAACAGCTCTGTCACATCATAATCCTGCTCCACCAGATGCATTTTTCCGGATTCTATTTTGGACATATCCAAAAGGTCGTTAATCAGTCCCAGCAGAGATTCAGACGCGCTCTTAATATCCAGGGCGTAATTTACAACCGACATAAAATACCCCTTTGGAACATCGGTTGCATCCTCCCTTAAGATCATTTCATCCATTCCCATAATTGTATTGATAGGCGTTCTAATCTCGTGTGACATGTTAGCCAGAAATCTGGATTTGGCACTGTTGGCCCGTTCTGCTTCGTCCTTTGCCTGACGGATCTGTTCGTATTGACGGCGGATGATGGTTCCGGTCATAAATCTCCAAACTATAAATCCTGCTGTCAGAGCCAGCAGCAGCAACAGCAAAAATCTGACAATCAAAAGCTCAATAATTCGAGGCTCTTTCTCAATAGGGAATGTCTCATCCTGATATACCTTATTGGTGGTCTGATCCAAAATCTGGATGTGCAGATCATAGCTTCCGTAAGAAAGCCCGGTGTATTCCAGAGTAGTCAGATTGCTTTGGTCAGCGGTAATACCGGAATCGTCCGCACCCTCTAAAAATACATGCACTGTGGGATTGGTCATCGTATAATCCAGCACAGCCGGTGTTATCTGAATACGGCCGACCACAGGAGGAATGGTGTAAACTCCCCTGGCATCGGAAACGATTTCTCCGGCGTCGCACAATATGGATCCTACGCCTGTTTTTATCATGGCGTCCTGTTGAAAATAATGGTCAATATTAACGCGGCTTACTCCGGTTCTTCCCGAAATATAAAGGTCCCCGTTTTCATCCAGCTCACTGAAAGCATTGGCTGTTGGTGCTGCGGACAGGCCGTTTGAAATAGTATATAACCTGTAATCGGAAATGGTGTTGCTTAACATGTCCTCCGCTGCCACACAGTAGACTCCATAGGAGGAAAGAATCCATAAATGATCGTTTTTATCGTAGTAAATATCAAAATTGTTGTTATATGGAAATGTGTCTACATTTGTTATCTTGCCATCCTTTAAATATTCTATGGAATTGGAGGTGATGATCCAGTACACACCTCTTTTCGTATCCTTTTTTATTCTTAAAATAACATCACTTGTAAGCCCTTCGCTGCGGCCGATTTTTTCCACATCATTACCTTTGATTGCGTAAATTCCATCGCCGTCTGTTCCCACATATATTGTTTTGTCGTCGCCTTCTTCAACTGTCAAAAAAAGTGTGTTGCTGATATATGGGCTCTCGGTTATAGTCCTTTTGATCTTGCCATTTTTAATGATCGCAAGTCCTCCATCTACGCCTGCCAGAATGGATCCGTCATCTGCAATAGTCGTACATCTGACCCCGTCTCCTGGCATTCCATCAGCTTCGGTATAGCGTATGATTTCGTGATCTGTTGTGTAGCAGATAAGTCCCAGAGAATTGGTATAGGCACTTATCCAAAGGTTGCCGTCCTTGTCAGTTTTAAGGCAGCGGATTCTGGTCCCCTGCAGCAGCTTCTTAAGTTCATTTGTTATGGTTTTATTATTCTTGTCGATAATCTGTAAACCATTGTCGGTTCCTATGTATAGAGATTTTTCAAACAGGCATGTAGAATTAACTACATCTTCAGGAAGACCGGCATTCTCGGTTAGATTTACGAAATTATTCGCTACAACCTTCATAACGCCCTGTCTGGTGGAAGCAAACCACAGGTTGCCCTGATAATCCGAGGTCATCATCTCCATGGAATTATCCATGGGAACATTTTTCAAAACATTAAACTTGTCTCCGTCCAGATATCCTGCCACCTGATTGGAAATAACCCAAATTCTGCCGCAGGCTGATGTGATCCAATAAATGTTGTTGGCAGGATCCACAGAAATCGGCTTCAGATCGAATCCTGTTTTATCAATCTTACCCCGGTAGATGTTACTGGAGCTGGTTCCGAGATAGATATTATCGGCTTTGTCCGGATCTGCATATATAGTGGTAACGGTCTCGATTCCCAGCTCATCACTGCTATAAAAAGCGCTGACTTTTTTGTCGTTTATCAAAAATACCACGCCGTTTCTGGTGCAGCCATAGATGGTTCCGTCGGGGGAGGTTACCAGTCTGAAAATCATCTCATAATTCAATCGTTCATCATCCAGACGATGCAGGCTGCCATCATTATCTACATAGGAAATTCCACTGGTAGAACCGATATAAACATTACCCTCATTGTCCTCTGTAAAGGTTCGAATGGAAGATGAGGCAAGACCGTCTTTGTATGTGTAACGGGCGCTTTCTTCTCCGTCTAATACCACCACACCGTTATCATTGGTTCCTATCCACAGCCTGCCAAGATGATCCTCGAAAATAACTCTGCCGCTGGTCAGTCCCTCGGAAGCATTAAGGCGCTCAAAGGTCGAGCCGTCATAGCGGATAATACCGCTGTAACCGCCAATCCATATGTAGCCGTCACTGGCACCTAAAATGTAATTGGCATCAGAGGTGGGCAGCCCGTTAGTCGCGTCGTAAATCTTCGCCGTATATCCCACATTTTTAAGCTGACCAGTAACTGCATAGCCTCCGCCAATGGCGGACTCCTCAGCTGCATCAGTATCCTGTTCGAACTCTGTACCATTTACAGTTTTTACGGGCTGCGCAGCCCTGACTGCAGAACTGTCCTGAGCACAGGCAATAGCGCCGAGCAGACCAAGTGCACATATTAGTGACAGAGTTATTGCTTTTATTTTTTTCTCAAACATTTTAACCCTTCCGGTAACCTTTTTACCATGACTTACGGCATACAGGAAAATTTTGCCATAAAACACCATAGTTTGCAAGACGATGTTAATGATAGTGGGGCGCGGTTGCGGCAAAGACGGATTTTTGATATAATTCGCATTATATTCCGTGCTATTTATCGTATTGATAAAGGCAGATTAATTATAGATGTGATCGGCATAGATAACAGAGGACAGATTTATAAATAGTGACAAGGAGGATTTGTATGGGCAGATATCAGGAGATGACCACGCAGGAACTTGAGAACGAGCTGGAGCAAATGAAGCAGGAATACCGCTCATATCAGAAGATGGATTTGAGATTGGATATGAGCCGCGGCAAGCCCTGTACAGAGCAGCTCGATCTGTCAATGGGCATGATGGATGCCCTTAATTCCCAAGTGGATCTGACCTGTGAAGACGGTACCGACTGCCGTAATTACGGTGGGTTAAGCGGTATTGAGGAGGCAAAGGTTCTCATAGGGGATATGATGGAGAATCATCCTGATAACATTATAATTTATGGTAATTCTTCATTGAATGTAATGTATGATACCCTGTCCAGAGCCATGCTAAGGGGAGTCATGGGCAGCACTCCCTGGAGCAAGCTGGAGAAGCCCAAATTCCTGTGTCCGGTTCCCGGCTATGACAGGCACTTTTCTATGACCGAATATTTTGGAATAGAGATGATACCGGTTCCCATGAATCAGGAAGGCCCTGATATGGACATGGTGGAGCGCCTGGTGGCAGAGGATGGCCTTATCAAGGGAATCTGGTGTGTGCCTAAATATTCCAATCCTTCTGGACTTACATACTCTGAACGCACAGTGAGGCGTTTTGCCAGACTAAAGCCTGCTGCTAACGATTTTCGTATTTTCTGGGATAATGCGTATGGAATTCACCACCTCTACGATGATAAGCAGGATTATATCCCGGACATTCTGGCTGAGTGTAAGCGGGCAGGCAACCCTGATATGGTGTACAAATTCGCGTCAACCTCCAAGGTTACATTCCCGGGAAGCGGAATAGCTGCTCTTGCCACATCTCAGAACAATCTTGTAGATATTAAAAAGCAGCTGTCCCAGCAGACCATCGGCCATGACAAGGTTAACCAGCTTCGTCATGTCAGATTTTTTAAGGATATCCATGGAATGATACAGCATATGCAGCGCCATGCAGAGATTTTAAGACCCAAGTTCAAGGCAGTGGATTCAGCTCTGGAGAAGAATCTTGCAGGACTTGGAGTTGGAGAGTGGAGCAAGCCAAACGGCGGGTATTTTATCATGTTTAATACCCTTCCCGGTTGTGCCAAGGAAGTGGTATTAAGGGCCAAAAAGGCTGGGGTCACCATGACGGAAGCCGGAGCTACCTGGCCGTATCACGAGGATCCCCATGATTCTGATATCCGCATAGCGCCAACATATCCGCCGCTTGAGGATCTGAAGATCGCAGCGGAGCTGTTTACGCTTTGTGTCAGAATAGTAAGCGCCGAAAAGATTCTGGAAGAAAGAACGGCAGAAACTGGGAATGCCGAAGAATAGGGGCTTTCAGGCATTCACCACTTTTCCGGTGTACAATTGATAATACTTGCCCTTCTTCTCCAATAATTCATCGTGGTTGCCGTGTTCGATGATCCGGCCGGCATCCAGAACGCATATCATATCACTGTTTCTGATGGTGGACAGTCTGTGGGCTATAACAAAAGTAGTGCGGCCTTTCATCAGGCTGTCCATGCCATCCTGTACTATACGCTCAGTACGGGTGTCAATTGAGGATGTGGCTTCATCCAGTATCAGCACGGGAGGATCCGCTATAGCAGCTCTCGCGATTGCCAGAAGCTGCCTCTGACCAGAGGACAGGGATCCTCCATCACTGCTCAAAACTGTTTGATATCCGTCAGGCAATCTCCTTATGAAGCCATCTGCGTTAGCAAGCTTTGCAGCGGCTATCACTTCTTCATCGCTCGCATCTAAGCGGCCGTATCTTATGTTATCAGCCACAGTTCCCGAAAACAGATGTGTATCCTGCAGTACTATCCCCAGAGATCTTCTAAGATCAGCCTTTTTTATTTTATTTATATTGATATTATCATATCGGATCTTGCCATCAGCTATATCGTAAAAACGATTTATAAGATTAGTGATTGTAGTCTTGCCGGCACCTGTTGCACCTACAAAGGCAATCTTCTGACCGGGAAGGGCATGGAGAGTTATGTTGTGCAATACAGTCTTTTCAGGATTATAAGCAAAATCCACATCGTCAAACACCACATCTCCTGCAAGTCTGGTGTATGTAGTAGAATCATCTGCCTTGTGGTAGTGCTTCCAGGCCCATAATCCGGTTCGGTCTTCACATTCTGTTATTGCTCCGGAATCTTCTTTTGCGTTAACAAGGGTTACATAACCCTCATCCACTTCGGGAGTCTCATCCAATAATTCAAATATTCTTTTTGCGCCTGCCATGGCCATTACAATAAAGTTCACCTGCTGGCTCACTTGAGATATGGGCATGTTAAAGCTTTTATTAAAAGTCAGAAAGCTGGCAAGCTTGCCAAGGGTAAGCCCCGCAAATCCGCTCAAGGCCATGGCGCCGCCGGCTACGGCGATTATAACATAACTTACATTTCCAAGCTGCGCATTAACCGGCATCAGTATGTTGGCAAATTTATTGGCGTTGTAAGCACTTTCAAACAGCCGATCATTGAAGCTGTTAAAATCCTCTATGGCGGCATCCTCGTGACAAAATACTTTTACAACCTTCTGCCCGCTCATTATCTCCTGGATATTGCCGTTTACAGTGGCGATATCTTTCTGCTGGGCTGAAAAATATTTTGCGCTCATTCCGGAAAGTCTGGTGGTTACAAGCAGCATAACTCCAACCATGATAAAGGTTATAAGCGTCAGCGGAATTGACAAAAATATCATGGAAATTGTAACGGAAACAATTGTAAAAGCAGAGTTGACCATCTGGGGAATACTCTGGGAGACCATCTGCCTTAAGGTATCTATATCATTGGTATAAAAACTCATGATATCCCCATGGGCGTGTGTGTCAAAATATTTTATGGGAAGCTTTTCCATGTGTGAAAAAAGCTCGTTTCTAAGCCTGCGCTGTATGCCCTGTGACACATAAACCATTATAAGGTTATAGGTAAAGGTGGCTAAAATACCTATGGCGTAGAATCCGGCCACTCTGGTTATAGCTTCAAGCAGTGGGGAAAAATCGTCCAAGCCCAATACCAGCATCGGAGTAATATAGTTGTCGATAAGCGTCTGCATAAAAAGTGTACCCTGGACATTAGCCAGAACTGAAATAATTATGCAGACAAATACAGCCCCAAAATGCAATCCGTAGTATTTAAAAATGTATTTAAACAGCCGGGCCATTGTAGCTTTGGACTCGGCAAACTGTTCCCGGGTAGGGCGCTGTGCTCTTGCTCTAGGCATGGCTGGCACCTCCTTCATCGAAATCGGCGGTTCCTCCGCCTGTCTGTGATTCGTATACATCACGGTAGATGGCGTTGCCTGCTAACAGCTCGTCATGAGTGCCAACGCCGTCTATCCGGCCGTTATCCAGAACAACTATCCTGTCAGCATCCGATACAGAAGAAATTCTCTGTGCAATTATGATCTTGGTGGTACCCGGGATCTCTTCACGGAAGGCCTTGCGGATCTTGGCGTCTGTAGCAGTGTCTACCGCGCTGGTGGAGTCGTCCAGGATCAGCACTTTTGGCTTGGCGAGAATAGCTCTTGCAATGCAAAGCCGCTGCCTCTGACCGCCGGAAACATTAGTGCCGCCCTGCTCGATATAGGTGTCATACCCATCTGGCAGCTTTTCTATAAATTCATCAGCGCATGCCAGCTTGCAGGCATTTATGCACTCGTCCTCGGTTGCCTCCGGATCCCCCCAGCGCAGATTATCTAAAATTGATCCTGAAAAAAGGACATTGTTTTGTAAAACTACAGACACCTGTTTTCGAAGAGTTTCCAGATCATATTTTCTTACATCTTCACCACCGACCCTTACCAGGCCGTTTTTGGCATCGTACAGACGGCTTATCAGATTGACCATGGTGGATTTGGAGCTGCCGGTGCCGCCGATTATACCGATAGTTTCCCCTGAATCAATATGAAGCGTGATATCAGTAAGTGCATATTCTATGGAGCGGTCGTTATATGCAAAATCCACATGCATAAAATCTATAGAGCCATCCCGTACTTCCATCAGAGGATTATCGGGATTGGAGATAGTGGGAACTTCGGTGAGAACTTCAGTTATTCGCTCTGCTGATGCTATCGACATGGTAACCATTACAAATATCATAGACAGCATCATAAGACTCATGAGAATATTCATGCAGTAAGCAAGCAAACTTACAAGCTCTCCCGTTGTAAGCTCACCGCCTACGATCAGATGCGCTCCGTTCCAGCTTATCAGAAGAATACAGGCGTAGACCATTCCCATCATAACAGGCATCATGCCCACCATCAGTCTTTCTGCCTTAATGAACATGTGATAGAGATTGTCTGCTGCAAGATGGAATTTGGAGGTTTCAAAAGCTTCGCGCACATAGGCTTTTACAACTCTGATACCGGAAATATTTTCTTCCACACTGGCGTTCAATTCATCGTATTTTTTGAAGACCTGTTCGAAAATCTTTCTGGTTATGGATACAAGGACCATCATAAAAACAGCAAGTATTAAAGCTGCATACAAATAGATCATTGCAAGCCTGGGGCTAATGTAGAAGCTCATTGTCATGGCTACGATTAAACTGGCGGGGGCTCTTGCTCCGATTCTAAGGATCATCTGAAATGAATTCTGCAGATTGGTAACATCAGTGGTCAGCCTGGTTATGAGAGAAGCTGACGAAAAACGGTCTATATTAGCAAAGGAAAATGTCTGAATTCTGGCAAACATGGCCTTTCGCAGATTCCTGGCAAATCCAGCGGAGGCTCTAGCCCCATATTTGCCGCCCATAACGCCGGCAAATAAGCCAATTGCCGCCGCTATAAGCATAAAAAAACCTACGATAAGGATCTGATCCATCTGGCCGGCGCTTACCCCCTGGTCGATTATCCTCGCCATCAGCAGCGGAATAGTCATTTCCATAGCCACTTCAAGCAGCATAAACATTGGAGTCATAAAAGCGTCTTTCTTGAATTCTCTGATTTCTCCGGCTAGTCGTCTTATCATTATTAAATCCTTATCCAGTGTACATCTCTACATGTATAGATGTATCCTATCTATATCACAGTGGATATCATTGTAACAACTTTTCCTTGAAAGAACAAGCATTTCAAGGTACAATAACAAAGATTGTGTGAGTGTGTAGGTGTGTAGACGGAGAACGAGTATGATATACAACATTCATTACGATGTTTGCGCTTTTATCATATCCATTTTAACCGCCGTATGTGTATTGACAACCAAGGATATTGCACGCCGTGAGAACAGAGTTTTCCTGGGTTTGGTTTTAAATGGACTGATATCTGCAATATTTGATATCGCAAGTGCAGTTGCGGATTCCTATCCCCATTCTGTGCCATACCCGGTTTTATCGGGACTGTCTTTTATTTTTCTGATGGTTCACAACTCTGTAGCGATGCTGTTCTACCTGTATATCCATTTGACAAATGGCCGGCAAATAAGGTTTAATCTTAACAGACCACAGCCGTACATGATACCGTGGTTTGTTTCCATGGTGGTTCTTTTCCTGAATCCTTTTCTGGGGTGGGTATACTATTTCGACGAAAATCTGGTATACAGGCATGGACCCATGTTTTTTGTGCTGTATGGCTCAGCGCTTATCTACATAATAATGGCGACCATTGATGTAATACGCTATGCCAAGGCTACGCCCTGGAAACGGAAGATACTTCTTCTGGCTTTTGTGGTATCGGCACTGATTACAGTATTCTTACAGATTGCCATACCCAAACTGCTGATAGAATTATTCATTCAATCTCTGATATATCTGGGAATACTGGTTTCCATAGATGATGAGGATGCAACCTATGACCTGGTTACCAGAGTATATAACCGCAAGACTTTTCTGGAGGATACTCAGGTTCGGCTGTCAAGCGGGCTGGAATTTGATATAATAATACTCAAGCTTACTAACCTGGATTATTATCGCAGCTCCATGGGTATCGAGACGATGAACGAAGTCACCTATGAGATCGCGCACTGGCTGGACGGTCTGGACAACGCTGCCAAGGTCTATGACCTGGAAAGCGGGGTCTTTGTATTTCGTACAGAAACCCAGGATGAGGTTTTGACAGAGGCTTTAAGGGATATTCTAAACGAGCAGTTTCAGTTGGATTGGATACATGATGAGCTGGCGATTCAGTTCAATGTTCAGATCGCGGTTGTCCACATCCCCGGCGATGTAGATACGCTGGAGCAAATTGTTAATCTCATAGATCGTCAATATGTATCTACCGGCCGCACCAGAATTCTGGAAGCTAACGAATTCGAGAGCTTCCGCCGTGAGGCTGAGGTTGAAGTGGCTATCAGAAAGGCAATAGAGAACAAGCTTTTCAAGGTTTATTATCAGCCGATTTGGGATTCCGGCACAGGTATGATCCACTCGGCTGAGGCGCTGATCCGGTTGATTGATGATGAACTGGGATATATTTCTCCTGAGGAGTTTATACGCATAGCCGAGCATAACGGAACTATTATTCAGATCGGTGAGATAGTTTTTGAAGAGGTATGTCGTTTCATCAGGGATGAGAATATCGAGAGCCTGGGGATGGAATTCATTGAGGTTAATCTCTCAGCTGTTCAGTGTATGCAGCATGATCTGGCGGATTATATTATGGGGACGATTGACAGATTCGGCATTGACGCTTCTCAGATCAATCTTGAGATAACTGAATCCGTGGCAGTTCAGAACGAAGAACAGCTAAGGCGCTCCATGAAGCAGATGCGGACGCGGGGAATATCCTTTTCCATGGATGATTTTGGAACAGGGTATTCCAATCTTCACAAAGTATTTTCCATGGGTTATGATATAGTCAAGATTGATAAGAGTATCCTGTGGGCTGCGGATGAAGATTTTTCAGCCAGAGTGCTTTTGGAGAGTACAATCCAGATGATAAAAGATATGGATTGCCGTATAGTGGTTGAGGGTGTTGAGACAGCCGATCACTGCAATACTCTTAAGCATCTGGGTGTGGATTTCTGCCAGGGTTTCTTCTTCTCAAGGGCATTGGCCGAGGAAGAGTTTATAAAGTATGTAAGCGACTACAACAAGGTTTCGGTAGAAAACCGCTTGTCAGCAAATTCGTTGTAAATACGGAGGATCATTATGCCTCAGGTGGAGACTACGAATATAATCATAGGCCTTAGAAGAAAGGGCTGGAGCGATACGGAGATAAATGATTTTATGATGTTGGGGTCAAAAGTATTTGCCCCCAACTTATGATACGCAGCACGCACACTTTGTGTGCAATGTGCTGCTCAAACACTCATATCTCTCGTGATTTTGCGCAAGCGCATGATTTGGACCTTTTGACCCTGATATCATTTTATAGTTTTTTTGGAAACACATAATCCCACAGCTGAAGAAGCTGAGGAAGCAAAAAAAGAATCAAAAAAATTGATGATATAAGAGAAGGGGGAAAGCTATGAGAACAAGTGGAGTGTTGTTACCGATTTTTTCATTGCCGGGGGACTACGGAATAGGCTGTCTTTCCAGGGAGGCATACAGCTTTGTGAAATATCTGAAAAAAGCCGGCCAGACCTATTGGCAGATCCTGCCTGTAGGACCTACCAGTTATGGAGATTCTCCATACCAGTCATTTTCTACTTTTGCCGGCAATCCTTATTTCATAAGTCTGGAATCTCTGATTGATGAGGGGCTTTTGACCAGGGAAGAATGCGACGAGGCGGATCTGGGTGACGATGAAACCGACATTGACTATGGTAAGCAATATTACAACCGCTATCCACTTCTTCGCAAAGCATATGAGCGCAGTAATATAAGCAGGGACAAGCGCTTCCGCAAATTTGTCCGCAAAAACGCCTGGTGGCTTACCGACTATTGCCGTTTCATGGCTATCAAGGACAGCTATGGCGGTAAGAGTTATCAGGAATGGGATGAGCCCCTTCGCATACATGACAGAAAAGCCATCCGCAGATTTGAGAGAGAGCATCGCGGCGATGTAATGTTCTATGCATTTTTGCAGTATAAATTTTACAGGGAATGGCACAAGTTCAAAAAATACGCCAACAAGAACGGAATTAAGATAATTGGTGATATTCCTATCTATGTGGCTCCTGACAGCGCTGATACATGGGCTAATCCCAAGCTGTTCCAGTTCGATGAGAATCGCCGTCCTACAAGGGTTGCGGGCTGCCCTCCCGATGGCTTTTCAGCTACGGGCCAGCTCTGGGGCAATCCTCTGTATGAGTGGGACTACCACAAGAAGACAGGTTTCAAATGGTGGATCAGGAGAATATCTTCCTGTCTTTCCATGTATGATGTTATCCGTATCGACCATTTTAGAGGATTCGATGAATATTATTCCATTGACGCTGAGGCTGATACCGCTGTTGACGGCTACTGGGTCAAAGGCCCCGGAACCAGATTATTTAACGCCATTGAACGCAAGCTTGGCAAGGTAGCTATTATAGCTGAGGATCTTGGCTTCCAGACTGATACTGTTAAGCAAATGGTCAAAGACACAGGCTACCCCAACATGAAGGTTCTGGAATTTGCCTTTGACGCCAGGGATCAGAAGGATGACACAAGCGGTCCCAATGATTACCTGCCGCTGGCATATGACAAGAACTGCGTAGTTTACACTGGAACCCATGATAATGAGACTTTGATGGGATTTTTGAAGTCCATTACCAAGCCGGAAAAGAAGCTTATCAAAAAATATCTGGCTATGAAGGGTGCTACAGATGAACAGTTGGTACATGGTCTTATAAGAGCGGCTATGGCATCTGTAGCGGACTGGTGTATAATTCCCCTTCAGGATTATCTGGCTCTGGATAATTCAGCAAGGATCAATACCCCTTCCACTACAGGGGAGAACTGGCGCTGGAGAGTGCGTTCCGAACAGTTATCCAAGGCGGTTAGAAAAGAGATGAAGGATCTTACAGAAACATACTGGAGATAAGGACCCAATAAGGTCAGAAAGGGAGGAAAGAAATGGCACAGTTAGATCTGATTTCAGTAATGAGGGATTTAAAGACGCTTCTGGCGTCCGGAGACAAGGACGCAGCCAAAAAGGCTTCCGAGATGGTGGACAGGGTTATAGTTGACGCTTCTTCTCATCAGAAATCCATTGATATGCTTTCCAATATCGATGATATTATGAGGCGCAATTTTGGAAGGCCTGTTGAGCAGTGTACTAACGAGGAGATTTTCCAGGGACTTTTAATGCTTACAAAGCAGGAGATGGAAGACCGTCCTTCCATTAAGGGAGACAAAAAGGTCTACTATATTTCCGCTGAGTTTTTGATTGGTAAGCTTCTGTCCAACAACCTTATAAATCTTGGATTATATGATGCAGTTCGTGATGCACTAGCCTCCAAAGGCAAGGATCTGGCAGCGATTGAAGAATGCGAGCTTGAACCTTCTCTTGGCAATGGCGGTCTTGGCCGTCTGGCTGCATGTTTTTTGGATTCTATTGCCTCCCTTAACCTCCCCGGCGATGGCATAGGACTTAATTATCATTTTGGTCTTTTTGAGCAGAAGCTTGAGAACCATATGCAAAAAGAGGTTAAAAATTTCTGGATCACAGAACACAGCTGGCTGGAGAGAAGGGAAGTATCATTTGCCGTTCCTTTCCGCTCATTTACAGCGTATTCTACCATGTATGACATTGATGTTCCGGGCTATGGAGTAGAGGGAGTAAACCGCCTCCATCTGTTCGATCTGGATTCTGTTGATGATCATCTGGTAGGCAATGACAATATCTATTTTGACAAGGGAGACATAGGCCGCAACCTTACTCTGTTTTTGTATCCCGACGACAGTGACAGAGCAGGCCAGCTCTTAAGAGTATATCAGCAGTATTTCATGGTTAGCTGCGGCGCCCAGCTTATTATTAAGGAAGCTCTGGATGCCGGATATGATCTTCACAATCTGGACAAACATGTAGCTATCCAGATCAATGATACACATCCGTCCATGGTTATTCCTGAGCTTATCAGACAGCTTGGACTTCATGGTTTTACAATGGACGAAGCCATTGATGTGGTTACAAAGACCTGCGCTTATACGAATCACACCATCCTTGCAGAGGCTCTTGAGAAGTGGCCCATGGATTACATGGAGGAGGTAGTTCCTCATCTGCTTCCCATTATCAGGGAGCTGGACAACAGGATCCGCAAGAGCTGTGACGATGAGTCGGTATACATTATCGACAGAGACAATCGTGTTCACATGGCTCACATGGATATTCACTATGGACATTCTGTAAACGGCGTTGCTGCGCTGCATACCGATATCCTTAAGAATACCGAGCTTAAGAACTTCTATAAATTATATCCTGATAAGTTCAATAACAAGACCAATGGTATTACCTTCCGCAGATGGCTTCTGCACTGCAATCCCGCTCTTGCCAGGGTTATAGAGGGCAAGATTGGCAGCGGCTTCAAAAAAGACGCCACCCAGCTTGAGCAGCTTATGGAATATGTGGACGAGGATCAGTTCCTGGACGATGTTAATGCTGTCAAGCACACCAACAAGATTGTTGCGGCCCAATTCTTAAAAGATACCCAGGGTCTTGAGATAGACACACATTCCATTTTTGATGTCCAGGTCAAGAGGCTTCATGAGTACAAGCGCCAGCAGATGAACGCGCTTTATGCCATCCATAAATATCTGGAGATCAAATCCGGCAAGAAGCCCAAGAGACCTATTACTATGATATTTGGAGCCAAGGCAGCACCGGCATATGTCATTGCCAAGGATATAATCCATTTACTGCTGTGCCTTCAGGATCTGACCATGAACGATCCCGATGTAGCCCCTTACTTCAAGGTAGTATATATCGAGAACTACAATGTTACCAAGGCAGGCAAATCTTTCCGAGCAGATATCACTGGCGTCTCAGGAGGCCAGCGGCACAGGCAACATGAAATTCATGCTCAACGGAGCTGTTACCATCGGAACCCTTGACGGAGCCAACGTGGAGATCCGTGACTTGGTTGGCGATGATAACATTTATATCTTCGGTAAAAAGCCTGATGATGTTATCAAGCTTCGCGCCGCAGGAACATATTCTTCCCGCGCCATTTATGAAGGAGATAATAACATACGCAGGCTTGTGGACTTCATTGTATCGGATGAGATCAGGCGTATCGGTGACGAGGGCTGCCTGCGCAGGCTCCACGACGAGCTGGTTGGCAAGGACT
>CAJOFQ010000025.1 GCA_905233955.1 uncultured Lachnospiraceae bacterium
GGCTCCAGGCGGGCTATCATTCACCAGCGCAGAGCCTATGTCAACCACAATAATGGTGAGATTACATACAGACTGATCCTGGATCGCTTCAGCTCTGAGATATTTATAAATGATGGTGAGAAGGTTCTTTCCGCCACAATCTACACCGATATTTCCGCTGACGGAATATCCTTCTTTGCAGACGGTGATGTGACTATGGATGTGACAAAGTACGAATTAAGGATATAGAATGGCCAATATTTTAGATTATATGGACTGGAGAGGCGATGTGCCTTTTTCCTTAAGTCCCTTTAACGATGTGGACAATCTGGTTTTAGCCCAGAGCGCTTATACGCTTTTAGACGGTATCCTTGGTGAGGATGGAATGATATCCGCCCAGGATGCCGCTGCGGCGTTTTTTGAAAAATACTCCAGGCAGCAGGTGATGGATGATCCCCAGCTTCATAAGATGGCGCCCTTTCTGCTGGAAAAAATATCTATATCCCGCAGATTCCAGGGAGTGCGTCTTTTGTACTACATCAATGAAATAGATCCGGAGGGGGAGGCTCAGATCTCTGCTGTTACCTTTTCTTTTCCGGATTTTACATATGTATCCTTCAGGGGAACCGATAATTCACTGGTGGGCTGGAAGGAGGATTTCAACCTTAGCTATATGTCCTCCACCGAAGGTCAGAGGAAGGCAGTGGATTATCTAAACCGCCATTTTTCTGATTATAACGGCAGGCTTCTGGTAGGCGGACATTCCAAGGGCGGGAACTTTGCGGTTTTTGCATCGGCCTTCTGTGACCCGGCTATCAGAGAGCATATTGAGGCTGTTTATTCCAATGACGGCCCCGGCTTCAGGGAGGAAGTCACTGAGAGCAGGGAATATGCTCAGGTTCTGCCTAAGGTTATCAGCATCATACCTGAGAGCACCCTGGTTGGAACCTTATTTGGCGGCAGGTATGATCACAAAATTGTAAAAAGCACCGCCAGGGGGTTGGCTCAGCATGACGCCACAAGCTGGGAGGTTCACAGGGACGGCTTTGTGGAAGCCACAGGACGCACCAGCGAGAGCCTGAGGATGGACGAGGCCGTTTCCAACTGGCTGTGTGAGCTCTCTGATGAGGACAGGGTCTTTTTTACGGATGTATTTTTTGAATTGCTTACAGCTAACGGTGCCACAACAGTGGAGGATTTAAGCGACAGCGTCCTGGCTAATATGGCGGATGTATTAAAATCCGCCCGTACCCTTCCCAAGGAAAAGCGAAAAGAGTTTACAGGTATGCTTAGAAAGCTGATCAAATCCTTTGGCAAGGCCAGCAGCTAGATAACATCAAATTAATCATTCGTACACTTAACGGTGCATAGTGCAATGCAGGAGGTTAAACAGATGCCCGAACAGCAGATAGAATTCAGATATGACACCCAGCTATTGATAGAGGGAGAGGATCTCGACGAGGACGAGATTAACGACTATATAACAGAACATTTCAAGGGAGATTCCCTTCTGGCCGTGGGTGATGAGGAACTCATCAAGATCCATTTCCATACCAACGAACCCTGGAAGGTGTTGGAATACTGCAGCACACTGGGTGAGATATACGACATAGTAGTAGAGGACATGGATCGCCAGGCCAGAGGTATGCAGGGTTAAGCGTCTATTACAGCCTATCTGCTATATCATAGAGCAGTTGTTCGGAATCCGCCCAGCCCAGGCAGGCATCCGTAATGGATTTGCCATAGACCTGATGATCGGAGATTCCCTGATTGCCTTCTTCGATGTAGCTTTCGATCATGACGCCCTTAATAAGGGAGCGGATCTCATTAGAATATTTCCTGTTGTGAAGGATCTCACGGCAGATACGGGGCTGCTGGGTGTGGTCCTTGCCTGAATTGGAGTGGTTGGCGTCGATGATGCAGGCGGGATTTAACAGATCCATCTCGCTGTACATACGATGCAGACGGATCAGATCCTCATAGTGATAGTTCTGGGTAGCGTTGCCATGTTTGGAGACAGCTCCCCTTAAAATAGTATGAGCCAGCGGATTGCCTGTAGTCTTGACCTCATACCCGCCAAAGGTAAAATGATGAGGATGCTGTGCAGCGTATACTGAGTTGAGCATTACATTGAAGTCGCCGCTGGTAGGATTCTTCATACCGCTTGCCACATCAAAGCCCGAAACTGTAAGTCTGTGGTGCTGATCCTCCACACTTCTGGCGCCGATGGCCACATAAGACAGCAGATCCTCTACATACACCCAGTTCTCAGGGTAGAGCATCTCATCAGCACAGGTCATATGACTTTCTTCGATAGCATGTATATGCAGGCTTCTCATAGCCATAAGCCCTTCTACCATATCCGGAGCCTGGGTAGGATCGGGCTGTGAAGCGATACCTTTATAGCCTTCACCGGTAGTACGGGGCTTGTTAGTGTATATTCTTGGAACCACGAAAATCTTTTCCGAAACCTTTTCAGCTACCTTGGCCAGACGGCTAACATAGTCCAAAACAGCTTCTTCATTGTCAGCCGAGCAGGGACCTATGATTACCAGAAACCGATCGTCCTTGCCGGTTAGGATATCACCTATTATCTTATCCCTTTCTGCCTTAAGCTTTTTAAGGTCATCTCTCAGCGGAAGCTGATTGGAAACCTCTTCGGGTGATGGCATTTTCTTCAAATATGTAAAACTCATCAGATAGCTCCTTTCAGATGCATTCAAGAGGATAACTTTGACATTATAACCGCCTTTTTGCGGGATGGCAAGCTTTTGCCCCCGCGATTTGATTTGCATTTTTAGGGAAAATATGCCATACTTGTATGGTTTGTAAGCTATGCTTGCACAGATACTTTCGATTCTAAGCATATTTTAAGAAAGGAAGTGATTAAGGTGGTCGCATTGGATCAACTGAGGCAGAACCTCAGCGCATACCAGTCGCCGCTTGCGGAAGTGAGGGATTCACTTTAACCTCGCCCAAAAGCGTAATCGAATCGAAGAATTAGAAAAAGAAATGGAAGCACCGGATTTCTGGAATGATCCGGACAGCTCTACCAAGAAGACAAAAGAACTTAAGGATTTAAAAGAAGATTTGGCTGTATATTCCTCACTTGAGCAGCAATACGAGGATGTTGAGGCGTATATTGAGCTGGGAGAGGAATCGGAGAGCGACGATGATGATCTGGTAGAAGAGGCATTATCGGCCTTTGAGACCTTTGAAAAGACCTTTGAGGCTATCCGTATCAAGACGCTTTTGTCAGGAGAATATGACTCCAACAGCGCCATACTGACCCTTCATTCAGGGGCAGGAGGGACCGAAGCCTGTGACTGGGTATCCATGCTTTATCGAATGTACACCAGATGGGCAGAGGCCCACGATTATACACTCGAGGTACTGGATTATTTGGAGGGCGAGGAAGCCGGGATCAAATCAGTCACAGTCCAGGTTAACGGTGATAACGCCTACGGATATCTCAAATCCGAAAAGGGAGTTCACCGCCTGGTTAGAATCTCTCCGTTTAATGCCAATGGCAAGAGACAGACATCCTTTGCATCCTGTGATGTAATGCCTGAGATTGAAGAGGATCTGGATGTGGAGATCAGGGATGAGGATATCCGTATCGACACCTACAGGTCCAGTGGAGCAGGAGGCCAGCATATCAACAAGACCTCATCCGCTATCCGTATCACACATTTTCCCACCGGAATAGTGGTACAGTGCCAGAACGAGCGTTCCCAGCACATGAACAAGGACAAGGCCATGCAGATGTTAAAGGCCAGGCTCTTCATTTTAAAACAGGAGGAGCAGCAGGCCAAGGCAGCAGGCATCAGAGGAGAGGTTACTGAGATTGGCTGGGGCAACCAGATCAGATCTTATGTTATGCAGCCCTACAAGATGGTTAAGGATCTGCGCACCGGTGAGGAGACCGGCAATGTTGACGCGGTAATGGACGGAGCTCTTGATCCGTTCATGGGCAGTTACTTAAAATGGCTGTCACTGGGATGCCCCAAGCGCAATGCCTCAGATCCTGACTAGGAGGAACACACAATGAATGTAGCTATTATGGGATACGGAACCATTGGCTCCGGAGTAGCGGAGGTTTTATCCACAAACTCATCCCTCATAGAAAAGCGAGCCGGCCAGAAGCTCGTTTTAACAAAGGTATTGGATCTGCGTGATTTTGAAGGGGATCCGATAGCTCCCCTTGTGGTGCATGATTATCAGGAGATAGCTTCTGATCCTTCTATTGGAATGGTTGTAGAGACCATGGGAGGTGTAGAACCGGCATATACCTTCGTCAAGGCAATGCTTCAGGCAGGTAAGCATGTTACCACATCGAACAAAGCTCTGGTAGCTGACAAGGGTGCCGAGCTTATCGCCATAGCAAGAGAACACAATGTTTCATTCCTGTTTGAAGCTTCCGTGGGAGGTGGGATTCCGATTATCCGTACTCTGCTTTCGGCGCTTACAGGCGATGAGATCGAAGAGATCACAGGCATTATAAATGGCACTACCAATTACATGATGACCAAGATGGCATCTGAGGGCTGTGACTTTGATACCGTATTAAAAGAGGCGCAGGACAACGGCTATGCTGAGGCTGATCCTACAGCTGACATAGAAGGCTATGATGCCACCAGGAAGATTGCGATCCTTACCTCCCTTGTTGCCCAGGCTCAGGTCGACTTTGAAGATATTCCGGTGGAGGGAATTACCAATATTTCATCCCATGATTTTGAGTATGCCAGGAGGCTGGACCGTGCCATTAAGCTGCTTGCTATCAGTAAGAGGAGCGGGGATACATTTTCCGTTCGTGTGGCGCCGTTTTTGCTCTCTGAGGAACATCCTTTGTATGCGGTTCATGGAGTAATGAACGCAGTATATGTGGTTGGCAACATGCTGGGTGAGAGCATGTACTACGGCAGCGGTGCAGGAAGTCTTCCTACGGCTTCAGCAGTTGTGGGTGACATGGTGGATATGGCCAGAAACAGTGCCAATCCCCTTGATATACGCTGGAATGCAGAAAAGCTTGCCCTTGCCGATCCTGACAGCCAGGTGTATCAGAATTTTATCCGTACATCCCTTTCCGAAGTCAGGGCCAGGGAGATCTTCCCAACACAGCAGGTTGTGGATTGCGGCATACCCGGTGAGATTGGAATAGTTACAGAGCCCATCAGGGAGCATGATTATTTAGAGATTGTTGGCAGGCTGTCCGGTGGAGAAGTACTTGGACGGATTCGGCTTGCATAAGGAGCACAGATGTTAATTGTTAAAAAGTTCGGCGGCTCATCCGTAGCTGATCCGGAGAGGATCAACAATGTTGCGGACCGCTGTATAGAGGATTACAAAAAAGGCCACAAGGTGGTAGTAGTGCTTTCCGCTATGGGCAAGACTACAGATGCACTGTTATCAAAAGCGCAGACCATCAATCCCAACGCTCCCAAGCGTGAGGTGGACATGCTGCTTGCCACAGGTGAGCAGACATCGGTAGCGCTTATGGCAATGGCGGTTGCAGCCAAGGGCGTACCTGCCATAAGCCTGAATGCCTTTCAGGTGGCCATGCACACTACATCAGTGTACGGAGATGCCCGTTTCAAGAGGATTGATACCGAGCGCATTTATAATGAGCTGGATTCAGGCCGTATGGTTATAATAACCGGTTTTCAGGGGATTAACCGCAGGGATGATCTGACTACCCTTGGCAGGGGAGGCTCTGATACCACGGCGGTAGCCCTGGCAGCGGCGCTTCGTGCCGATGCCTGTGAGATATACACCGATGTGGAGGGTGTGTACACAGCAGATCCCAGAATAGTGTCCAAGGCCCGCAAGATAAAAGAGATTACCTATGACGAGATGCTTGAGCTTGCGACGCTTGGAGCCAAGGTTTTGCATAATCGTTCTGTAGGTTTGGCGAAGAAATACAGAGTGCAGCTTGTAGTTAGATCCAGCCTGAACAGAGAAGAGGGTACCATTGTCAAGGAGGTGACGGATGTGGAAGGAATGCTGGTCAACGGAGTAGCAGTTGATAAAAATGCTGCCAGGATCGCTGTGCTGGGAGTTAAGAATGAGCCCGGTATAGCTTTTCGAATTTTTGATGAGCTGGCAAAACACAATATCAATGTCGATGTCATACTGCAGTCCATAGGACGCGATGATACCAAGGATATATCATTTACAGTTGATCAGACACAGGCAAAGGATGCGGTGGCCTGCCTTCGTGAGAACCAGGAGAGGCTTACCATTAAGACCATAAAGGAAGAAAAAAATGTTGCCAAGCTGTCTGTAGTAGGCGCAGGAATGCAGTCTAACGCAGGCGTGGCAGCCAAGATGTTTGAGGCGCTTTATGATGTGGGAGTTAACATCCGTATGATAGCCACATCCGAGATTAGAATAACCGTCCTTATAGACCTTGAGGATGTAGATGTAGCAATGAGAGCTGTTCACGACAAGTTCTTCCATGACTAACAGAAGACCACAGAACCGCAGGGTTCGGCGCAGGAAGCGCACGGCCAGACGCAGATTCTGGCGTTTTGTTAATAACGGGGGATTGGTGATCTTATTTTTTGCAGTTGTATCAATAACGCTTATCACAGTAAGCTCGATTTTTGCGATACACGCCATTATGGAGCGCCGGTCAGCAGATTCTGATGTGGACGATGAAGTCTTTGTGACAGGTGATATTTACGATGAGAGTCCTGTTACCGAAGAACAGGAAATCGACATCCCGGAGCCTGTAGACCCCGAGGTAGCAAGCTTTGCGCCGGGTTATATTTTTGAAAAGAGCGACAGATACCAGAAGCTTCCTGAATTCCTGGAGGATGGCACCGGAAGCTCCATTGTCTCCCAGTACGCCGCTTTGGTGGATGTGGACAGTAATGAGATAATTGCCGGCCGCGCACCCTATACGGTTATCAATCCCGCGTCAATGACCAAGGTTCTGACACTTCTGGTGGCAGTTGAGAATATTGACAATATTGATGATAAGGTTGTCATAACTGATGATATTACACAGTATACCTATGATCATGATTGTTCTGTAGTAGGCTTTTCTCCCGGAGAGAAGGTTACGGTGCGTGATCTTTTGTATGGAACCATACTTCCTTCAGGGGCTGATGCGGTGCTGGCTCTGTGCAATTATGTGGCAGGCTCCCAGGATGAGTTTGTCGCCATGATGAATGAAAAGGTTGACGAGCTGGGTTTGTCTGAGACTGCTCATTTTACCAATGCCACAGGGTTGTATGACGAGGCGCATCACTGTACTCCTGTGGATATGGCAGTGATCATGAAGGCGGCTCTCATGCATGACATATGCCGGGATGTGCTCTATGCCAGGACATATACCACCAGGAAGACTAAGGAGCATCCGGACGGAATCCTCATATCCAACTGGTTTTTACGCAGAATAGAAGACAAAGCCATGCCCGGTGAGATATCCGGAGCCAAGACAGGTTTTGTCAAGGAGTCTGGCAACTGCGCTGTAAGCTATCTGGTAGGTGACGACGGCAGGCATTATATCTGTGCTACCGGCTGGTCTACCAGCGCCTGGCGATGCATTTATGATCATGTAGATATTTACAATGGATACGCAGGACAATGACATCGGAAGAAGAGGTTACGCGCCGGGGCAGAGCGCGTGTATTTGACATAATTTCACTGGGAACACAGTATGATTTTCTAAGCTGTTTTTTCGATTATGTACTTGTGACCATGATCGCCCTGAATCTTGTCATACTGATAGTGGATACCTTTGACTCTGCCGTATTCTTAAGGCCCCTTTACAGGCCGGTAGAGTATGTTACAGTGGCTTTTTTCACTGTTGAATATGCCCTTCGGGTGTGGACTGCTGATTATCTCTACCCTGACAGAACCAGACAAAAAGCGGTTCTTGCCTTTGTTTTTTCCTTTTACGGGTTGATAGACCTCTTTACAATACTGCCTTACCTGCTTCCTGTGTTTTTCCCTACAGGATTTGTGGCGTTTCGGGCTTTCAGGGTGTTTCGTATATTAAGGCTGTTTCGTATTAACGCCCAGTATGACGCCTTTAATGTGGTAGTGGATGTACTAAAGAGACAGCGCCAGCAGTTGTTTTCGTCCATATGCATGATACTTATAATGATGTTCGCATCATCCATGTGTATGTATTCCCTGGAGCATGAAGCGCAGCCCCAAGTGTTTCAGAATGCTTTTTCCGGCATATGGTGGTCGGTTTCCACGCTTCTTACGGTAGGATACGGCGACATATATCCTGTAACAACCATGGGCAAGGCTATGGCGATTGTCATATCCTTTTTGGGAGTCGGGCTTGTGGCTATCCCTACAGGTATTATTTCCGCAGGCTTTGTGGAGCAGTTTTCCAGGATGCGGACTTTTTCACAGGTATCAGACGGAGATGATATCAAATTCATCATGCTAACCCTTGAGGATGACCACCCCTGGTCGGGGCAGAGGATCAGGGATATTACGCTTCCTCCAGAGCTTATAATAGTTACTATAGTCAGAGACACCAATGTTATAGTTCCCAAGGGACCTGTCCGATTCAAGGTCAATGACAAGGTAGTTCTTGGGGCGCTTGAGTTCAAGGATGATATTGGTATTGAGCTTCATGAGTTCGAGGTTACATCCAGACATCCATGGAAGGATTCTCTGATCAGGGACATTTCTATTCCCAAGGATACCACCATTGTATCTGTATTCAGGCATGATCGGGCGTTAATCCCCAGAGGAGACATGCAGATACACCAGGGTGATTATGTCACCATCTGTAAAAAGAGCCAATGATTGAATTAAAAAATGTATCCAAGGTCTTCGATGGTCAGGAGGTTCTAAAAAATGTAAGCCTGACTATTGAGGATAATTCATTTGTGACATTATTAGGTCCATCAGGCTGCGGCAAGACAACCATCTTAAAGATGATTGGAGGTTTTGTAGCGCCTGACAGCGGCACTATTCTTATTGACGGAGCAGATGTTTCTTCCGTCCCTCCCAACAGACGAAATGTTAATACTATCTTTCAGAAATACGCCCTGTTTCCCAACATGAATGTATTTGATAATATTGCCTTCGGGCTTGCTATCAGAAAGCTTCCCCAGGATGAGATAAGCTCGCGGGTGGGGAAGGCTCTTGAGCTTGTGGGAATGACACAGTTTGCTAAAAGAGGGGTGAAGGCCCTGTCCGGTGGACAGCAGCAGAGGGTGGCAATTGCCAGGGCTATAGTCTGTGAACCTGAGATTCTGCTGCTAGATGAGCCTCTGGGAGCTTTGGATTACAAGATGAGAAAGTCCATGCAGTATGAACTTTTAAATCTTAAAAGAAAGCTTAATATTACCTTCTTATATGTCACTCATGATCAGGACGAGGCTCTTACCATGTCTGATACCATAGTCATCATGAATGACGGAATAATTCAGCAGATCGGGACTCCTGTAGAGGTCTACGATGAGCCTGATAACAGGTTTGTGGCGGATTTTATAGGAGAATCTAATATCTTTGACGGAACCTATTACAGCAGGCAATCCTCAGGTGATTCAGGGATCGTAGCCTTTGCGGGACACGAATGGAAGAGTGCGGATCACGGATTTGACAGCGGACCTGTGGATGTTATAATCCGTCCGGAGGATATTAAACTGATACCTCTTAGAAAAGAGGATGAAAGTGATCTCACGGGAGAAATTAAATCAATTATATACAAAGGTTCCTTTTATGAGATTATGGTCAAAACATCTAATAATTTCTTGTGGAAATGCTTTACTAATGATGTACACACAGTTGGAGAACAGGTAACTGTACATATAGATCCTTATGATATCAGGATCATGGAAAAAATTTAACCAAATATGAATAGAATGTCTCAAAAAGCTGCCTATCCTTATATTATCTGGATAGTTGGGTTTATTATTATTCCTATATTATATATTTTCTCCTATGCAGTCCATGATGAAAATGGACTTACATTAAAATATGTTTTATCAATTTTATGGACTGTTCACAGGAAGCCTCTTTTTCTGTCACTTTATCTGGCATTTATCTGTGTGATAGTCTGCCTTATTATATCTATACCCCTGGCGATCATACTAAGGCAAGTTCAATCACGGATTGTTATTTTTTTATTTATGCTTCCCATGTGGATGAACACCATACTTTCCATTCTGGCGTGGAAGCTGCTTCTGGCTCCCAGGGGGCTTCTCAGTCATTTTCTGCCCTCGGTGTCCATTTTAAACACTGTATTTGCTACAGAGCTTGGGATGATATATGATCTTCTGCCCTTTGCTATTATTCCCATACATACAGCCTTTGCTGCCATTGACGAGGATGTGATCCGCTGTGCCTGGGATCTGGGTGCCAACAGATGGCAGGTCTTTTGTAAGGTGATGCTGCCCCTTGCCAGAGATGGAATTGTATCTGCTATTGTGATGGTGTTTGTTCCGGCTCTTACATCCTTTGTGGTATCAGATATGCTTGGAGGGGGCAAGGTTATGCTTATAGGCAATGTGATAGAGCAGGAGTTTACCAATCTTATGGACTGGCATCTGGGAGCCGGGCTTAGTCTGGTTCTGATGGTTTTTGTACTGTTAAGCACATTTATCCTGGATGAAAATGAGAAAAATGAGTATGAATAGAGTAAATACTTTTATCCCGGAGTGGATGAAGAAATTCTATGTTGGTCTGATTCTTATCTTTTTATATATGCCTATTATTGTGTTGATAGGCCTTTCTTTTAATAATTCCAAATATTATGTATCTTTTGGCGGCTGGACCTTAAAGTGGTATAAGAGGCTTTTTACGGACGAAATTATTCGTGACGCTATTGCTACTACTTTGTTTATTGCCATTGTCTCAGCAGCCTGTGCTACGATAATCGGGACCTGCGGAGTTATTGGAATAGAGCGTATGCGCTCAAAAAAGGTTATTCTGGCAGTTTCAAATATCCCTCTTTTGAATGCGGATATTGTAACGGGTGTCAGCATGATGCTGGTTTTTACCAGATTTTTAAGGCTGGGAACCCTCTCTGTATTGTTGGCGCATATTACCTTTGAGATTCCTTATGTTATGCTTAATGTTATTCCTGCCTTTTCCAGAATGGACAGGGATATTTATAATGCTGCCCTGGACTTGGGTGCCAGCAGGGCGCAGGCTTTTTTTAAGGTTATAATGCCCCAGCTATGGCCTGGGATTCTCTCCGGCTTTCTTATGGCCATGACCATGAGTATTGATGATTTTTCCATCACTTATTTTACCAGAGGTGCCGGGGTCAATACTTTATCTACCATGATCTATACCCAGCTTAAGAGGGGTGTGAATCCTTCTATGTACTCTCTTTGTACCATAATGTTTCTGGCTGTATTTGTACTTCTGGCAATTACCAATCTAAGAGATTTTCAGAAAACAAATTAGGAAGGGGAATGTCTGCATGAAAAGGCTTTCAGTGTGGATGGTTGTTCTGCTTTTATTGGTGGCGGCAGCTCTTGGGATAGGTTTGTTTGCCAAAAAGGGGCAGTATGCTTCTGACGGTTTGGTTGTTTTAAACTATGGTGATTATATTGCTCCCGGAGTGGTGGATATGTTTGAGGAGGAAACAGGCATTCCTGTTATCTATGAGGAATACGAGACCCCTGAGTCCATGTATACTAAATACAGCTCCCATTCTATAAACTATGATGTTATCTGCACTTCTGATTATATGACTGGCAAGCTCATAGAAGAGGGCCAGGTGCTTCCGCTGGAGTGGGAGAACATCCCAAATAAACGATGGATTAACCCTGTATACGACGAATATTCGGCAAGCTTCGACCCTGATCTTCGCTACAGCGTGCCTTATTTTGTGGGTACGGTGGGGATATTATATAATTCTGATGTCGTTAGCAGGGATGAGGCTTCTTCATGGAATATCCTCTGGGATGAGAAATACCGCGGCCAGATCATAATGGAGAACTCTGTTCGTGACAGTTTGATTCCTGCACTCAGGTTGAATGGAGATTCAATCAACGATACTTCAAAAAAAGCTCTTGATCCCGCTCTTGAATTGTTAAGCCTTCAAAAGCCTTTGAACTACGCTTATCTGTCGGATGACGCCATGTATGAGATGATCATGGGCAATGCCAACCTGGCGCTCATATATTCCGGTGAGGCTAATGCGGCCATGCTGGAGAATGAAGCCCTTGATTATGAGGTTCCTATGGAAGGCTCTAATCTGTGGATTGATTCCTGGTTCATTCCAAAATCCTGCGCCCACAAGGCCCAGGCTGAGGCTTTTATTGATTTTATGTGCAGACCGGATATTGCTTATATGAACTGGGATCATGTGTATTACACCACGCCGAATACCGGGGTATACGATATGCTTGATGAGGACGAACAGTCTGATGAGGCCATGTTTCCACCAAATGATGTGCTGCGCCGCTGCGAAGTTTTCAGGGTTCTTGGGGATGACGAGATTCGCACCCTGCAGGAGCTGTGGAAGCAGCTCAAGACTTCATAGCCTGACAATTCACACTTCGTGCTCATTGGACAGTACTAGGCTCCACCATGTGGATAAAGTGGATAACTTCGTTGATAAATGCTTCCACAGATCGGGGTAAAGGTGCAGCAGTGGGGATGTTGATGTTCGACGATTTCATGTGTATAATCAAGAAGGAGTTTAATGAAGCCAAGAGAACGAGCGATTAAAGAATTGAACGATAATAATTACTACTTTGACCGTCATGGAAAATCACATGATTTATACTATAATAGTGATAATCGTAAGAAAATTACACTTAAAAGGCATGATTTTGATGAGGGAGATTTGAGGTACATAAGAAAAGAGATAAAACAGAATAGATTTTCTTAGATTGAAAGGAATCAAATATGAAGTATAAATATATCGGGATATTTAATATTGATGAAGATAAGGTGTATGCGCATATTCCTGATCTGCCAGGGTGTATTACAACTGGAAGGGATTTGAATGACGCGATTACGCAGCTTACTGATGCTGCTTCATTATGGCTGGTTGTTGCAGAGGATAAGGGGGATGATATACCGGAAGCCTCGCCTCAATCGTCCTTTGAAATAGAAACAGGAATGGTATGTTCTACTATTAATGTTGATACGGTTACATATCGTTCAGAAATTGAGGCAAATAATTATCTGAAAAATGTATCATAAAAGAGGAATGCTGTCCGGTGTGGGATGGTTTTATGTTTGCTTGTTCAGGTATTCTTCGGACTGATAAATACCATACTGTGTTTTTATGATCTGATTCCGTACGGCGACCGGCATTAATTCCCCATCCAAGGGTGTCGCTTCGGCGCCAGGCGCCTGACGCTCCGAATGCCTTTGCGCAGCGTTCGTGCTGCGCAATCGCCTGATTTCAGACACAGTATGTATTTGTCATGTCCTCGAATAATTCACAATCAAACATAAAACCATCCCACACCTGCAAAAGTATGTCATTAAGCACGCAATGGATGGGTCAGAATGGCTGAATACCTTGAAAAATGGGGATATCTGGATGAACCAACAGGTCGGAATTCCATTGAAAAATCGAGGGTTTTGTGATAAAGTGAGGGCGGAAAGGGATGGTTTCTGCAGGTCGCTTTTACAAAGCATAATTTAGCATTTGGGGGTGATTGTATGAGACAGGGAATAGTGTACTGCGTCAATAATCCAATTAGAACTGAAGGATCGGTTTGGTTGAATAAGTACATAGGGAGAATTGCAGTCGGAAGAGAAATAGCAAGAAATATATTTGATATTATTGCGTACTCTGATAATGCTTCCGATTCAAAGGCTTTGAGAGGATATGCCAGGAAGAATGATGCAGTTTACCTTAAAAGTGTGGATAATAGCGGAGTAACTTCGATTGTTTGAAGATATATCAGTTAAAGCGGAAAAGAATGGAACAGTATACAATGTTCCGATTCGAATAGGTATGGATTATTTTGATGCTAAGTTTGATACCGGATCAAGTACTACGGTAATAGCGGTTTCCGTATTCTATGATGGATGGAGTGATGAGGAACTGAATAAGCTCAAAAGCTTTTGTGAGGGGAAAGGATGTAAATTAAGAGAATTTACATCTGCTTCCGGCCATCAACTGTCTGGATACCCTGTGGTTGCCAAAGGTGTATCGATTGGGGAGACAATTTTTAAGGAGTTTCACTACTATCTGATCATAAATGGACGCAGGGAGATGTCACTACTTGGAGATGACTTTATTGATAATTGCAAGTATTCACATGAGCCGCATGATGATATTGAGATTACGAAGTTTGATTTTGACAATTATTGTGGCATGAGTGGTAAATCTATGAATAGTGACGAGGTACTCAGCTTTATTGATAATTTAGTTGGTTAGTAAAAATGCTGCATCAAAAAGAGGAGGGCTTTTTGCCCTCCTCTTTCATAATATGGCAAACATTCACTCCTAGCCTGGCGGACCAGATAGTAGACTTGGGATTAAGCAAAAGATTGAGGTGCCGAAGGGCGCCCCCCTCGGCGCCGTGTACCCAGAGGAAAACAGTGTTCCCGCCGTTTCTTAGCATCTTGGGAGTTCATGTGTATACCCGTATTTTGGTGTGATCATTTTCTTAAGAAGAACTATTCATCATCTTCATCGTAATAGTCTTCATCTTCATACTCATCCTCTTCATAATACTCGTCTGTATCATAATCTTCGATATTACCCGGTTCCAGTAATTCCTCCGGCATCACGCTGATTCCCCGATCAGCGGCCAGTCCTGGTAAAATATCTGATCCTAGCTGTGAAGCATCCTCTGATGTGACGGTATCTGTTTGTGCTGCATCCGTTGTGCCTTCTATTCCTTCTGTCGGAGCAGAAGGGGCGGGCGCAGCCTGGGATGTGGTATTGCTGCTTTGCGGACTGGATGTTTGGGTTGGATCTGTTTTTTGTATTGCGCCGTCAACCGCTGTTTGATCCGGTTCCGGTGTACATGTTACTGTAAATAATATTGATCCTGTCCATGTTCCGGCGTGAAGCTCGTCATCTCCGTATTGACTCAATCTGCACTTTGCTTTGAATCGTCCCGGTCCTTCCAAGATGAGTCCTGAGCCATAGCCGCTTTGATCCGCATCACTTACTGTTAGCCTTGTTCCGTCCGGGCGGTATTCCCAGACATCACTTGCTGTTGTTTTGACTTCTACCTTGCGATAGATACTGTTTGTTTCGTTGGTCAGCTCCACTGTATCATCGGTGTTGATTCCCGACACCGCAACCTGCAGTTGGTAGCTGTTGTCTAATACGCTGTTTACTGTGTAATAAGAGTCGCTGGAGGTTTCGAAGTCTCCATTTGACAGCCTGACAAATGACATGCTTTTTGGTACTGATACGAAGTATGCTCCCGCCTGTCCGAAGATGTTATATTCTTCTTCGCTCCCCTCTGGTTCGATGGTTGGTGCTTCAACCAATTCTTCTTCCGGGATTATCTCCCGTGGTTCAGTTTCTGCTGCAGCCTCGGTTGCTTCGCTGCCGGAGACTATGGTTAGAGTTGATTCTAATGTATCGGTTCCTATGTCTGTCTTATGTGGACTTGGTGCGCCGGGATTGTATCCTTTTTCTGTTTCGGCGTTTTCTTCGTCCTCTGCTGGAGGTTTGGCATCTGCTTTTATACTCTCCCCGGTGGTCAGTTCTTCGCTGATCGTGCTGGTGCCGTGTTCCTTTGGTTCTTCGTTTTCCTCCGTTTCTGCGACTTCTTCTATGCCTTCTGTTTCCTCGTCACTGGCTGCTTCGATATTGGGGGCGGTTACCTCTTCTTCTGGTTCGCCTGTGGTATCTGCGGCAGCCGCTGTGATCGAGGTGGTTGCAATCATTGCTATTATGATTGCTATGGAGCATGAACTCACCTTGAGCAATGCAGCGGCGCGTTGCTGCTTTGCCCGGAAGATAGATATGATGTT
>CAJOFQ010000026.1 GCA_905233955.1 uncultured Lachnospiraceae bacterium
AAAACAAGCAACATGTGTCCGGGCATGTCACCCGGACATGCCTAAAGGGAATATATTCGATGGCTATTTTATCACCCCCCCATTTTTGTCAAGGGCGTTCTGAAAATTTGGAGTTTTTTGTGCAAATGCACAAGAACAGTTTTAGAATTTAGTTGAGATTTCCATCAAAAAAACGGGGATATGACCCCGTTTTTTCCGAAGTAATATGAGAATGTCGCTGTTAGCTGTAGGGTTCTTTTTGGAATTTACTGCGTGTTTGCAGCTGTGGATATTGCCTTAAACTCTGCAAACAGCTTGTCAAATAGCTCCTGATCTAAAACAGCTTTCTTGGCTTCCTCTCCACGACCATTACTCCACAAATAATTCAATAAGTCTCCCGTTTCCTGTCTCTCCTCCTGACGGCCTTTTATGCGCCCTCTATTTTCAACTTTATCTAATACCGTACACATATTCTTAGGCTCATCTCCTTTCAGCATTTCTTCTGTAACTTCCTTGAATCTTACATCATCCGTCACAATGGACATAAAATCTAAAATCTCTCTCACATGAGTTATTATTTCTTCTGATGGCTTATAGTCGGCATTTACGCGCATCTGATACAAGTAATCCGCGACTATTCCAAAATCGCTCTTGAACATTTTTATTTTTTCTTCCGATAAAAAAGCAATGTCAAAAATGTTAAGTTCATAATCCTTTACATAAGTTCTCAGCCTCTCAGGAATTCTGTCACCCAGAGCCTCATGCAGTGACCTTGCCTTGTCCCACTTTTTCTTGTAATTAAGATTAAGCACAAGTGTAATCACTGGATATCTTAACATACTTTTATGTCTTTTCCCATCCTCGCCCTTATAATAGTTAATTTGATCTCTGTATCCTGCTCCATCATAGCCAATGACTCTAAAAGGCATATCATCTTCCGGCTCTGTTTCATTCTCAATCCCAAGGTAGGAAATCCTTATGTTATTCTGTCTCCAGAACTTGGAAGTATCGCGTTCGTACTCACGAACCCCCTCTTTTCCAACATAGTATCCTCTTTCTCGTCCTTGTTCCAATTCACTTTCTTTGACGATTTCTTCTCCATTGAAGAGAAGAACATTAATGATGTCGGCGAACACATCGTCCAGCGCCTCAAGCGCCTTTTCTGTTATGTCTTTTCCCGCCAACTTAACCTCCTTCAAAAGTTACTACGAGGTGTTCTCCTTCTGCTTTCACTTTACCACAAAAGCCCTGATTCTTCAACGAAAGCAACAAAACACAAATTCAAAATATAAAAACCCCGTGAGCCGTCTCTTTACAGCTCACAGGGTTTTGTTAGTTAACTATGTAAGAATATCTTACAGCAATCCGATCAGATGTCCTACGATACCTACTACAAAGAGGCCAAGGATGATTGTGATCGGGGATACCTTCTTCTTGAGTAACCACATGCACAGGAAGGTCAGCAGCAACGGAACAAGTCCGGGTACCAGACCATTCAAGTTGTCCTGTAAGGTAGTAACTCTGGTGGCATCCATGTACATTCCGGAATTAGCCTGAGCAATCGCATCATGCATAGCCTGACCAAAGTTGCCGGACTGAGCCATCTCGTTCAGAGCATCCCAATCAATATAGGAACCCTCAGCATTAGTAATCTCAGATACTACAGGAGCGAAGTTGATGGATACCCAACGCTCGATCAACGCACCAAGCACGAACATACCGAGGATGGAAGCTCCCTTGGTGATCTTCTGAAGGAGACCGCCGGAAAGGTCCTTGGTAATAGCTGTACCAGCCTGATAACCAAACTCCTGTGTATACCACATGAATCCCCAGCGAACCAGGTTCCAAACAACCCAGAACAGGATAGGTCCAAGGATGCTGCCGCCAAGTGCAAGGGACGCACCCAAAGCACCAAGCAGAGGACGAACCGTAAACCAGAATACAGGATCACCTACACCTGCTAACGGTCCCATCATACCTACCTTAACACCCTGGATAGCCTCATCATCTACCTGAGCGCCGTTAGCACGCTCTTCCTCGAGAGCGAGGTTAACGCCGATGATAGGGGATGCAACATAAGGGTGTGTGTTAAAGAACTCCAGGTGACGCTGAAGTGCAGCTACCTGATCTTCTTTTGTCTTGTATAATTTTTTGATCGCCGGAATCATCGCATAGCAATATCCGCCGTTCTGCATACGCTCATAGTTCCATGATCCCTGAAGGAAGGTGGAACGCCAGCAGACCGCGAGACGATCATTTTTCTCTAATGTAATCTTCTCAGCCATTCTTCTTTTCCTCCTTCATCAATAATCATTCAGAATATCACCAAGCGGGTCACCGCTGCCGCCGCCGGATGCACCGCCGGAGCCGCCCTGCTCTGCGAGATTCAGATAAATAAATGCCATGGATACGCCAAGGATACCAAGGGCGATAAGTGTCAGATCGGAAATAGCAGCAACTGCGAATCCGATGAACAGGAAAGGCCATACTTCCTTGTTCGCCATCATGTTGATAACCATTGCATAACCTACGGCAACAACCATACCACCACCGATAGACATACCGTCTGTCAGCCATGCAGGCATGGAATTAAGAGCTGCGGAAACTGCCTCAGCAGGAACGAAGCACATAGCGGCTGCGGGGATAGCAATACGAAGACCCTGCATGCAGATAGCTCCGATCTGAAGCAATTCAACCTTGCCAAATTCTGCATTCTTAGCAGCACCGTCCATTGCGTGAACGAATGCAACTGCCAATGTACGGCAGATCATAGTAAGGAAAAGACCTGCTACAGCCAGAGGAATAGCTACAGCGATAGCTGTAGGAACACCGGCAACGCCCTGTCCGCCCTTAACCAAGATAATAGCAGATGCTACTGATGCCAACGCAGCATCCGGCGCAACTGCTGCCCCGATGTTAGCCCAACCCATAGCCATGAGCTGAAGTGTACCACCGAGGATAATGCCGGCTTCGAGATTGCCAGTAACCAGTCCGATAAGTGTACAAGCCACAATCGGCTGATGGAACTGGAACTCATCCAAGATACCTTCCATGCCGGCGAAGAAAGCAATGATAATCACTAAAATAATTGATAAACCATTCATTTTTTCTTTCCTCCCACTTTAATTACTTTAATTCTGCTCTTGCCTTTTCAACTAACGCATCCATATCCTCAGGACTATCTGTGGGTACCTTGCGTACATTGAACTTGACTCCAAGGGACTTAAGCTTGTCGAAGGTAGCTACATCTTCCTTACCCAGGGACAACACCTGGTTAACAGCTACCTTGCCATTGGAATGTGCCATTGAGCCTACATTGATCTCCTTGATGTCCACTCCGCCCTCAATAGCCTTCAGAGCATCCTGAGGCGTCTCGAACAGAAGCATAGCCTTGGTATCGCCGAAACGAGGATCCTTAGCTACTTCGATAATCTTGGAAATCGGTACAACATTAGCCTTAACTCCTGGAGGTGCCGCCTGTTCGATCATCGTCTTACGAAGCTCATCATGGGCTACGCCATCTGAGCAAACGATAATACGAGTGGGCTGAACCTGCTTGGTCCAAGCCGTAGCCACCTGTCCATGAAGCAGGCGAGTGTCGATACGGGCAAGTACATACTTGATATGTCCATCGCCCAGTACAGTTCCCGGAGGAATCGCACCTGCTGTTGCGCCGCCTGAAGCCGCTGCCGGAGCTGCGTCCTTAGGCATAAACTCTTCCGGATGGGTCACGATACCTTCGCGAGCCGCACCCACAAGATCTGTCGCAATCTCTCCAGCCGTCGCCATATCCCGATCGCCATAAGCCTGAGCCAGCATCGGAAGGTTAAGACCGGTTACGATTGCCCAGCCAGGATGCTCCGCACACAACTGGAATGCCTGATTATATGGAGAACCTGCGAACAGATCAACCATAAACAGAACATTCTCCTGGTCGGAAAGCTTCCCAACTGCCTTGAGTAGATTACCACGCAGATCATCGAGGGTCTCACCGTTGTGGAAGGTAACGGTCTGAAGCTCTTCTGCTTCACCGAAGACCATCTTCGCGGACGAATAGATTCCCTCTGCAAAATCTCCATGGCTTGCCAGGATAAATCCTACCATGTTCCTCTCCCCTTTCTTTTGGCTCATATAGAGCCAGTTTTTTTAGTAGTACAATTGTAGACCTTATTGTATTTTTTGTCAAACAAAACCTTGAAAATACAGTATTTTTTGTGGTTATTACACAATTAAACCACATCTTGTTGTGGTTGACGCAAGAATATAATTCAGACGGTCAAATAGCGAAAATGATTTCAAAACGATTTCAATAATTCACACCTTCTGACATTTGTGTTATAATGACGCGGTGGTTGAAGGAGATTTATGGATACTAAATTTTTATTTTTTGATATCGACGGCACTCTGTGGGATGAGTACAACAGAATACCCGAAAGCACTGTAAGCGCTATTCGTGCTGCCCGCAAGAATGGACATAAAGCTTTTATCAATTCCGGACGCACCAGGGCATTCATTCAAAATCCCGACCTGCTTGGGATTGGTTTCGACGGAATCGTCTCCGGATGTGGAACTATGATCGAATATCAGGATGACATCCTGGAATATTATTCCATGGAGCCTGATTACGCCGGGATGGTTATACAAACCGTGCGTTCATTTGGTTTCAGGCCTGTCCTGGAGGGGCGTCATTATCTGTATATTGATGACGAAGATTTTGCGAATGAGCCCTATGGCAAGAAGCTCAAGCGGGACCTGGGAGAGCGGCTGCTTTCGATTTCCGGCAACTGGGGCGAATGGGAGATCTCCAAGCTTTCATGCGCAACAAAGCCAAATGAACATTCCGGCTGCATGGAGGCTCTGAAGGATAATTTTGATTTTATGATCCACTCACCTGCCGTTGTCGAGATGGCGCCAAAGGGGTACAGTAAGGGCGGTGCCATTGAGCAGCTATGCCGGATTTTCAAAATAGACAAAAGTGACACTATCGCATTTGGAGACAGCACTAATGACCTGTCCATGCTCGAGGCCGCCGGAACTGCCGTGGTAATGGGCAATGGTTCCGACATTGCAAAAAACGCAGCGGATCTGGTAACCGACCACCTGCATGATGACGGTATCATGAACGCTTGCAGGAAGCTTTCACTCATATGATATGATTTGAGACTTTGCTGCGTATCATAAATTGGTTCAAAATAATTCTATGTTTGGTAAATATATAAAAAAAACTTTATTCTCTGCTCATTTACAGCATATATCGGTTTTCTTGACCGTTCCTGTTTTTCGATTTTGTACTGTAGGTCTTTTATCCGCCAGTCTTATTTTGTCAGGCTGCAGCCTTCCCAATTTCGATAACTCCGATGACGATTCAAAATTCGATTTTCCTAAGACATCAGTCGTAACAGATCGTGAGAATTATCTTAGTGAAGCTTTAAAAACCCCGGAAGATCCCCAGCCTATGGAGACCAGGATCATTATGCGGCTTAATCCGCAATTTGTTCTCCATCTGGGCAAAAAACACCGTGTTCTGGCCTTTGAGCCTCTTAATGCTACAGCCAAAGCGCTTAAAAAAAGCACGAAAAAAAAATGGAAGCGGAAGCTTTATCAAAAAGCTGTCCGCTCCATTTTAGAGCAATGCGTTATAGATGGTTATATCAGTGATGTATCCAACAACATTTCCATGCAGGTAATATATACTTCATCCGGCACTGCGCTGGATACCTCCGGAATTGCTTCTGCCGGAAGTATCGAAGGCGATATAATACAGATCGCCGAAGAAGTGACTGCTACTCACGGTATCTCAGCAGAGATAACCACTTCATCTTCAGATAATACCTCTGAGTGATTCTGCAATCTCAACTCTGCTTCTCTATCGCGTCTGCAACTATGCTTCTCACATACACACCTATGTGCTTCTTGTCATCTGGTGCCATTTGTGACGGAATGATCGGCTCTAAAAATGTGATAGTCACATCAGAGGGCTTCACTATGGGAAGATGATCCTCAAAAATTGCTGCAGTACCGGTTATTGCAACAGGCACTATCGGACAGTCAGTCTTGGTTGCAATCTTGAAGCTTCCTGCCTTGAATTCTCCTAATGAACCATCCTTCGATCTCGTTCCCTCAGGAAAAATAAACATCGAATATCCGGATTTGATCTGATCCACTGCGGCAAGGATCATCTTCATTCCGCTGCGCGGATCATCTCTGTCAAAGGTCAGGCCATGCAGCAGAGGCATCCAGTATTTGAACAGGGGCACATCATTAATAGAATCCTTGGCCACATATCCCGTAAGAGAAATCATCTGAGGATATGTGGTAATGATATCAAAATAACTGCGATGATTGCAGATAAACAGCACTGCCTGATCTGCCGGAATATTGTCCGCCCCATTCACTGTAACCTTGACACCTGACAGGAAAATTATCACCCCAAGCGCCCAGGTCACCATATGCTGAGACATCCAGTCCGCCCGCCGTCCGTCAAATCTGCCTATAATCGGAATGACGACATACATCGGCAGGCTGACCAGAAAATAAAATACTAAAAAAATCGCAATAATACCAGTTCGAAGCATAATCCCTTATACCTTCGCAAGCCTTGCCTCAAGATCGTCTCTGGCTGCTTCATAACCGGGCTTGCCTAAAAGAGCGAACATGTTATTCTTGTATGCTTCTACTCCAGGCTGGTCAAATGGATTGACTCCAAGTGCATAGCCTGAGATACCAAGAGCCTTCCAGAAGAAGTAAACCAGCTCGCCAAAGGTGTAATCGCTGAGCTTGTCAACCTTGATGATAAGATTAGGAACGCCGCCATCCACATGGGCCAGCAGAGTACCGTTCATAGCTTTTTCGTTCATATATTGAAGGCTCTTGCCGGAAGCAAAATTCAGCCCGTCTGTATTGGCAGGATCATCCGGTAATGTAACTTCGGCATTTGCCTGATCAACCCAGAGAACAGTCTCAAAGAAGAGGCGTGCACCATCCTGAATAAACTGTCCTATAGAATGAAGATCAGTGGAAAAATGAGCAGCCGTCGGGAATACTCCCTTAAATTCCTTACCTTCAGACTCAGCCATAAGCTGCTTGTACCACTCACCAAACATTGTAAGAGAAGGATTGTAATCTGCAAGGATCTCGACACATTTGCCCTTGGTCATCATGATATAACGCATCGCAGCGTAAAGGGTTGTGTCGTTGGTCATCATGTCGTCATTCTCATAACGGCGTGTAGCGTCAGTAAGTCCGCGATACACTTCATCAATATCCATGCCGCCTGCTGCCATAGGAAGCAATCCTACCGCTGTAAGGCATGAGAATCTGCCGCCTGTTGCGTCAGGTACTACAAAGCGCTCATAGCCCATTTCTTTGGCAAGTCCCAGCATTGCGCCCTTGTTGGCATCTGTAGTAACATAGATCCTCTCTCTGGCGCCGTCAGTTCCGTACTTCTCCTCAAGCCTGGCTCTGAACAGGCGGAAGGCTACTGCAGGCTCTGTGGTGGTGCCGGACTTGGAAATAACATTTACTGAAAAATCCCTGTCGCCAATTATATCGAAAAGATAAGAAATGTAATCAGAGCTGATATTATTACCGGCAAAATAAACCTCTACTCCGTCCTTGTTGGGAAGCTGATTGTAGAAGGGACCCTTGGAAAACTCAAGACCTGCCCTGGCACCAAGATAGCTGCCGCCGATTCCTATGGCAACAAGTACCTCGCTTTGATCCTTGATCTTCCTGGCTGCTGCCTTGATACGCTCAAATTCTTCCTTGTCATAGGTGTCGCAAAGGTCCATCCAGCCTAACATCTCGCTGCCGGCTCCTGTTTTGTTCTTGAGTGTGTTGTATGCAGCTTCGATTACCGGACGAGCCTTCTCAAGTTCACCCTCTCTGAGACCTGCGCTTGCGTAGTTAAATGTGATTGACATTACCTCTTACTCCTTTCTGTCATTAAGTGGTGGCTGCTGGTATAACTTTCTCTCGATTTGGCGTTTCTTTTTACGAAGAAACTCTATCGTCATAGAAGCATGCTCCTGCTCAGCTAATTCCAAAGCATCTTCCACAATGTCTAACTGGTCAAATAGTGATACATTTACTTCCTTTTCGCTCGACACTTTTGTCACCTACTTCCCCATAAGCCGTCCAAATAATCCCTTGCTTTTTTTCTCACTCTTGCCGGATGATGATGCCGCCCCATCCTTCTCCAGTCGGGCAATCTCTATCTCCTGCACTTCCTTCTCGGTGGCCTGGCGTATCTGATCCGGTCCAACTGATGAAGCGTAAATATCCGGCACTATGAAGTTGGCCAATGGTCCAGCCGCTCCCACCGGCATTATATTGATAGTTGGGATACGCTTCTTGGGGTATATGCCGCACCTGAGTGTGCCGCCGCAGTCTACGATGGCCAGGGCGATCTCCTCCTCAGGAACGGTCTGCTTGTATCCGTCCACAGCTATCATTCCTGAAAGCTCTATTATCCTGTCCAGACACGGTGGCTTGTCCATCTCACCTAAAATGTACATAACGGTGTGACGCTGTTCTGTAGGTGTGATCACCAGAGGTCCTCCAAAGCCTCCGGGACCCTTTTCGATGTAAATTGATCCGTATTCGCTCATTTTCCTGCCTTTCTATGGGAAACCTGTATTATGATGCCAGTGCAAAATGTAAACGCCAATCAAAGTGACTTAATCCAAGTCCTCGCCATTTGACGAAATTACCTTCTTGTACCAACCAAAGGATTTCTTCCTGCGGCGTGAAAGGTCACCTGTTCCATCATCGTATTTATCAACGAATATAAATCCATAGCGCTTGGCCATCTCACCCGTAGAGGCTGAAACCAGATCAATGCAGCCCCATGGTGTGTATCCCATCAGGTCAACGCCGTCCTTAACTGCCTCTCGCATAGCTGCAATATGCTTGCGAAGGTAATCTATACGATAATCGTCATTAATACTGCCATCTTTTTCAACTTTGTCGTATGCGCCGAGACCGTTTTCCACAACCATAAGCGGGATTCCATAGCGTGCGTAAAGCTCATTAAGTGCTATTCTAAGTCCGGTAGGATCAATCTGCCAGCCCCAGTCAGACGCTTCAAGGTAAGGATTCTTGGCCCCTCCAATTACATTCCCTGCAGTCTGCTGCTGATTGGGATCTGTGGATGTGCAATTGGTCATGTAGTAGCTGAAAGTATAGAAGTCAACTGTGCCTTCTTTTAACAGCTCCAGATCTCCATGCCGCATCTCGATATGAAGGTCGTTCTCCTCCCAATATCTCCTGGCAAAATATGGATACTCGCCGCGCACCTGTACATCTCCGCAATAGTAGTTTAGAATCTCCATATTCTTCTGATTCTCAAGAACATCGACCGGATTGCAGGTAAGAGGATATGAAAGCAAATAGCAGATCATGTTGCCTAATTTGTATTCCGGGAAATGCTCATGTGCATATTTTACCACGAGGGCACTTGCCACAAGCTGATGATGAAGCGCCTGGAAACGCTCCTGCTTCTTGTCGGGGATCTCTGTGATGGGTCCCTCATAGCCTCGCAGAGTGCTGGTCTCAAGTGCGGCACCAAAGGGCATCGTTCCGGCATTGATCTCGTTAAATGTAAGCCAGTATTTAACCTTGCCTTCGTAGCGCTCGAAAAGTGTTACCGCATAGCGGAAAAAATAATCTATAAGCTCTCTGCCTTCCCATCCGTTATATTTTTCAACAAATGCAAATGGCATCTCATAATGGGAAATCGTTACAAGCGGTTCTATGTCGTATTTTAAAAGCTCGTCAAACACCTTGTCATAGAAATCCAGACCTGCTTCGTTGGGTTCTTCCTCCATTCCGGTAGGGAAGATTCGCGTCCAGTTGATAGACAGCCTGAAGGTCTTAAAGCCCATCTCAGCAAAGAGCGCTATATCCTCCTTGTAACGATGATAAAAATCGCTTGCCTCATGAGAAGGGTAGAGTGTCCCAGGCTCTATCTTCTGGGTGAATCGCTTGGGTGTTGTATGGCTGCCAACGGTAAAATGGTCGTCAATGCTCTCGCCCTTGCCATCTTCATTCCAGCCGCCCTCGTACTGATTGGCTGCAGTTGCTCCTCCCCACAGGAAATCATCTCGAAATACTGCCATATAGTCTCCTCCTTTGATAAATGTATAACCCCTTTTTCCGGTGCGCTCATACGCACACCTAAGTTTCATAGTAGCACAATTTAATTAGTATTTCTACATAAAAGCTGACACATTTTCTACGCTTTCCTACTATGCAGCCTTGCCCCATCAGATTTCCCCTCGTCTGATCGCTTCCGTAACCTCTGTAAGTGTGACATACACCCCATCTGCCAGTGATCGGATCTCTTCCGTCGGCTGCTGCTGGTCGGGTACCATGACTGTCAGGCAGCCTGCTGCATGTCCTGCGCGAATTCCGCCAAAGGAATCTTCAAATACATAGCAATCCGCCGGGTCAAGTCCCAGCTCTTTTGCTGCTGCAAGAAATACATCCGGTGCTGGCTTGGCTTTTTCGACCTCGGTGCTGGATAAAACCACATCAAAATAATCCCTGCATCCGGCTTTGTCCAGATTGTCTTCTATCATCTGTCTCCTGGAGCTGGATGCGACCGCCATCTTTACTTTATGTTCCCTGAAATAATCCAGAATTGTAAACAGGCCTTCTTTGATCGGAACTTCTCTGGCAAGTTTGTCTTCTACATACGCCCTTTCTTTTTTTATAAATTCTTCTGCATCTATTCCGTCGTAATACTTGTTTACAACTCCGATCATCACTTCTCCTGATGTTCCGGAGATATCACGGGCAAAATCCGGCGATGGTTCATAGCTAAATTCGCGTGCCAGAATCCTCCAGCCTTCCTGCCATAGTGCCTCTGTGTCAAACATTAGTCCATCCATATCAAATATTGCGCCTTTTTTCATCTTGTCCTCCTGAATTCGTGTCGTTGATTATTACTATACCTTTTTTTCTCGCTAGTTACCAGCATGTTATTATTTTGTTATCCCATAATACACGGTCATGCAGGGATTATATGTTTTTGGGCATTTCTTACATATTTTTCAGCAAATTGCGGTCATGAGGGATTATACCCTTAAAAGCCTAGCGCTCATACCGCTTCGCTTAAAAGGCCTTTGAGGGTATAATCCCTGCATGGCCGTAAATCAATGCTATCTCACATCTTGTATTTTTTGGTAAAAAAACTGGAAAAAGGACACAGCATATAGTATGATATCAGGGCAGCACATTGCACACAAAGTGTGCGTGCTGCGTATCATAAGTTGGGTTTCAAAAGGTCCAGTGGACCTTTGCTTTGAAACGACCGTAGCGGAGCGAAGACCAAATACTTTTGACCCCAACATCATTGTATAATACAGCCTTGTTTTGTAAAAAGCATTGGGAGTATAATCTAATGATTTTTAATATATTATCACACAAAAGGGCAAAGTTCCTGCTATTTGCCGCATTTGTGACGGTTTGCATGGGTGTGCTGTGGTTCCATCACCCGCTGGAGTCAGATGAGGCCAGAGAGCTTATCCCTTCCGTAAAAATAATTAATGCCAGATACAACACTCGTTCATCACTTGAGATAGAATGGAAGAAGCAAAAAAATGTGGACGGCTACATTATATATGCCTGGGATCGTGATGGTATGCTTAAGTCCCATAAAAGGATTAAGAACCCCGAAGCGTCCAGCGGTATTATAGATGATCTTTCCTACAATACGCCATACCGATTCGCTGTGGCAGCCTATATCACCAGAGATGATGCCATCCAAAAGGGTTCTTATGACAGAAACGGTTTTCGAACCAAGATCAAGGTCACTGCCAAATATAAAAATGGCTATAGATATTTCTACGACTGGAACGATAATATCATAAAAGATCATGTGACGGATTTTCTCAAGAAGAATCCTCGCTACCAAATCAGAGCCAACACCCGCCAATGTGTTACCACAGTATACGCCGCTGATGACAATGGCGAATTCAACACCCCCGTCAGGGCGTGGCTTTGTTCTCCGGGAATTGGCAAAAGCACCGCCACAGGCGTGTGGAATCTGGGGGAAAAATACCGCTACAGACCTCTACTGTATGGTACCAACAGCCAATGGGCTGTCAGAATCCACGACGAGATCTTGTTCCATACCTGTCCATACCGGGTGTACGGCACCAACAATACACTTGATGTAGCCGAATACAATAAGCTTGGAACACGGGCTTCTCACGGATGTATCAGAATGCAGTGCGAGGCAGTTCAATGGATATCGCTGCATTGTCCCGAAGGAACAGAGGTTGTAATATACGAAAGCGATGATCCCGGAGGTTTTGGCAAGCCGGAATTAGAACCGCTTCCATCCTGGCACACATGGGATCCGACAGACCCCACCGCAGCAGAACTTTGTGATAGAAACAACTGCCATCAATAATGAAATCAGGAAGCAGATCCTAAGATTTGTCTCCTGATTTTTTTTGAATTTTTTTCTGAAGTTTTTTTATTATTTTTTTATATAAATACTTGGGATAGTTTTGAGGTTTTAAATTATTGGCCTGCCTGGCTAGAACAGAATGGATGTACCTGTTTTCCTCAACTGTGTCAGAATAAACCTTTCCAATATTGCTGATATTATTTAGCATATCATTTATGTCATAAACATCTCTCATATAGCCGGGTGTGTACATATATTTACGCAATTTTCCATGGGCGTATTGCTGAAAATTATCCTCGGCACTTTTCCATATGGCGGCCTCATCCTGATCAAATCCAAAGTGTTTTAAAAAATCTTCCTCGGAAATATTTTTGGTTATAATACTGTAATTTTTTACCAGAAAATAATATACTGTTCTAAATCTTATAAACCGTTTAGGAACAGAAAAAAAGAAAACCCATTCATAATCTATAAGTGTCAGTCCCTGATCCGTTATCAAAAAATTATCAAAAATTTCATCAATATTTGCTATGCTTAAGGCACTTCCATTATAATCTGTATCACCAAAAACTCTGCGGTATTCATCTGATATTTCAAAGTCCGTTATTGAATCATCTGAATAGCTCTCGATTAAATCCAGATAATGCGTAATTTTCTCCATTGCCGTAGGAAAATCATTGAGAGATTCTTCTATCAATCCGGCAACTGTCTGGCCTGTTACAAATGGAAAAACCGCCTGATCATTTTCAATTTTTACATCCAATACATTGACATTATTTGAGTATAATTTTTTCAGAGCCTCAGCTTTTTTTGGAAAATCCAAAATATGCTTTTTGCCTTCGTCAGAAATGGATGATTTTATAACTAACTTTTGACCGTTGTTTTCCAGAATAGAAGTTTTGACCGCAAAATCAGGATGTCTTAAATTATTGAATTTTACATAAACGGTTTGCTGCATGATTTTTCATCCCTTTCGGCACAAAACAAGATATGAGTTGGCAAACTGGTCAAAAAGTCCATCCTTGCACAGAGAATCAATAGCCATTTTTTCATCAAATAACTGATAGTGATCCTTCTCATAATTAACGGAAACAGGACGGACATCTCCAGGATTTGGAAGCCGACTGTCTGAAAATATTTCCTGCGGAAATCTATAATCAGGAATCGGATAATAAAAAGAAATATCGCAAAATTTTTCTTCGCTTAATATTTTTGTCAGAGCTTTTTTTGAAAATGAATATTCTTTTTGACCGGATATATTTCCACAAACAGTATCAAATATTTTATCACTGCATCGGTCAACATTTCCCGACCAATACTGTATACCAAGCCTGTTATTAACCGCAAGAATCAACTGTCCCTGATCATCCAGACAGGAATGAACAAAGGACAACAGCACACCCAGCTTTTGATCGGGATCATTTTCATTTTTTAACTCTGGAAATAAGCCGTCAATAAAAAAAGCGTCAATCCCTGTCAGGGTAACTGCGTCAAAAAGATCAGAACCATTTTTTGATCCCTCTGTTTCACTTACTGTTCCATCCGCAAAAGGGGCTCCAACTCCATCTGCATGGCATGTTCTAATATCCAGATTGTTATGGGATTTGTTGCGAAGAAAATTAAGATAAGCATCCCCGGCATCGGGAATTACAGCCGTGACATGACCAAAACGGGCGCATAATAATTCTGTCATAAGACCGCTTTTGGCATCAAGCTCCAGGACATTACCAGTTTTATCAAAGGCTATCCATTCTAAAAGATTCTGACGAATGGTGGAAATATTTTCCAGAAAATACTGATCGCTGTAGCGGTGTAGATTAGAATCGTTTGCCTCACCGGATCGGATAAGAGCTTCAAGCTGCTTCTGTTCCGGTGACAACGAGTTACTGTCATCCTCGGAAAATCTGTATGCAGTTGTCCTGCTCCAAAGCGTCGATTTCAAAATTATGCTCCCTGATACATTTATCACATGATGTTGGGGGCAAAAGTATTTGCCCCCAACTTATGATACGCAGCACGCACACTTTGTGTGCAATGTGCTGCTCAAACACTCATATCTCTCGTGATTTTTATAGAAAATCCACAAAGTCTCAAATCATTGCGCTAGCGCATGATTTGGACCTTTTGACCCTGATATCATCACATGGGAATATCCAAAGAAAAATCCCCTTTGTCCCTGGTAAGATTGATATTATAGCACGGATCCACGCCTTTCCAGTCGGGATGCAGCTCATATAAATGATTCATCTCACGCTGCTGACGCTTGAGCTTCTGAGGACTTTCTTCTTCATAACCACGGCTAAGGGATTCGTGATGGATCAGAATAACATCGTTCCTCAGAACATTGTAATAACCGTGATCGATCAGCTTGAAGCAAAGTTCCACATCATTGTACGCAACCGGAAGAGTTTCATCAAATCCGCCAACTTCTTCAAACTTGGATCTGGAAACCATAAGACAGGCACCTGTAACAACGGAAAAATTATATTCCAGCAGATTCCTGCCATAGTACAGAACCATATTTTTATCTTCAAAACGGTGAAAGGCATGACCCGGACCTATAGGCAGATTTAAAACGCCATCATGCTGAATCTGTTCTCCTCCGGGATAGTATAATTTAGCTCCCACTGCTCCCACATGGTCAAGCGCACAGTGACCTACCAGTCTGGAAAGCCATTCCAAACCATAAACTTCAATATCATCATTCAAAAACAGAATGTAATCACCCTTGGTAGAAGCAGCTCCCAGATTACACATAGCGGAAAAATTAAATTCCATGGGCTTGTGAATGTATTGTACATTCTGTTTGTTGAGATAATTGGCAATCTTGGTCTTATTGCCGGCGGAGCTGCCGTTATCCACTACAATTATGTCGTAATTGCGGTAGCCGGTAATATTCTTAATGCTGTCAATGCATTGCTTTAAAACATCGTAATTGTCCTTGGATGGAATCACTATGCTAACAGAGGGCTCGCCATCGGGCTCGTATACAACCCGGTACTGCCCTGCCATCTCAACCCATTCCAAATGCCCCTTAAGTCCCCTGCGGCGAAGTGCATCTTCCTTGGCTTTGACCGTGGATTCCAGTACATAAGGCTTGGCAGAAAGCTGCCTGGCAGTTGATTCACGGCGTTCCCGCCAATGATACAGGATCTTCGGAATGTGTCCGATTCTGTTAGTGCGCTCCATGAGACGAAGCACCAGATCATAATCCTGAGAGCCTTCATAACCCACACGAAGTCCACCAAGCTCTTCAATTACAGATCTGCGGAAAACCGAAAAATGACAGGTGTACATCAGAGACATAAAAGTATCCGGCGACCAGTCAGGCTTGAAAAAAGCATCCTTGCGCTTGCGGCCGTTTTCCGTGATGTGATCCTCATCGCTGTAGATATAGTCAAGATCAGGATTGTCATTAAGAAGTGCCGCCACCTCGTATAACGCATTGGGTGCAAGGGTGTCATCACAGTCCATAAGCGCCACAAACTCACCCTTGGCCGCGCCAAAACCTGTATTGGTGCAGCGGGATATATGACCATTTTTACGCCTGTATATTACACGAATGCCAGGTTCGTCCTCATAACGCCGCAGAGTAACCCTGACACTTTTCATCGTGGAATGGTCGTCCACAAGTATAAGCTCCCAATTAGTGTAGCTCTGGCAGCGTACCGACTCAATGCAGGCCTTAAGCATTGCAGGCTTGACATTGTACACAGGAACTATGATGGAGATCAATGGATTATAATCCAAAGCCTTTGTAACCTGGGGAATGCCCTTCTGCAGCTCCATCCAGATATCATATTGGTTCCTGTAGCGGTATATTTTTTTGATCTTCCTGAGTACTTCCACCGGACCATCATTCACAAGTGTCCGGAATCCTTTTTGAATTCTATTCATTAGTCGTCACAATACTGAACGGTGCCAGAGACTCTGTCATATGCGCTATCCCAATCCTTATTGCGCTTTATACCGGTCAAAATTCCCGATATGATCACATGGGACTTGCTGAGTATTCGGCTGTGTATACGCGGGGAAACATCTATTTTAACTGCTCTGAAATCGTCTAATTCATCAAAAATATCGCTTTTTACACGGATATTTTTAAATTCTGCATTGACCTTATCATTCTTGAGCCTGGCGCAGCCCTCAACCCTGGGCCAAACCTTGGTATGAGCAAGATTCTTATTGCGATAAGAAGCGATCTTGTGATAGTTGTAGTAGGTGTTAATGTAACCGCTTTCAGAAAGCGTAATCATAAGATGGCAGGTCTTACCGGGCTTGATGGAAATGTTCTTCGGACGGTAATACCTCTGTCCGCCGTGATTATTGGAATAAACATTCTCAACCAGTATCATGGTTTTGCCGGTGTAGGGAGCCCTGGCAAAAGCATCGTATTGTATTCCAAGGGATACGGCTGATTTGGGCGCCGCCAAAACCAGCTTGGCATGATAGCCGCTGCCTTTGCCGGTAAGCTTGACATCGGCCTCCACCGCCAGATACGGGTCTTCAGTTGAAATGGTACATTTTTTTGCCTTGGCACAAACGCTTTCAACAGGCGCAAAAATTCCAAGCAGCATAAAAGCTGCGGTTACGATGGCGGTGATCCGCCGGGTATTCTTTTTCATTATCACACACTCCAAAATACTATTTTTTCTGAACGGGATTTACTCCCGGGTTACTTTTTGCAGTGACTTATTCAAAATTAAACTGAACTATTCCGGACACCGCCTCATATGCGCTGTCCCAGTCCTCACCCTCCTTCAGATCTGTGAGCTTGCCATAGATCCTGACATGGGTGTTATTGATGATCTTGCTGTTAATTCGCTTGGCTGTATCAATCTCATAGGGCCAGAAGGCGTAGACCTCGTCAATCGGGTCGTCCTTGATACGAATATGAGAAAAATCCACATCGACAACATCGCCGTTGTGCTTGGCTGACCCCTCCACACGGGGGCGAACCTTCTTGCCTGCCAGCTTGCTGTTGTGATAGGTGCCGATGATCCTGCCGTTAAAATATGTATTGATATTCCCATGGCTATCAAGGCTCAGCATCAGATTATAGGTCTTGCCGAGATGAACCTCAATATTGCCGGGTCGGTCGTACACCTGCCCGCCCTCATCGTTGGAATGAATATTCTCCGCGATCAGCATCGCCCGGCCTGTATACGGAGCAGACGCTCCCTTGTCAAACTGTATTCCAAAGGAAAACCCTGATGTGGGCGTGACCAGAACCAGCTTGGCGTGATAACCGTCGCCGTCTCCCAGAAGCTTGACATCAGCGGAAATTATGTGCTGTGCCTTGACATTAGAGAATGTATATCGCCTGTTATCAGTCTGCTTTTGGGCATTGACCTGCGCGCAGGGAAGGCTTGATGCCATTAAAAGCAGCATTGCAAGTATTATTGAAAGAAATCGTTTACTAATCATAATATATTTTAAGTAAATCAGCTATTCGTATGAAAAATTTCTGTTTTCCATCGTGCCGTCACACTACGCCTTCAACTTATAATCTCTACAAAGTCAAATGCCAGAGGATTTTATCATATATACATGGTAAATGTCAAAATATGATGATATCAGCTTTTCTTGCATTTTTAGCACTCTTAGTGTATAGTGGTATAGTTATTGAAGTGATGCAGGGAGCTGTCAGATAATAATTCAGGTATTTTTTGACAGTGACTAAATACGACAGGAGGATTTTAGTATTATGGTTTCTGCCGGAGATTTTAAAAATGGACTGACAATAGAGCTGGATGGCAATGTATACCAGATCGTTGAGTT
>CAJOFQ010000027.1 GCA_905233955.1 uncultured Lachnospiraceae bacterium
CCTGGCTTCAGGAAGCCAAAAAACTTAAAGGTGGAGAAATCTCGAAAGATCAGTATGATGACTGGCGGTACAAATATCCGGAACTTGATACGCATCAGTTCTCGGTGGATGTCCTGCCAAAAGAGATCAGCGATGCCTTGATAAAAGAAGAAAAGAAGAAATCAAAATCCAATAAGAAGAAATAAAGATAAGACCTTACCGATTCTCCATCCAATATGAATCAGTAAGGTCTTTTATTATTGTGATATGAGATTATTCAGAGAATAACTCTGATTTTGTTGCCAAAATGTTGCCAATAACTAAACAAATATGTTTGCAACCCGCATAAATACTGGGTTCTTTTTGAGGAAAAATCACTCCATCTCAATAGTCCCCGGTGGTTTGCTGGTGAGATCATAGAGTACTCTGTTAACTCCGCGGACTTCGTTGATAATGCGGTTGGTGACCGTTTGGAGAATCTCCCACGGAATTGATGACGATTCAGCTGTCATGAAGTCAACGGTTTTTACTGCCCGAAGAACTATGGCATAGTCGTAAGTGCGTTCATCTCCCATCACCCCGACAGATCGCATATTTGACAGCGCTGCAAAATACTGATCCGGCATCCAGGAGGGATTATCATTTGATTTTGCCACTTCGTCACGGAATATAGCATCGGCATCCTGAACAATGCGCACCTTGTCAGCAGTAACTTCTCCTATAATGCGAATTCCAAGACCTGGTCCCGGAAATGGCTGACGATATACCAGATTGGCAGGAAGCCCCAATTTAAGGCCGGCTTTTCTCACCTCATCCTTGAACAGGTTCCTAAGCGGCTCAATAATATCTTTGAAGTCTACATGCTCCGGAAGTCCGCCTACATTGTGATGAGATTTGATCACGGCGCTTTCTCCGCCCAATCCGCTCTCTACTACATCAGGATAAATTGTTCCCTGCACCAGGTAATCGACCCTTCCGATTTTGTTTGCTTCCTCTTCGAAAATTCTGATGAATTCCTCTCCTATAATCTTTCGTTTCTGCTCTGGTTCTGTGACACCACTCAACCTGTTGTAATATCGTGATGCGGCATTGACCCGGATAAAATTAAGCTCGTAGCTCCCATCCGGCCCAAATACCTGTTCAACCTCATCGCCTTCATTTTTGCGCAAAAGACCATGATCCACAAAAACACAGGTAAGCTGTTTCCCAATCGCTTTTGACAAAAGTACAGCTGCTACGGAAGAATCCACTCCCCCTGACAGTGCACATAATACTTTTCCGTTTCCTACCTTGTCTCTTATAATTTTTATCTGTTCATCCACAAAGGATCCCATTTCCCAATCGCAACTGCAACCGCAAATGTCAGTGACAAAATTTCTAAGCATCTGGCTGCCATACTGAGTATGAAGAACTTCGGGATGGAACTGTATCATATATAGCTGCCTGTCTGTATCTTCGGCAGCAGCCACGGGGGTAGATGCTGTATGTGCTATTGCATCAAATCCGTGCGGGAGTCTCGTAATTGCATCAAAATGACTCATCCATGTTACTGATGTGTCAGGAAGGCCCTGGAAAAGAAAACTGGATGTATCAAATTCAGTTACAGTTTTTCCGTACTCACGCTTATCAGCTCTTTTTACATCTCCACCTAAAACATATGCCATAAGCTGGGCACCATAGCATAGTCCCAATACGGGGATTCCCTGTTCAAACAGTTTGCGGCTGCATGTAGCAGCTCCTTCTTCATAAACACTGTTGGGTCCACCTGTAAGAATTATTCCCTTTGGATTCATGGACAATATCTCAGAAAGAGGAGTTCTGTAAGAATAAATCTCACAGTACACATTACACTCTCTAACGCGCCGCGCCACCAGCTGGTTGTATTGTCCTCCAAAATCAATTACAATCACCTTCTCATGAATCATTTATTCCTTCTTTCTGTAAGTTGTATACAAGAGATCCGTATATGTTGCCCCTCATTATTGATACGCAGCAGCACATTGCATGTGCCCTAAAGGACTAGCTTCGCGTCGCAATCTGCTGCTAAAACATTCGCAATTCTCGTGGATTTTTATGCAAAATCCACTACATTGCTCATGTTTTGCGGGTCATAAAGTCACAAATTTCCATGCGAGCATGTATCATATCATATAATAACACTAAACCAAATTGTAAATGGTACCTCATTTAAGCTAAGTATTTTTACTACAGCTGCCGATATACATTGTAGCATTATATGATTCAAGGGTCAAAAAATCCAAATTATGCGCTTGCGCAATAATTTGAGACTTTGTGACCCGCCCCAACACGAATATCGTAGTGCATTTTGAGAAAAATGCACGGGAGATATGAGTGTTGAACAGCACATTGCACACAAGGTGTGCGTGCTGTGAATCATAAGCGAGGGTCAAAAATCCAAGATCAAAAAATCCAAACAATAAAAAGGGATAAAAATATGGCATCTTTTTCTGTCACTAACAATCACTACCTGAGAGTAATTTACACAGGCAATACCGATATCATAAAAAAGGCAGACCGGGAGGACAAATCCAACAGCCGTCTGACTAAGGCAGATTCTACTGCTCTGCACAAGGCTCTTGCCAGGCTATCCGAATACGATTTCGATGGAGTAAAGGACGACAACGAAAGCCGGAAAAAGGATTTCTATAACACCATGAAAGCTTTTTCCGATGCCTATAATTACACCCTTGAATCAGGATCTGCAAGCCAGAATGAATCTATTGCCAAGCTGACAAAGAAGATGAAACAGCTCTCTTCAAAAAATGCCGATGATCTGGAGGATTTTGGTATAACCTTTGATGAAAAAGGGTATATGAATGTAAGAAAATCCGCCATAGATAACATCTCCACTTCAAAATACAAGGACTGGGTCGGTAAAGACTCGGAATATGCCAAGGAACTATCTGAGATCTCAAAACAGATGTCACGGCATGTCGATATAACTCTGTAGTACGACGAAATGAATATTCGTTTTCTCCTCCTGGGAATCCTTAATTTCATTGAGGATTCCCTTTTTATAATATGATACAAGGGGCAAAAGGCCTCTTTTCCCTAGCATCATAGTATATGATACCGGTATCATTTTGCACTAAAACCAGTGTTGACTTCTAAAATATTGAGTTGTATCATAAAGTTCAAAACCAGTATAGCAGATGTTTAGCGATTAATATACCAGGCAGTTGAGAAACATACAATCCTTCTTACGAAAGGAGCATTCTATGAATAATGTAGTCATTATGACCCATCCATTAATACAACACAAGATATCGCGCCTCCGGGACAAGAACACCGGCACCAATGAATTCCGCGCTTTGGTTCAGGAAATATCCATGTTGGAGGCATTTGAGGCACTTTCTGATCTGCCTCTTGAGGATGTGGAGGTGGAAACACCCCTTATGACATGCAAATCTCCCATGCTCTCCGGTCGAAAGATCGCTCTGGTACCTATTCTCCGGGCCGGACTTGGTATGACAGAGGGCATATTGAACCTGGTACCTTCTGCAAAGGTAGGGCATATCGGATTGTACCGCGACCCTAAGACACATCTTCCCCAGGACTACTACTGCAAATTGCCTTCTCCCATCGATGAGCGGACTATTCTTGTCCTGGATCCGATGCTTGCCACTGGTGGTTCCGCCTCTGAGGCTGTAACCTTTATCAAGCAGCATGGTGGAAAAAACATCAAATTCATGTGCATTGTTGCAGCTCCACAAGGACTTGAAAAGCTTCAGAAGGATCATCCGGATATTCAGATTTATATTGGTCATCTCGATGAAGGATTGAATGAGAACGCTTACATCATCCCAGGCCTGGGCGATGCAGGTGACAGAATCTTTGGTACACTGTAATGTTTCATTTTAAAAGTCTCCACACCCGTACCAAACCTCCGCTGAAATGTATAATAGTCGGCAGCGGGAAGGTTGGGAACGCTCTGATAGATGTATTAGGACGCGAAGGAAACGACATCACCCTGATAGATCAGGACCCTTCTAAAATTGAAGAAGTCACCGGTACTTACGATATTATGGGAATTGTTGGTAACGGTGCTTCTTTTCGTGTTCAAGAAGACGCAGGCGTCAAGGAAGCGGATCTGTTAATCGCTGTTACCGAATCCGATGAGCTGAATCTGCTCTGCTGCACTGTTGCAAGACATGCAGCAAAATGCGCCACAATAGCCAGGGTCCGTACTCCTGATTACAGTGTGGAGGCCAACTACCTGCGGGATCAGTTGGGGCTTGCTATGGTCATTAACCCTGAGCTGTCCGCTGCACAGGAGATTTCCCGCCTGCTTACTATCCCGGGGGCTCTGGAGGTAAGCTCCTTTGCCCATGGCCAGGCACAGCTTATAAAAATACAGCTTTCAGCCGGAAGCCCTGCCCTAGGTATGACAGTTGCAGAATACTCCCAGACCTATAACGATCCATTATTGTTCTGCGCAATTGAACGCAATAATCAGGTACATATGGCCAACGGTAACTTCCTGTTTCGCGAAGGCGATATTGTGGCTTTTGTTTGCCAATACCGACAGCGGCACATATGTCTTGAACATCTGGGGATAACATCTGGCGCTGTGCATAATTGCCTTATCGTAGGCGGTGGCAGAGCATCTTATTATCTTGCCAAAAATCTTCTTGCCAATAATATTTCCGTAAAAATAATTGAGCGTGACCGTAAACGATGTGAATTCTTAAGTGATGATCTCTCAGACGCGGTTATTATTTGCGGCGACGGAACCGATGAAACCCTGCTGCAGGAAGAGGGTCTGCCTTCTGCGGAAGCATTTGTTCCACTTACGGGAATGGACGAGGAAAATGTCATTCTTACCCTTCATGCTAAGCATGTATCTTCTGCAAAGGTTGTAACCAAAGTTAACCGTTTTTCATTCAAGGATGTCATCCGTTCCCTGGATCTGGGTTCTGTAATATATCCAAGATATCTTACAGCAGAGGCAATTATCGCATACGCCAGGGCCAGGCGTGAGTCATTAGACAGCAACAAGATAGTAACCTTGTCACAGCTTTATGACAGACAGGTGGAGTGTATAGAGTTCTTCATAGACGAACCATCTGACATTACACATCGTCCCATTCGTGAGCTCAGCCTTAAGAACGACCTGATTATCGCCTTTATTAATCGTCATGGAAGGGTTCTCTTTCCTTTGGGTGACGACACAATAGAAGTCGGTGATTCAGTGATGATAGTAACAACACACAAAGGTTTTTCAGATATAACTGATATTATGGATTAAGGGTCATAAGATCCAAATACTTTGTGATCCTCCCATTAAAAAAGGAAATAGTTAACAATATGAATCGTTCAATGATCATATATGTATTAGGAACAGTTTTAAAGCTTACAGGAATATTCTTATTTATTCCTGTAATCTGCTCTTTGATCTATCATGAACAGGAAGGTCTGCCATTTTTTGTGACAGGACTGTGCTCGGTGGGACTTGGAACACTTGCTACACTTCACAAACCTGAAAACACGGTATTCTTTCTTCGTGAAGGATGTATCGCTACTGCTTTGTCATGGATACTGCTGTCCATAGTTGGTGCGGTTCCTTTTTTTCTTACAGGAGAGATTCCTTCTTTTCTTGATGCTCTTTTTGAAACTGTATCAGGTTTTACAACAACAGGGGCATCCATTCTGCCCGATGTGGAAGCCATGAGCAAAACCGCTCTGTTATGGAGAAGCTTTACGCATTGGATAGGAGGCATGGGCGTTCTGGTCTTTTTGCTTGCAATAATTCCTATGACCGGAGGTGGAACTATTAATCTGATGCGCGCAGAAAGCCCCGGCCCTTCTGTGGGCAAGCTGGTTCCGAAAATCCGTTATACTGCACGCATTCTCTATGGTATCTATATGGTTCTGACGGTTTCCATGCTTATTATCCTTATTATATCCGGAATGCCGGTATTTGATTCAATTTGTACTTCACTGGGAACCGCCGGAACAGGCGGCTTTGGTGTCAAATCTGACAGCGTTGCCAGCTATTCCGGCATCCTTCAATGGATAGTAACGATTTTTATGATACTATTCGGAATTAATTTCAATGGATATTATCTGTTACTGCAAAAAGAATGGAAAAAAGCCCTGTCAATGGAGGAAATCCGAGCTTATCTGCTGATAATCGTTTCAGCAACTGCAATTATAACCGTTAATGTCGCAGATAGATTTTCAAGTATCGGGGACGCTCTTACTGCGGCGGCTTTTCAGGTTGGATCTATAATAACCACAACCGGTTTTTCCACAGTTGATTTTGACAAATGGCCGGACCTGTCCAGAGGTATACTTGTTCTTCTGATGTTCATTGGAGCCTGCGCAGGCAGTACCGGCGGCGGTATAAAGGTTTCGCGTATCCTGTTTCTTTTCAAAAATACCCGCCATCAGATCTTCGCTTATCTCCATCCCAAAAGCGTCCGTCCAATAAAGATGGACGGTCACACCTCAGATAATGAAACGATAATGGGTATACAGTCATTTTTTGCAGCCTATCTTCTGATATTTGTCTGCTCCATCTTCCCGTTACTGGCGTGTGGAAGCGATCTTATCACAAGTTTTACAGCTGTTGCAGCCACTATAAATAATATCGGACCCGGGCTTGGCGCCGTAGGTCCGATGAATAATTTCGCTGATCTGAATTGTATTTCAAAAATAGTTCTGATATTTGATATGCTGGCAGGAAGATTGGAATTATTCCCATTGCTGGTACTGTTCTCGCCAGCCATATGGAATGAATTCAAAAAATAATCATCCGCCCTGTACTGCAACTACATCAAGCATATCATACAGACCTGCCCGTCTGCCCACAAGGAATTTTGCTGCCGCTATTGCTCCATTACCAAATACCGCTCTGGAAGTTGCCTGATGGGTAAATGTCAAAATCTCATCTGTTCCGGCAAACATTACTTCGTGTATGCCTACAATATTTCCGCCCCTGATTGATGAAATGCCTATCTCCTTGGAAGAGCGCTTCTCTCTGCGTCCTGATCGATCATACACATACTCCATCTTCTCATCAGAAGCATCATTGACCGCATCCGCAAGCATCAGAGCTGTGCCGCTGGGTGCATCCAGCTTCCTGTTGTGGTGCTTTTCAATAATCTCAACCTCAAAGCCTGCCGGCATAAATACTCTGGCTGCTTTTTTTACCATAGACAACAGTGCATTAATACCAAGTGACATATTGCCTGAACGCAAAACTGCAACATTCTTTGATAAAATATCAATTGAAGATATCTGCTCGTCAGACAAACCTGTCGTACATATTACAACCGGAAGTGAGCGTTCCTCACAAAAGCTTATCAGGCCGTCAACGGCAGGAGCTACAGAAAAATCTATAACCACATCCGCCGTGACATCACAGGCATTGATATCTGTAAAAACCGGAAAATTATGCGTGCCATCATCAACCACATCTATTCCCGCAGCAATCTCTATATCCGGATCCTCGGCTGCCAGCGACTCGATCACACGACCCATATAGCCGTTAGCTCCATGCAAAATAATCTTGATCATCATAAAATCCCTCTATATCAGCCAAGTAGACCATATGCGCGCATCTCTTTTTCAAGGACGGCAGCATTATCCTCTGTCATCTCATACAAAGGAGGTCTCAAAACTCCCAAGTCCATATCCATAAGCTGCATAGCCTTCTTGACAGGTATGGGATTAACCTCTGAAAACAGAGCATCAACCAGAGGAAGAGAGTCCAGCTGCAGCTTGCGCGAAGCTGCTACATCACCATCTAAAAACAGCTGGCAAATATCATGTGTCTGATCGGGAGCAATATTGGCTAATACTGAGATTACACCAATCGCTCCGATAGCCATAAGCGGAACTATCAATCCATCCTCACCTGAATACATGGTTATCCTGCCGTCCGTAAGGTACATGGTCTTGGACGCCTGAGCCAGATTCCCTGTAGCTTCCTTGATGCCTACGATATTCTCCTTCTCTTTGAAAAGGGTGGCCATCGTCTCAGGGAGAACATTCGTCCCTGTACGGCTGGGCACATTATATACGATTATGGGAAGCTTTACCGAATCGGCTATCTCGGAATAATGCTTGATCAATCCGCCCTGAGTAGCCTTATTATAATAAGGCGTAACTATTAAAAGGCCATCCGCTCCGTCCTCCTCAGCCTCGGTGGACAGTTGAATAGCTGTCTCAGTACAATTGCTGCCTGTACCGGCGATAACAGGAATCCTGCCCTTTGCAAAGCGTACTGTCTCAGCTATGACATTCCTGTGTTCTTCCATGGACAATGTAGCACTCTCGCCGGTAGTACCGCATATAATAATGGCATCCGTTCCATGATCAACATGATAATCAACTAATCCGGCAAGCCTCTCATAATCCACTTCCTGATTAGCTTTCATCGGAGTAATGATAGCTACTCCCGATCCTTTGAACATTTCCATGATAACCCTCCTCTACAAGCTATCCCTCGAATTCTATAGGCAGGACAAAAAGCCAACTACTATAATTGCTTTAATGGTATTCGTTCATTCTACACTAAATCAATATATGGGTCAAATTAAAGCCCCAGATAATCACACAAATGATTCCTCTCGGCCTTGGCAGCGCTCTCCTTCAGGAAACGCGCGGAAAATAATATGAATCCACTGCCTCCTGCATCACGCATGAGCTTAACCTGGTCCCTTAAGTTATAACTGCTGGTACTCCAACCGGGGTCACCGGCAACATTAGTTCCACCCTTATATAAAGCCAAACCAACATAAAGCTTGGCAGAATTCTTGCGCAAAGAAAGGAACTGGTTCAGGCAGTTTGAATACATTGTCTGTCCTGATCCATAATTATTAGTCCAGTACAACTGAGGCGCAAGATAATCCACATATCCGGAGGATGAAAGCCAGGTCTTGACATCGGCACCAGAGTTCATATCGTTAGTGTAATTACCCTGAGGACTTATACCAAATACCATATCCTCATTGTGGGCAAGCTTGTATACCGCGCGAATAAGCTTGTTAACATGGCTGCGCTTCTTTGCAGGAGTAATGTTAACCTGGTATGCTTTGGTACGCTTTGACGGACTTACATATCCGCCTGTAGCATGATAAAAATAGTCGTCAAAATGAATTCCATCAAGATCATAATCCAGTAATTCCTTGACAGCTTTTTTTACCCTTGTCTGACTGGCAGTAAGTGCCGGATCCAGGTACTGTGTAGTATTGATCCTGTACGGATTAAGCCAGGCATGAACCTCCATATCATGATCCTCAGCCACATCAATGAACGCATCAAGTGGATCAAAGGTATATACCTTGCTGGCCTTCTTTGTCGCATTAGCCTTGCTGTTAAGATATGTCATAGCAGGAAAAGTCTTGCTGGGCCAGAAAGCATCATCATATGCCCGCACCTGAAGAAATACAGCGTTAATGCCATAATCTTCCGCAATATCAAGATAATCATCCACAGCGCTCTTAAAGGCAGCTTTTTTCTTGTCCTTGATTCCAAGGGAAGCAAAATCAAATATTGAAATCCAGATTCCTCTGAGCTCAGAGGATGTTCCTGCTGCCTTGACCTGGGGAAACGGAGTGACTGCAACTGCCGAAAAGGCAAGAATGCATGCCAGAATCACTGCAAAAAATTGTTTTTTCATAGTTACACTCCTTTATTTGTGATATACTGTCTGCTATGGAATAACGAAGATTCCACTAAATATAGGTTCAATGATAGCAGAGGGTACTATATTTTGCAAGACATTTCAGGTTATGTAGACCACATCATATATCAGAACGAAGACAATGGCTATACTGTTTTCGTGCTTAATCCCGAAGATGAAGATTATATAAGAGACGATGAGGGCACACTCACCTGTGTGGGTCAGTTTTTTGACCTTAATTCCGGTGAAAATATCAGGCTTACCGGGGACTTCGTCACTCACCGCAGCTATGGCGAACAGTTTTCAGTTTCTTCATATGAGATTTTAATGCCTCAGGACTCCGAGGCTGTACTCCGATACCTTTCATCAGGTGCAATACGGGGAATAGGTCCTGCACTAGCCAAAAAAATAGTAGAAAAATTCGGCAGCGATACTTTTTCCATAATGGAATCTAATCCTGACAAGCTTTCGTCCATAAGGGGAATCAGCCGAAAAAAGGCAATAGATATTTCAGAACAAATTGTAGACCAAAGAGACCGCCGCGGAGCAATGATGCTGCTGTCCTCATATGGAATAGGCACTACACTTTCCATGAAAATCTACAAGCAATACGGCAGCAGTCTGTATGACATATTAAAAGAGAATCCTTATCAGCTTGCAGAGGAAGTGGACGGAGTTGGATTTCGTACCGCAGACGCCATTGCTTTTAAAAATGGTTTTTCTGTTGACAGTCATTTTAGAATAGAATCCGGAATATTATATGTTTTGGGACAGATGGCAGGAAATGGTCACACATATGTTCCAAGAGACGAGCTCACAGAATATGTGTCACAGCTTTTGGGGATTGATGCAGCAGATGTAGCTCCTTTGTATGCTGATATGGCCATTAGCCACAAAATCCGATCCCGGCAGGACGAGGTATATCTTCCGCTCTACTACAAAGCCGAGGCTGGTACGGCCAAGCTACTTACGGCACTGGATGAAGAATATTACGCAGACATAGATAAAATAACAAAGGTTATAACAAACGCGGAACGAGAAGAAGGCTGGAATTTAGATCCTGTTCAAAAAAAAGCAATCTTTGAAGCTGTTGCGCATGGAGTCATCATTCTAACCGGAGGTCCCGGTACGGGTAAGACTACCACTATTCGCACAATACTGAGATATTTTTCAGAAGAAGGAATGGACATCTCCCTTTGCGCCCCCACCGGACGGGCTGCAAAACGCATGAGTGAAGCCACCGGATTTCCGGCATCTACAATTCACAGGCTCCTGGGTATTGGCAGGGATAGTGACAGCGAAGATGACAAGCCCCATAGCAGGAACCAGGAGCATTTTACCTATAATTCATCACATCCTCTGGAAAGCGATGTAATCATTGTAGATGAAATGTCCATGGTCGATATTATGCTGATGTACTCACTTGTCAAAGCTGTTCCAGTCGGAGCCAGACTCATCCTGGTCGGCGACGCGAATCAGCTGCCGAGCGTAGGTCCCGGAAATGTTCTAAAGGACATAATTCGTTCCAAAGCCTTCTCAGTCGTAACTTTGGAACGGATATTCCGCCAGGGCAGCAAAAGTGATATTGTAGAAAATGCTCACGGCATCCATCGCGGTGAACATGTTCCTATATCCAATAACAGCCATGATTTCTTTTTTGCGAAAAGCAATGATGCGGATAAAATAATTGCGAAGGTCTGTTCCTATCTGTCCAAAAACAGCCTGCCAGCCTATGTGCATTCGGATGTTTTTGACATTCAGGTACTAACCCCCACCAGAAAAGGCAATCTGGGAGTTGAAAGGCTTAATACGATTCTTCAAAAGCGGATCAATCCCCCGGCTCCTGACAAAAAGGAATACGAATCAGGCAACCGTCTGTTTCGCGAGGGTGACAAGGTGATGCAGATAAAAAACAACTATGATATCACCTGGGAGATCTATGGCAAATACGGCATCACAATAGAACAGGGCGAGGGTGTGTTCAATGGGGATATGGGCATAATCACCAGCATTGACACATTTTCAAGAGAATTAACCATTACATTTGATGACAGCAGAGTTGTAAGATACCCGCTCGGACAGCTTGAGGAAGTGGAGCTTGCATATGCTGTAACCATCCATAAAAGCCAGGGAAGCGAATATCCTGCTGTAATAATCCCCCTGCTGCCGGGCCCAAGACTTTTATACAACCGCAATCTGCTATACACCGCCGTAACCAGAGCCAAAAAATGCGTTGTGATCATAGGAGATGACAATACATTTTTTTCCATGATAGATAACGCTTCAGAAAACAAAAGATACAGCGGTCTGCAGCAGCGTATAGAGGAGCTTATCTGATTGCATCCTTCATTTCTTTTACAAAATCTCTTACATAGGGCACAGCGTTTTTGCCATGCTCTGCAATAATTTTAACAATAGCAGAGCCTACGATTACACCATCTGACACTGCTGCCATTTTTGAAGCAGTTTGGGGATTTGAAATACCAAAGCCTACACATGCCGGAATATTTGGGTTTGCCTCTCTTACAAGCTCTACCATTGCGCCGATATCCGTGGTTATTTCACTTCTGACTCCTGTTACTCCCAGTGACGAAACACAGTACACAAACCCCTTTGCCTGCCCTGCGATCATTCTGATGCGGTCATGGGAGGTTGGCGCTATTAACGAAATAAAATCCAGACCATATTTATCACATGCCGGAGAAAACTCCTCCTTTTCTTCAAACGGAACATCCGGGAGAATAAGACCGTTAATTCCCACTTGTTTTGAAGTTTCTATAAAGCGCTCTGTTCCATAGGAAAAAACCACATTCGCGTAGGTCATAAAAACCATTGGGATATCAGTTTTTTTACGAATATCTCTTACCATATCAAATATTTTGTCAGTGGTAACTCCTCCGCCCAAAGCGCGGATATTAGCCTCCTGAATTACAGGTCCTTCGGCCGTAGGATCAGAGAAAGGAATCCCCAATTCTATCAGATCGGCACCTGCCTCCTCCATTGCGAAAACCAGTTCCTTTGTAGTATCAATCGTCGGATCCCCAGCGGTAATAAATGGAATAAACGCCTTGCCCCTCGTAAAGGCATCCGCAACACTCTTACTCATATAAATCCTCCCCTCTGTAACGAGCTATGGCGGCTACATCCTTGTCGCCTCTTCCTGAAACCGTTATTACTGCAATTTGATCCTTGTTCATCTTGGGAACCAGTTTTAAAGCGTAGGCTATTGCGTGTGCGCTTTCGATTGCCGGAATTATTCCCTCTGTCCTGGAAAGATATTCAAAGGCATCCACAGCCTCATCATCAGTAATAGACACATATTCGGCCCTGCCTGTGTCATATAAATTGGCATGCTCAGGCCCTACACCCGGGTAATCAAGCCCTGCTGATATTGAGTATACAGGGGCAATCTGACCATACTCATCCTGGCAAAAATAGGATTTCATACCATGAAAAATTCCCAGCTTGCCTGTGGCGATTGTAGCGGCAGTTTCTTTTGTATCTATTCCTCTTCCTGCAGCTTCACAGCCTATAAGCCTTACATCCTTATCCTCTATGAAATGCCAAAAGCTTCCAATTGCATTGGAGCCGCCGCCAACGCATGCCAGTACAGCATCCGGCAGCCTTCCGCATTCTTCAAAAAGCTGTTCCTTTATCTCCTTGGAAATCACTGCCTGAAAATCTCTTACTATCATAGGAAAAGGATATGGACCCATTGCCGAACCCAGCACATAATGTGTATCGTCAATTCGATTAGTCCATTCACGCATTGTCTCAGATACAGCATCCTTCAAAGTGGCAGTTCCTGATGAAACGGGATGTACATTTGCTCCTAAAAGCTTCATGCGATACACATTAAGAACCTGGCGGCGGGTATCCTCTTCTCCCATGAAAATCTCACATTCCATCCCCATCATTGCGGCGGCTGTTGCAGTAGCCACTCCGTGCTGACCAGCTCCGGTTTCAGCAATTACTCTGGTCTTACCCATACGCTTTGCCAGAAGCACCTGTCCCAGAACATTATTGATCTTGTGGGCACCGGTATGATTCAAATCTTCTCTTTTTAAGTACACCTTCGCGCCGCCCAAATCTCTGGTCATATGGTCAGCATAATACAATCTGGACGGACGCCCTGCGTAATCGTTTAACAGGGCAGTCAGCTCTTTGTTGAAATCTGCATCATTCTTGTATTTTTCGTATGCATTCTCCAGCTCTAATACCGCATTCATGAGGGTCTCCGGTATGTATTGTCCGCCGTGAATACCATATCGGCCTTTGCTTGTA
>CAJOFQ010000028.1 GCA_905233955.1 uncultured Lachnospiraceae bacterium
GACACAGATCTTCTCTCTCGCGGTATTTCCCATGATCGCATCTTAAAGTACGGATTTGCATTTGAGGGAGAGAAGTGCCTGATCCGGAAGGGCTGATATGATCCTTAAGGAAACGAAGAAAACCAAGATCAATACAATAAGAAAGCATCCTCAGCCTTCCCCAGCGTGGCCTATTACCAGTCTGATTCCTGAAATGTCTTTGATTACAGCAGTATCTCCGGCGGCAAAATTCTCTTCGGGAAGCTCGGATGTTGCAAGCCATTCCATGTCGTTGTAGAAAACCCGGCCGTGATCAGAAGAACTGGATACTTCTTCTATTACCCGCACCTTTTGTCCTATGGCATATTTTAGATGCTTTTCTTTTCGATTGCGATTAAAAAACGATACGGAATAAGGTCTTACAAAATACAATAAAAATGCGCTTACTCCCAGAAAAATTGCTGCACATATATTAAAACCGGCTCCGCAGATATTAGCGATCAGTGCAACGCAGGCACCTAATCCCAGCCAGATCAGTGTGAGTCCGGCTGTGATAATTTCCAATATGACAGATGCGATTATTATTACTATCCAAAATGCTTTCATTTATGTCATATATGCTCAGTATTTCCTTAAAGAGATGCACAGAAAATCGCATAGGAATGCGCTTCGCCCTGCGATTTTCACGCAGGAAATACTTTTATCAGCGTTTCCTTAATAAAGTATACCGCGAAAGAATTTTCCAAGTTCACGCACAGTTCTCGCTATTGGGAGTCCAACCACATTATAATAATCCCCGTGGATTTCTTTGATAAGAATTGCGCCCGCACCCTGAATGCCATAGCCTCCGGCCTTGTCCATTGGCTCACCGGAAGCTATGTATTTTTTCAAAAGTCCGTCCTCATTCTCATACATCACAACATCTGTACATTCAGAAAAAGTTTTTTTATAAATCTCTCCATTCTTTGCACAAACAAAAGAAACTCCGGTAAAAACCTGGTGCGTTTTTCCTGAAAGTGAACGGAGCATATCCAAGGCATCATTTTCGTCCAATGGCTTTCCTAAAATAATCCTGTCAATTGCAACAACCGTATCTGCTCCGAGTACCACCCTGCCGGGATGAGCTTCCGCTACAGACTTAGCCTTCAACAAAGACAATTCCTCCACCAATTTTGCCGGATCAGATATACCCAAATCCTCATCAATATCCGCTGGCTTCACCTCAAATAAAATATCCATCTGCTCCAATAGCTCTTTTCGTCTTGGAGAACCGCTTGCCAGAATAATAATCTTAGTATCCATTGTAAATTGTAATCTAAAATCCTAGTGCGCTGGCACATTCATAATTGAACTATCTGTACTTGTGTGATTTTATCATTTATTACAATTTTATGCACTGTTTTTCTTGTGCTGTCATGATATAATATGATACAAGGGTCAAAAGACATTTTGCCCATAGTGTGCTTCACGATTTTCACTTGTATCACAAATTCTTGAAAGGGGTCTCACATGAACAAAAATTATAAAAAAATCATGTCCTTAATTGTTGCCTGTGCTGTTGCTGTGACTGCTGCGCCGATTTTTGAACTTCCATCTGCCAGGGTTGTCAATGCAGCGGAGACCTCTGCATCAGATACCTCCACAGTTTCTTACGATCTTAACCGCGATGGCTCAAAGGATCAGATCACTTTCCAGACCGTCAGGACTGACGCTGCCAGCACAGAATCTCCTTATTCCGATTTTAATGTCCAGGTCAACGGCAGGGCCACCTCCCTGAATATCAGCGAAGCCTGGTACTATACCTATGCTTATGAATTTTTCAATATGGGAAGCAAGACCTTTTTATTTGTAGATCTGACAGGCGACGATGATGATGGCGCCAAGCGAATCTACTCATGGGAGGGCAGCGATTTTGCACTTCAGGTAGACTTGAATGATGAATACAAGGAGTACAAAGGTGTATGCTACCACCTGACAGCCGAGGTCGGCAAGGTCAGGGGCATCCGGCTGGTTATGAATGTCCGGGCACAATTTACCGGGCTTCCAATGACCGATCTGAAAAGAGAATATCTGCTTCGACGGGGCAAGCTCAAGCCACTGCATCAGACCAGCAGAGTAGTCAGATATCACGCCGTATCAGAGGATGAGGGCTCAGGTGCCAGATACCTTACTGCCAGCAGAAAAATCATAACCTACAGAACTAAAAAATGCAAAAAGAGATCCGTTAAATGGATAAAGAGCCAAAGCCGTGTGCGTGTATCACGAATATACATCGGAAAAGGCTATACCAGCTACTATGTCAAGGGACGCGGCTGGTACAAGGTAAAGAATGATGTATTCAAGGCTGAAAAGCTGTTCAGCGGAGTGTATTATGTGGGATAATGCAGCCTGGCTTGGCCGTTGCTAAGGATCATAAGCGATGGGCAACCCATGAATAATCATTATCCCTTGTCACAACTGTACTGCTCCGCTTCCAGACCTGTATCGTAGCTTGCGTTGCCCAGGTCTGACAGAAGTGCATTCTTACAGTAAAAATAATTATCAGAAAGGCGGGTGGCAGCATCCCGGTACAGCGATATTCTGTGTCGGAATGAGTCGCCTGCTTTTTTCATGAGATCGTACACACTATCTGTAGATATGATGCTCTCATCCCATGGATTATGCCACTTTCGATGACGAAGGTTGCATGGATCCTCATATGTATGATGATTGTCTGTCGCTATAAGCGATGAGAAAAATGCATTGCCGGTAAGCCTCTCATCCAGCATGCGAACCAGAGATTTCCTCCTGCCGGTAACATCGTGCATAAGGCGGCAGGCATTCCTCATGCAGCTTATGGCAAGCGACACATGCCAGGGCGATGTAAAAAGTCCCGGATAAGTGCGCCTGATTGCAAAGGACATCAGAAGGGATATCACTGCCTGTTCCTTTTTTGAAATCTTAATAGTTTGCGCACATGAAAATTCGGAAGGCTTCTTGTGGAGAAATCTGTCTAACAACGCCGCGTCGATATCTGTCTCCAAAAGGACATGGATGCCATAGGAATAGTAAAAACGGTCAATATTTTTTATCTTCCTGGTGCGGTAATGGACATAAGGGTGAACAGTCGTATCCAGAGTATAATGTCCTATAAAGCCCATAATATAGGCATCGCAAATGCTCCTGGCGTCCTTGGTAATGAACCGGTCTCTGCCGTCTAACAGTGCCGAAAAAAAAGCCATGGTATCATTACCGTGCATTATCGCCCCAAGATGCTCTCTATAAAAAATATGGGATGGCGGACTGTAAAAAAAGATATCAGGCCCCTGCTGCCCCAGATCATAGCTGTGAGGCCAGTTTCTGATGGGTGCATATATCGTATCAGTCTCCTTTAACTGTCTTCTGCCAAATATGTAATGAGTTCTGAATCCCGGCATGGTTACCTCCTGGAAAATAGTGTTTCAAACCTTGCCTGTCATTATACCACATCCCCGGCGTATCAGCACTAGTGTGCTGGCACATTCATAATTGAACTATCTGTTTCAGCACACTAGTTTTTGTAGTAGTAAAATCTTTGTTCAACTATATGTTGTAACACGCTTCAAATTAGGGTTTTTTAAGAAAAATTTTAGTTGAATCCGTTGTTGAAACTTGTTACAATAGACCTTATCAGACTTGATTTTACTATGGCTGTGCAAGGCACGGAAGTTGTGTCGGCACGCCAAAGCACGAAAACAGTCTGAATAAGGTGTGTGTGTTTGGGAGAGTATATGTTTATAGGAAGAGCCAGGGAGACTGAAACCCTTAACAGCTTCTACGAAAAGGCCAAGGAAAGGGTTGCCTGTGTTTATGGCCGCGCAGGTATGGGCAAGACCTCTCTGTTGAGGGAATTTGCCAAGGACAAAAAGACCATTTTTTTTACTGCTTACGCTACCACTGACCAGGCGGAACTTGCGTTGTTGGCCTCAGCCATAGGTGTCAGGAAGACCCCGTCATCCCTTGAGGAATTACTGGACGAGGTTACTGCCATTGGCCGCCGCGAACCGGTTCTTCTGATAATTGATCATTATCCGAATTTTGTCAAGGCCAACTCCAAATATGACAAGATCCTCCATGATTTTGTGGCGGAGAAATGGGTTCGTATGCCTGTTAAGCTGATCCTGTGTGGGGATTCCTACCTCGCCATGGAGAAAAAGGTTTACGGAAAAAAGGCTCTCTGGAAGGATGTAATTTCTCTGGTTCTGGAGGTCTCACCCATGGACTTTTTCGATTCCAGGAAATTCTTCCCTGATGCCAGCCCCGAAGACGCCCTTTTGTATTACGGCATGACCGGTGGTATTCCCCATGCGCTTTCCAACCTTGCAGGAGATGTGGAAGGCTCCATAACCAGGCTTTTTTTGCGTCAGGAGGATGATGTTACTCTTCTTCCCGAAAAAACTTTGTCCACCGAGCTTCGGGAGCTTTCCTACTATAATAGAATGCTTGCCACTCTTGCTTCCGGCAAGACCCGTGTTAACGCCATTTCCGAAGAGGTCAACAAGCCCAAGGACATTGTGGTTCCCTATATGAATACACTCATGTCCATAGGCGTTGTGAAGAAGGAGAACCCCGTTACCGAGAAGACCAACCGCAAAAAAACCCGCTACTCTATAAAGAGTACATTTGACAGGTTTTGGTATCAGTTTGTGGTTCCCAACATAGCTCTTTACTACACCGGCGAGACGGACAGGCTGATTTCCGAGTATATAATGCCCCAGCTTACGGATTTCAGACAACTGGTGTTTACCAATATGTGCAGAGAGTATTTGCTCCGTGAAAATGAATCCGCCACCCTTCCTTTTATCATTAATGAAATCGGCAACTGGTGGGAGAATGACGAGGAGAAGCACACTACTGACGGCTTTGACCTGGTTGCTTTGGGTGATAATTCCGGCAAGGACGCTATTATTTTTGCCAGGTGCTATTACACCGACAGGCCGATAGAGATTTCTACCCTGAAGGCCCTTATTGAGCTTACCAAGCATGCCAAATACAAAAATGAGCGGGACATTTTCTACCTGGTGTTCTCAAGCTGCGGTTTCCATGAGAACACCCAGACTGTTGCGGCAACTATCCGTAACATTATGCTCATTTCCCTGGATGACATCTGTAAATAGGTTTATTTCCTTTACTTTTTCTATAAAAATGGTAGAATAGTGCAATGGTGTTTGGCGACATCATTGCATTATTGCGTTTTTAGGCTTTTATCTTATGTGCCGCGCAATCTCATTTTTCCTGGAAAGGGGATATTATGACTGATCTTGAGCTTGAACAGATCGCTGTCCAAATCAGGCAGGATATAATCTCAAGCATACACGCTGCCGCATCAGGCCATCCCGGCGGATCTTTGTCTGCTGTGGACGCCATTGCTGTGCTGTACTTTGACGAAATGAACATTGATCCTAAGGATCCTCACAAGCCTGATCGGGACAGATTTGTCCTGTCCAAGGGACATGCAGCTCCTGCTGTTTATTCTGCACTTGCCAGAAAGGGCTACTTCCCGGTGGAGGATCTTTTGTCACTGAGGCATATCGGGTCACATCTACAGGGACACCCGAGCGCTAAGGACACCCCGGGTATAGACGCCTCCAGCGGGTCTCTGGGCCAGGGTGTGTCTGTGGCTGTAGGTATGGCCCTGTCCGCCAAGCTCTCCCACGACTCCTACCGGGTCTACTCCATGTTAGGAGATGGTGAGCTTCAGGAAGGACAGGTTTGGGAGGCTGCTATGATGGCGGGCTTCCGCAAGCTTGATAACCTATGCCTTTTGATTGATAACAATGGTTTGCAGATAGATGGAGATATTGCGGAGGTTAATTCACCCTATCCCATCGCCGACAAATTCGAAGCCTTTGGTTTTTATGTTATCAATGTTCCGCAGGGCAATTCCATTCATGCCATACGGGAGGCTTTGAAGGAGGCTCGCGAGATGAAGGGCAAGCCCACCTGCATTATCCTTAAGACTACCAAGGGCAAGGGTGTTTCATTCATGGAGAACGATGCTTCATGGCATGGACGGGGACCCAGTGATGAAGAATACGAAGCTGCTATGCAGGAGCTTTCCAAAGCTAAGGAGCCTGGTACTGTCCAATGAACACGAAGTGTGAATTGATGACAGCACTGGCATCCGACAACGCTATCCAAATTATAAACAGTTTACATCCTAAGGAGGAATTATGTGCCAGGTAAAGATAGCCACCAGGGACAGCTACGGCAAGGCTCTTGTCGAACTGGGGCGCATGCATGAGGAGATCGTAGTGCTGGATGCGGATCTGGCTGAGTCCACCCGCACAGGCTGGTTTAAAAAGGAATTCCCCGACAGACATATAGATTGCGGTATTCAGGAAGCCAACATGATAGGTATGGCTGCAGGTATGGCACAGACAGGCAAGGTTCCTTTTTGCTCGTCATTTGCCATGTTTGCCGCAGGCAGAGCTTACGAACAGATCCGCAACTCCATCGGGTATCCTCATGTCAATGTCAAAATCTGCGCCACTCACGCCGGCATTTCTGTAGGCGAGGACGGTGCCACTCATCAGTGCAATGAGGATCTGGCACTTATGCGCACTATTCCAGGCATGACTGTTATCAATCCCGGAGATGATGTGGAAGCGCGCGCAGCAATTTATGCTGCATATGAGATGGACGGACCTGTGTATCTGCGTCTTGGCAGGCTTGCCGTTCCCATTATTAATGACGAATCCACCTTCAAGTTCACTATTGGCAAGGGAACACTCCTTTCCGATGGATCAGATGTTACTATAATAGCCACCGGACTGATGGTTGCAGAAGCCGTCAAAGCCAGAAAGCTTTTGGCAGATTCCGGTATTGACGCACAAATCGTCAACATTCACACTATTAAGCCCATTGACGCCGATCTCATAGCAGAATGCGCCGCCAAGACTCACAACATTGTAACCGTGGAGGAGCATTCGGTAATAGGCGCTCTGGGTTCGGCTGTCGCTGAAGTTTTGTGCGAGAGAGAGCCCGCCAGGCTTAAGCGCATTGGAATCCCTGATTCATTTGGCATTTCAGGCCCTGGCGATAAGCTTTTGTCATATTATGGACTGGATGCATCAGGCATCACAAAAACTGTACAGGAATTCTTAGGAAAAAGCTGATTATGGCTAGAAAACGGCGTTCACGACGACAGAAATGGATAACTTTCGTAAAATTCGAGATGCTCTTTCTTCTGCTGCTTTGTGTAGCAGTTGGTGTGTTTTTCGTGAGCGGATATGCCGGAAGAATCTCCACTCTTCGCGCGGAGGCCGAGTCTCTGGTCGCTGCTTCCAATAAGAACACCTTCCGTTCTTCCCAGACTTCCATCGCTTATGATGTGAACGGCGACACACTTTCTGTCCTCAAGGGTGAGAAGGATGTGTACTATGTGGAGAGTGATGAGATCCCGAACTATGCCAAGCAGGCAATTATCAGCATCGAGGACAAAAAATTCTATACGCATCACGGCGTTGACTACAAGGCCATAGTCCGTGCTGCATGGGCTTATGTCCGCAATCAGCGCATCACCCAGGGCGGCAGCACTATCACCCAGCAGCTTGCAAAGAATGTTTTTCTGTCAAGTGAAAAAACTGTAGAGCGCAAGATCAAAGAAATATTTATCGCCAGCGATCTCGAAAAAAAGTACTCTAAGAGTACTATTTTAGAGTTTTATCTTAATAATATCTATTTTGGAAATGGCTATTACGGCATCCAGGCTGCCAGCCGGGGATATTTTAACAAGGATGTCGACAAGCTTTCCTTGTCTGAGACGGCATTCCTTTGTGCGATTCCCAATCGTCCCACCTACTACAATCCCAAAGAGCATTTTGACCATACCATGAAGCGCCGTAATCAGATATTAGAGGCGATGTATGACGATGGTGTGATCACCGAGGGCGTCTACAAACAGGCTACACGAGAAAGCATCAAGCTTGAGGATCCTCCGGACGAAGAAAAACACAACTACGCAGAGACCTTTACTTTTTACTGCGCTACACGAGCCCTCATGGAAATGGACGGCTTTGAATTTCAGACTGTTTTTTCCTCAGAAGAAGAACAAAAGGAATACCAGGAGGATTATGATTCCACCTATGAGGACTGCAATGCCAAGCTTTATACCGGTGGTTTCCGCATATATACCTCACTTAACCTTGAAACCCAGGACATGCTTCAGGCCACTATAGACGAGGCTCTGGCTTCCTTTACCGAGACTACTGAGGGCGGTGTTTATGCCCTCCAAAGCGCCAGCACTTGTATTGACAACACTACGGGTATGGTAAGAGCTATTGTAGGCGGACGCAGCCAGGATGTGACAGGCTATACTCTTAACCGCGCTTTTCAGAGCTTTCGTCAGCCAGGCAGTACCATTAAGCCTCTGATCGTTTACACTCCTGCCCTTGAGATCGGATACAACGCTAATACCCAGGTTGAAGACACCAAGACCGAGGATGGTCCCTCCAACTCAGGAGACAGCTACTGGGGCACCATTAACCTGCGAACTGCCGTAGAGCAGTCCAAGAACACAGTTGCTTGGCAGATTTTTCAGGAGCTTACACCTGAAAAGGGTATCTCCTATCTGGAAAAAATGCAGTTTTCACGGCTCGATCCCAATGACAAGAATCCTGCTGCTTCCCTTGGCGGTTTTACCAATGGTGTTTCTCCTCTGGAGATGGCAAAGGGCTATGCCACTATCGAAAATGACGGTGCTTACAGAGATCCTACCTGTATTTTAAAAATCACCGATTCCGAAGGCACTGTAATCTATCAGCCCAACCGTAACGAGGAAATTGTATATCAGGAAGAAGCCGCCCGCGAGATGACTGACATCCTTCAGGGCGTACTGATCAGAGGTACTGGCGTAGGACTTGGACTAGGTGATATGCCCTGTGCCGGCAAGACAGGTACTACCAACGACAGTAAGGACGGTTGGTTTGTAGGCTACACTCCATATTACACTACCAGCGTATGGGTTGGCTATGACACCCCAAGAACCCTTAGCGGTCTGTATGGCGCTACTTACCCGGGACGCATCTGGCACAATTTTATGACCTCGCTGCACGAAGGTCTGGAACCACGGGATTTCCCTCAGCCTGCGAACAATTATTATGTGCCTGAGGAACCCGTTGAGGAAGCTCCTGCTGAGGAAATTACAAATGAAGAGGATGGCGCACTGGACGCTGCCCCTGATGGAGCTCCTGCTACCGGTCCTGTTGTAGAAGAGGGTGTGGACGAAGTCTGGGAGGATGGAACCGGTGCTCCTGCCGATGAACAGCTTGGAGAAATTGTTCAGCCTGAAGCTGCAGAACCGATTGAAGAGGCGACTGATGCCGCAGATACCGGTGCTGCCGCCCCTATTGAAGAACCAGCTATGGATACCGGTGGAGAAGAAGTACCTGTTCAATAAATGATACAAGGGACAAATTGCACATGCAATGTGCTGCTGCGTATCATTAATGATGGGCAAAATACCTTAAATGGTTTTAGTACAAAAAATTATAAAACGAAAGGGGAAATGAAATGAAGGAGTATGTATTTGGCGTGGATGTCGGGGGAACAACAGTCAAGATGGGCTTGTTCAATAACTCTGGCGAACTGATTGAGAAGTGGGAGATTCCCACTGACACAAGTGACGGAGGCAAGAACATCCTGAAGGATATTTCCGAAGCCATTGACCAGAAGCTTGCTGATAAAAACATTGACAAGGCTAATGTAGAGGGCGTGGGCATTGGTATTCCCGGTCCCGTTAACAGCCAGGGTGTTGTTAATCACTGTGTAAACTTAGGCTGGGGTGTTGTGCCTGTTTCAGAAGAGCTTGAGAAGCTTTCCGGTCTGCCTGTAATGGCTGGTAACGATGCCAATGTAGCTGCTATGGGTGAAGCTTTTGTCGGTGCAGGCAAAAACAGCGACAGCATTGTAATGATCACCCTTGGAACCGGCGTGGGTGCAGGTATCATCATTGATGGCAAGATTCTGGCAGGACATAACGGAGCTGCAGGAGAATGCGGTCACATTCATGTCAACGACCATGAAACCGAGGCCTGCGGATGCGGCAATTACGGCTGTCTTGAGCAGTACGCTTCCGCAACAGGCATTGTGCGTATGGCTAACCGTATGCTGGCTGACAGTGATGATCCCAGCTCATTAAGAGATCTGGATGAAATCACTTCCAAGGATGTATTTGACGCCGCCAAGAACGGCGACGAATTTGCCGGAAAGGTTGTTCGTGAAGTATGTGATATCCTCGGCAAGGCCATCGCAGCCATCTGTAATGTTGTCAATCCCGAGATGGTTGTTATCGGGGGCGGTGTTTCCAATGCCGGATCTATTCTGCTTAACGAGATGGATGAAGCCTTCCGCACCGAAGTATTCCACGGTGCCAGAGACACTGTTATCTCACTTGCTACTCTTGGAAATGACGCCGGTATCTTCGGCGGTGCAGGTATGATCGTAAATGCAGCACAATAATAATTCTAATCGCAAAACCGCCCTCATTCTTGAGGGCGGCGCCATGCGCGGTCTTTTTAGCGCCGGTGTTATGGATGTAATGCTGGAGCATGGGATTCAATTTGACGGATGTGCGGGTATTTCCGCTGGAGCCACATTTGGATGTAACTACAAATCCCGTCAGATTGGGCGTGTTCTGCGTTACAACAAACAATATTCAAAGGACCCCCGTTTTTGCAGTTTCAGATCTCTAATTAAGACAGGCGACTTGTACGGCGCCGAATTCTGCTATTATACTTTACCGGATGAGCTTGACATCTTTGACAAGGAAACCTTTAAAAATAATCCGATGAAGTTCTATGTTGGTGCAACAGATGTTAACACCGGCAGAATCACCTTTCATCTGTGCAGTGATGGGGAGCATGAAGATGTGGAATGGATGAGAGCATCCGCGTCTATGCCGCTTGTTTCCAGGCCCGTTGCGATTGATGGTCACAGCTATCTGGACGGAGGCATATCTGATTCTGTTCCATACAAGTTCATGGAAAACCGCGGATATAACCGTAATGTTATTGTTCTAACCCAGCCTTTGGGCTACAGAAAAAAGAAGCTTCGTTTTTCCAAGGTGATTAAGGTTTTAATGAAAAAATATCCCGCTGTTGCCAAAGCCATGTCCAGGCGATACATCATGTATAACAAGCAGATGCGTGATATTGAAAAGCCGCCCTCCACAGCCTCTTGGAATTAAAAGGACTGAAAAGAACACAGACGAGCTGGAACGGGTCTATCAGCTTGGCAGAGCCGAAGCGGAAAAAAGGATTGAAGATATCCAGAGGTTTCTGGGGTGAAATACAGGTATAATCTATCCGTTTACTACCACCACTTTTCCGTAACTATCACTGCTGTCTAAATACCTGTGCGCATCCGGCACTTCGGATAGTGTAAACACCCGCTCTGGTGTCACATCCACTCCATACCTCTCCACATAGTCTATCATCTCCTGAAGCTTTTTCTCAGATACATTTCCCGAGTGGAAGGCTGTCAAATACCCATCTTCCGGCAGGTCACACAGCGGATCAAAATCAGAAAGCTCCCATATGCCTCCCAAAAGCCCTGTGCAGTTCATATATCCTTATTGCCTTCATAAATCCTCTTTTCCCTGCGTTCCAGAAGCCGCAGTATGATGTCTGCCGAAAGTGCGATTACCATACAAAGTATCGTGCCCCAGGCTAGCTTGTAGGTATTCATAGTACGGAGCCCCGAGAAAAGCACTGTGCCAAGACCCCCGGCATGTATAGCCGCCGCAATGCTAGCAATCCCCGTAGTAGGAGAAGCTACGCTCTAATATGCTCATAAACAAAAAAATGTTATCATGCTCCCCAGGTAATTATATAGTTTTATATTATATTATATAAAACTATATAGAATTATAAACGAATTGATAGTATTATATGATGCGAGGGCCAAAAGCTGCAGCAGACAGCACTGGCATCCGACAGAGTAAGTCAGATAATAAACTGTGTTTTTTTAAGGAGAAAAATGAATTCCATATTAAAATATTCCAAGGACCCCGGGAAACAATATCATATTCAGGTAAAAAAGGGCGAAGTAGGCCGCTATGTACTGCTGCCGGGAGACCCGGGACGATGTGAAAAAATAGCCGGACTTCTTGACGATGCAAAATTTGTAGCGCAGAACCGGGAGTATGTCACATACACAGGTTACTTAGAAGGAGAAATGGTCAGTATCACATCCACCGGTATCGGAGGACCATCTGCGGCAATAGCATTAGAGGAACTGGTAATGTCAGGTGCCGATACATTTATCAGAATTGGTACCTGCGGCGGCATACAGACAGATGTAAAAAGCGGAGACATGGTAATTGCTAACGGAGCCATCCGTATGGATGGAACCAGCCGCGAGTATGCGCCCTTGGAATTTCCGGCCATCTCGGATGTAGAGGTACTAAATGCCCTGATTTATGCAGCAGACAATCTGGGCGTAAAAAGCCATGTAGGCGTAGTTCAAAGCAAGGATTCCTTTTATGGTCAGCATTCTCCCGAATCCAAGCCTGTAAGTTATGAGCTTTTGAATAAATGGGAGGCTTGGAAAAACCTGGGAGCCCTCGCCTCGGAGATGGAAGCTGCTACGCTGTTTGTGGTTGGTGCCAGTTTGAAGGTTCGAGTGGGAGCGTGCTTTTTGGTTATGGCTAATCAGGAACGCCAAAAAGCCGGTTTAGATAATCCGGTAGTTTATGATATGGATACACATATACATGTGGCGATAGAGGGGATGAGAAGACTAATAAAGGGTTTATGAATTTCGCCCTTGATATTGCACGGTTACTATCCATACGATCTTATTGGTTTCATCAATTCGGTATATAGCCACATAGCTATCTATCAAAAGCTGCTTGTATCCTTTTCCGGCATATCTGCCTACAAGTCTGTCCTGATGCGATTGCGGCATGGTATCAAGGTCCAATATGGCTTTCTTGATACGGTCTGCTTGCCCCTTGGCATTCTCCGGGGACAGTTTTTCTATGGCTATATAAGAGTAGATGCTGTCAATATCTCTGATAGCTCTTTTATAGAATTTGACCGTGTACTTATCCAAAGTATTTCTTCTCCAATTCTTCAAAGACATTTGTGGCATCCATAGACTCACCTGTTTCGGCAAATTCCTTTTCCGCTTCAAAGATAGCCTGATCTATGCGGTTTTCTCTCGCAAAACTGTCATACAGCTCGCTGCTCATTACAACAAGATCACTGTAGCCGTTTTTAGTAATAAAAATCGGCTCCCGTACCTTATGTGCTATATCAGAGATTTCAGTTGTATTACGCAAATCTTTAATAGGCATAATTAAAGGCATAATGTAGCCTCCTTTCACTTTGCATAATTATAGCATAATTCTGCCAAAAATGCCATGGACAAATAAAAGTTCGTATAATACAGTATCCAAGGCGCTTTTTATGGTGGAGCTGATTGATGAAGAGCACAGAGAACGGGACAAGCTGCAGTACCTTTCGGAAATTGACCGGCTTACAGGCATTAACAACAGAGGAAGCGGTGAGGCTAAGATCTGCCAACTGCTTGAATCCGGAAATGGAGGAATGTTTATTCTTCTGGATGCCGATCATTTTAAATCCATAAATGACAATTACGGACATGGAGTCGGAGATAAAGTTATCGTTTCTATCGCTCATGCTCTCAAAAAAACATTCAGAGAGAACGATGTGGTTTTAAGGCTGGGAGGAGATGAATTCGCGGCCTTTGCTCCTGGGATATCCTCACCGGTCAATGGTCGCTCTATTGTGGATGACCTGATAAAATGCGTTACTGAAATAGAGATTCCTGAGATGAAGGGACGGAAAATAGAGATCAGCGTAGGGGTCGCATTTTACCAGATGTATGATACATTTCCCTTTGAAGAGCTGTATAAAAGGGCGGACCGCTGCACATATCTGAGTAAAAAGCATCTTGGGAGCTACGCCACATATCATTACAGTTTGGTTTGATAGGGTGATACAATGGCCAAAATATTTTTGACCCCTATAACACATATATGTTAAGATGATACGGAGTGATTTTGTGGGATTCAGTGCATGAATCCACCGGGTGGCTCATGTTTAGGAAGGTCATAGAACAGGAGGGTTGTTATGAAAAAGCTTGGATTTGGATTTATGAGAATGCCGCTGATGGACGAAAATGATCAGACATCAGTCGATATTCCCCAGTTGGAGAAAATGGTAGACTCTTTTCTTGATAAGGGTTTTACCTACTGTGATACAGCCTGGATGTATCACGATTTCATTAGTGAACCCACTGTTGGAAAGGTCGTAGTTTCGAGGCATGACAGAAGTGAGTTTACAATTGCCACTAAGATGCCTGTAGCAATGCTTCATTCTCACGAAGAGGGAGTGGAGATTTTTGAGAAGCAAAAAGAAAAATTAGGCGTTGATTATTTTGATTATTATCTGGTTCATGACATGGGCAGGGCCAACTATGAGAACGCCAAAAAATACGACATGATCTCCTACCTCCGCCAAAAAAAGGAAGCCGGTGAGATCAAGACCCTGGGATTTTCCTGCCATGACAACGCCGAATATCTGGATCAGGTACTTACCGAGAATCCGTTTTTTGAATTTGTACAGCTTCAGATTAACTATCTTGACTGGGAGAGTGAGGGCATTCAGTCCAGAAAATGCTACGAGGTTTGTGTCAAACACAACAAGCCTGTTATAGTAATGGAACCTGTCAAAGGCGGGACACTTGCGAAGCTGCCTGAAGCAATTGAAAAAAAGCTTAGGGATGTTCATCCTGACTGGAGTATGCCGCGTTGGGCCATAAGCTTTGCAGCTTCTCTTGATAATGTTAAGATTGTTTTGTCGGGGATGAGTACATTTGAGCAACTTGACGAGAATACAGGATTCATGCAGGATTTTACACCTCTTACCCCTGAAGAGAATCAGCTTCTTCTGGACGCAGCAGAAGAAATCCGACAGACTATAGCCATTCCCTGCACCGGATGCCGTTACTGTGTCGAGGAAAGCTCCTGTCCTAAGGGCATTTTGATACCTAATTATTTTGCGTTATACAACACTGAGAAGCTTCGCACCAGGGAAGACTGGTCTCCTGAAAAGGAATATTACGCTAACTTTGTTAAAAACGGCAATGGCCGTGTGTCTGATTGTATTTCATGCAGAAAATGCGAGCGCGTGTGCCCTCAGCATATCAAGATTTCAGAGTGGATGCCCAAGCTTGCTGTTGAAATGGAAGAGAAAAATTATCTTATGCAGGAAGTTGTATGAAAGTAGGAATATACTATGGCGGGCGCGGGATTATGGAAGATCCTGCGCTCTATGTTTTAGAGGTTTTAGAGCAGGTTTTAGATGAGCTTAATGTCGGAGTAACTCGATATAATCTTTACGAATATAAGAACGAGCTGTCACGGTTACCGTCCACCATCAAGGACAAGGATGGTATAGTTCTGGCTACAACAGTAGAGTGGTTGGGTATCGGCGGTTTTATGACGCAGTTTTTAGACGATCTGTGGCTGTTTGGAGACCGTGAAAAGATGTCCACGCTATATATGCAGCCTGTGGTAATGTCCACTACTTACGGAGAGAGGGAAGCCAAGTTGACCCTTGAGCGTGCCTGGGAATCCCTGGGCGGTATTCTGGCCGGAGGAATATGCGGTTATGTAGAGGATATTCAGAGCTTTCGCGCCGATTCGGGATACAGATTTTTCATAGAAAAAAAGGCAGAGGATCTTTACAAAACCATAGAAAAGCGCCTCCTTGGCCTTCCCACCAGCAGCAAGGCTGTTACAAAGAGTGTCCAGCGAACCAGACAGATGCTCCTAACTCCACAGGAATCAGAGCAGTTGTCCGAGCTTGCTGCCGATGAGGACAAGGTTAGGCGCCAAAAAGCTGATGTACTGGAGCTTTCCAAACTTTTTACGCAGATGATAGATGGAACTATGCCTCCTTCGCCAAATGAGCAATTTGTTGACGAATTTGTTTCAAGCTTTACTGCTGTTTTGGAAACAACAGCGGATTTTCTCTTTCGGATTACTGACAGAGAGGTTCCTCTGCATGTACAGGTTGATGGCGCCCAGTTGTCATGTCGTTATGAGGATGTTCCTCACGCCAGTATAGTCTGCACGCTGTCGCCTGACATTATGGAATCTATTGTTGCAGGTCGAATGACATTTCAAAGGGCATTTTCCGTAGGAGATATGTCCGTAAAGGGAAGCTTTGCGGTTCTTCGCCAGTTGGATCAGCTGTTTCCTTTTTCTGAATCGAACTGAACACATCGACTATTAAATCGCAGCGCGAAGCGCATTCCTATGCGATTTTCTGTGCATCTCTTTAAGGAAATACTGAATTAATCAGTATTTCCTTAATTGTTTTCTAAACAGATCTCATTCACCCAATCAATAAAGGTTCCTGTAGATGTTCCTTCTTCACTTCCGTGATGCTTGCCTCGTCAGAATCATTTAATGGGCTCTCATTACCTGTTGTTGGTGAAGAACATGCTGCAGATGATAGCGTCATAGCTGCTGCAAGCAGTATTGTCAGTGCCTTGTTTCTCATGAATCCTCCATTTCTTTAAGCTCTTCTGGTGTAAATTCATATCTGGCATTGCAGAATTGACAGCGAACCTCGATATTTTTGCCATCATTGATCATATCCGAAATGTCTTTCCCGGGAAGGGCTGCAAGGGATTTCTCGACTCTTTTCCTGGAGCAGTCACAGTTATATGAGACCTCGCGTTTCTCTAAGAAAGATATCTGCATTCCTGCCAATAGTTCTTCCAAAAGCATTTCAGGTGTATATCCCTCATCTAAAAGCTCAGTGACAGGTCGGATTTTTTGGATGTTATTCTCCAGCAGATCAATTGAAGCATCACTGACATCGGGCATTAGCTGAATAATAAAACCTCCGGCCCTTTTGACCGTAATGTCTGTGTCAACCAGCACCCCAAGACCCACAGTGGAGGGGGTCTGTTCACTCTGGGCAAAATAATATGTCAGGTCTTCGGCTATTTCGCCGCTTACAAGCTCGACTGTTCCTATGTAGGGCTCACCGTTGGAAGCAGACACCTCCCGCATTACGCGCAAGATTCCATTTCCTATTGCAGTTCCAACATCCAGCTTTGCCTTGCTCTTCGGTGGAAGCTCTACAGTATTGGAATTGGAAAAACCTTTTAATATACCTTCGCCCGATGCAGTAACTGTAATTCCACCTATTGGCCCGTCACCTATAACCTGTATAGTTAAAAGGCCGGTATCCTCCTTGTCCATCATGCTCATCATAGCTGATGCACACAGTAATCGGCCCAGCGCTGCCGTTACTACCGGCGATGTATCATGACGGGCCCGGGCTTCCTCAACAGTATCCCGTGCCGTAATAGCAAATGCCCTGATGGAATTATCTGCGGCTGTTGCCCTTATCATATAATCAGTCGTCATCTCGATCAATATCCCTGTCTAAGATCTCTCCGGTATATGCATTAATATCATAACTATATTCTGTTCTTCCCTTATTAAATTCCACCTCATATATATCTGCATTATAATCGTCTTCGTAATCCAGATTAACATTGAGGTAGGACACTTGGGATTTTTTCAGGCCGGCGTCTTTGAGAGCAATGTTTCTGGCTTTCTTCTTGCCGATTTTTTTCTTCTTTGCCTGAACAATTGCTGCTTCATTAGGCAATAAAGCGGCTGATGTCATAGAAGCGCCGAGGCCCAACATCAAACATACGGCAGTTATCCGGATTAAGTGATAGTTTTTTCTCTTCATGTCCAATCCTCCTTCTACAATAATGACAGTCATTCAAGTCCGCACCCGGCGGCAAACGAAATAGATCGTTATGACTCCCAGTGCGGATAGTTGTGAGTATTAGCTGTTCACTGTCAATTGCATAGATTAGCAACCAGTCCGGTTGGACATGGCACTCACGGAAACCAATATAGTTCCCAACCAGAGGATGATCCTGATACTTCTCATCAAGGACCTTTTCATTGAGGAGATCATCAATTACAGATTCAAGAAAAGTTAAATCCTTTCCCTGCTTTTTCATCCGCTTGTAGTCCTTCTTGAATTTGGAGGTTGATCTAAGTGTGAGCATTAATCGTCCTCAGAATCAAGTTCATCAAATAATTCCCGTGCTGAACTGTAGGACTTTGTGGGGATTTGGGTCGACATAATTCCCTTAGCTTCAAGGATTGCATCCTCGGTTTCCCGATTGTAGCGAGGTAGCCTTACATTAAACGGAAGTCCGCCTACGAGGAGGGATTTTTCAAAGAAAATGTTTACTGCCTCCGGTAATGACATGCCAAGACTGGAATATAAAGACTCTAGAGCAGATTTCTTTTGGCTATTTATCTGCATATTGAAATTGGTATCTTTTACGGATGTTGCCATGTGATCACCTCCAACAGGGAGCGTAGCACAAAAGAAAAACATTTGCAAGGGAATGTTTTTTTTGTATTTCACAATTAATTCACAGGCCATATTCGAAATTTGCAAAACGAATTTGCCGAAATTTGCCAAATAGATTTGCCGAAATTTACCAAACAAAATTGCCGAAATTTGCCAAATAGATATTGCTGGCAGGCAAAAATAGTGGCATAATTGTACATATTCATATACAGAAGAGGAGCCTAAAATGAATTATATCAATAGAATTGCGGATTTGGAACTCGATAAGAGACTTCGTGCGTTCAACGCGATTAATATCGTCGGACCAAAAGGCTGCGGAAAGACCCGGACAGCCAGAGAACGCTGTAAAACTGTAATCGAATTCCAAGATGAAGAAAAAAGAGAAGGATATATTTCAATTGCGGATACAGCCCCTAAATTGTTTTTAAAAAATGAAAAGCCCATTCTTTTTGATGAATGGCAGGACGCTCCCAAGATATGGGGCTTAATTCGAAAGGATTGTGATGACCATCCGGAAGCTGTCGGGGAATACTTTTTAACCGGATCAACAGCACACAAGGTTTCGACTCCGCATACTGGTACTGGACGCATCTCTGAATTGATGCTATACCCCATGACGCTCTTCGAAACTGGTGATTCCAATGGAACAATATCATTGTCCAGGCTTATTGAGGATAAAGAATACGATATTGATGGAGCAGAAGCAAAATTGAATTTAGAAGACCTGTTTTTTTGTGTTTGCCGTGGCGGATGGCCAAGAACTCTTGCGATCAAAGACGACCATGCAAAACTCGAAGTTGCCAGGGACTATTTCCGACAGATTTACACAAAAGACATCAGCGCTATAGATGGCATCAAGCGTAATCCACAGTGGGGTAGAACTCTGCTTTTATCTTATGCAAGAAACATGGCAACCCTTGCAAAAAGAAAAGTGATTTTTGCTGATGTTCAGGCAACTCAACAAGTTTCGGATGCGACATTACTGTCATATATTGAGACCTTGGAGAACCTTTTTGTTATAAAAGATATAGATGCCTGGATGCCGCAGATTCGCTCTAAAACATCCATAAGAGCGGGAAAAAAACGCATTTTCATTGATCCTTCCATTGGTATAGCGGCACTGGGAGTCGGACCCGAATACTTTTATAATGACCTTGACACATTTGGACATGCATTTGAAAATATGGTTATCCGTGATTTGCTTGCATATGCCCAGGCACATGATGCTTCAATTCTTCACTATCGGGATGACAATGGTCTGGAAGCTGATGCCGTATACCAAATGGCTGACGGAAAATATGCATTGATTGAAATCAAAACCGGAGCAAATGCTATACCTTCTGCGGAGTCATCATTATTAAAATTCAATCAGTTAATCGAATCACATAACGAAACAGTATCGAAAGATAAAAATCATCCCGGTATTCTATATCGAAAGCCTGATGCCCTTATCATAATCTGTGCCAGTATCCCAATGGCGTATACAACCTCAAATGGTGTCAAAGTCGTCCCAGTCAGTTGTCTGCGAGATTGATAACTTATCGGAACTCCGGTATAACATCATCCCTGTAATAATGTCAAAATCCCCTGC
>CAJOFQ010000029.1 GCA_905233955.1 uncultured Lachnospiraceae bacterium
CCGAATGAGTCGTAGCCGTAGCTACGGCGATTGAGGATAACGACGCAGATGGCGTAAATAGGGCACAGATAGTTCAATTATGAATGTGCCAGCACACTAGCTTCGCGTCGCAAGCACGAGTGGCGAATGGCTTTTTGCACTGGTATCATAAGTTACTGTACAAGAGGTATAGAATATGGAGTTTGAACTTTTAAAGAGAATTATTGCAGAAGTTTTGAATGTTGATCCGGCGGAGATCACCAGAGAGACTACCTTTGAAGATGATCTTGGGGCGGATTCACTGGATGTTTTCCAGATTGTCATGGGAATTGAAGAAGAATTGAATCTTGAGGTGGATAGCGACGAAATAGAAAAGGTTCGTACAGTTGGTGAAGCAGAAGACATGATCAGGAAGGCAACAGCGGGCTGACAGTAATGAGTACATTAGATAATTTAGAATCTGTAATCCGGTATCATTTTAAAGATCAAAAGCTTTTAGAACAGGCGTTGACACACAGATCTTTTGCAAATGAAGCCGGATTGCCGCATTTATCGGACAACGAGAGGCTTGAATTCCTTGGGGATGCTGTTTTAGAGATAGTTGTAAGTGATTATCTTTATAAAGAAAGACCCAACATGCAGGAGGGAGAATTATCCAGGTTAAGGGCTGCCCTGGTATGTGAGCCTACACTGGCTTCATGTGCTGTGGAGATGGGACTGGGAGATTATTTAATGCTTTCCAGAGGTGAGGATTTCTCCGGTGGAAGAACGAGAAAGTCCATCCTTTCAGATGCCTTTGAAGCTGTTATAGGTGCCATATATTTAGATGGCGGTATGGAGAATGCCAAAGACTTTATTACCGCGAGGCTGCTTAATGATATTGATCACAAGCAGCTATTTTTTGACAGTAAGACAAAGCTTCAGGAGCTGGTGCAGGGTTCTCACAATGGCGACATTTATTACAGGCTTGTTAAGGAAGAGGGCCCTGATCACGCCAAAAGTTTTACTGTATCAGTGTTTGTTAATAAGAAAAAAATAGGAACAGGAACGGGAACATCAAAGAAGGCAGCAGAACAGGAGGCTGCTTATAATGGACTGATGTTTCTTACTTCCACGAGGTAGTTATGTATTTAAAAAGCATTGAAATGCACGGTTTTAAATCCTTTGCAAACAGGATTGTGCTTGATTTTCATAATGGGATTACCGGTATTGTGGGACCTAATGGAAGTGGAAAGAGCAATGTTGCGGATGCGGTAAGATGGGTGTTAGGGGAGCAGTCTGCCAGACAGCTTAGAGGAGCGAATATGCAGGATGTCATATTTGCAGGAACCGAGAACCGTAAGCCGTTAAGCTATGCCTATGTTTCCATTACACTTGACAATGCGGATCATGTGCTGCCTGTTTCCTTTGATGAAGTGACTGTTGCAAGGCGGGTCTATAGATCGGGAGAGAGTGAATATCTGCTGAATGGGACTGTTTGCCGCCTTAAGGATGTGCAGGAGCTTTTTTATGATACAGGTATTGGAAAAGAGGGATATTCCATAATCGGTCAGGGTCAGATCGAGAGAATCCTTTCAGGCAAACCTGAAGAAAGGCGGGAGCTTTTTGATGAAGCTGTAGGTATAGTGAAATTCAAAAAAAGAAAGCTTGTGGCACAGAAAAAGCTTGCCGAGGAGCAGGAGAATCTGGTCAGGGTAACTGATATACTGGGAGAACTTGAGGACAGGGTTGAGCCGCTTGAGAGACAGGCAAAAAGTGCCAGAAGATTTTTAGAATTAAAAGAGACCCAGAAGAAGCTGGATGTCAATCTTTTTTTGGCTGACATCGAACAGATGTCATTAGAAATAAAGGAGACAAATCACAACAAAATTCTTACAGAATCCCAGTTAGAGGATGCAAAACAGGAAAACGAAAAAATCCACGAGGAATACCATGCTCTGGAAGAGAGTATTCTGGAGCTGGAGCAAACGATTAACCAGCTTAGGGATGAGGAACAGGAACAGATTCTCTCAAGAGGAAAGAATGAAAACCGTATTCATCTGATAGAAGAACAGATCCGTTCCATCAGGAATGCAAGGGAGACCTTTGAAGCCAGAAAGGCTGAGATAGATGCCGAGATACGCTCAGATGAAGATCAGGTAAGGAACTTTAAGGAGGAACAGGAGTCCCTCAAGGAAAAGCTGGAGGGTGCTGCGCTTCGTCTGGACAAGGCAAAGGAATATTATACAGGTATTCGCGATGAAATAGCCCGTCTGGAAAGTGCCATAGAGAAGAATAATGAACAAAGTATGTCTCTGATGGAGGAACGCTCAGATGCCACATCAGAGGAAGAACGATTAAAGACTATGGAGGAGCAGGTCTCCATAAGAAAAGCAGGTATTAATCAGCGGCTACTGGCACAGCGCACTCAGGCTGATGAGGCAAAACGCATAGCTGATGAGATGGGAAAAAAGCACGAAGAAGCAAAGAGTGCACTTGAAGAATTAAGGGCTTTAGATAGCGGCCTGAAGGAAAAAGAAAGAGAATGGAATCAAAAATCCGGCGAAACCTCAAAAGCCATAAGAGAGGAGGAAAGGGAGCAGGAAAAGCTTCGTGCCAGACTGGAATCTCTTCGCAGCATTACGGAGCGCTATGAAGGATATGGTAACGCCGTAAAGCGGGTAATGGAACAGAAGGATCATGAGCCCGGATTGATAGGAGTTATTGCCGATCTTATATCTGTTCCCAGGAAATACGAGACGGCTATAGAGACAGCACTTGGAGGCAGCATACAGCATATTGTTACAGAAGATGAGGATGTTGCAAAGAGGATGATCTCTTTTCTAAAGAAAAACAAAGCAGGACGGGCTACATTTCTGCCGATTACAAGTGTTGACGGAAGAAGAAATAAAAATGCAAGTGATGTATCGGGCGAGCCGGGAGTTTGCGGTATAGCATCCAGCCTTGTGGATTATGACAACAGGTTCGAGGGAATCATAAGCTATCTGCTTGGAAGGGTTGTGGTTACAGATAATATAGATGCGGCTTTGGCTCTTGCCAGAAAAATGAGATTTTCCCTCAATATAGTTACCCTGGAGGGGGAATATTTGCGTCCGGGAGGCTCACTGTCTGGAGGAGCCTATCACAGGACAGGCAATCTTTTGGCAAGAAACCGTGAAATGGATGAACTTAAATCCAACATAGAAGCACACGGGGAAAAAATAGACAGTTACAAAAAACGGCTTGCAGAAATTGAGACGGCAGCCGCACTTTTACAGGATGATAAGGCCAAATACTCTAAAAAGCTGCAGGAAGCTATTCTGGCGGAGAATACGGCCAAGGTTGAGCTTGCCAAAGCCATAGAGTCATACGAAGCTACCAAGGGAGCTGATGAGCAGATCCGTCAGGAGAGCCGGACCATGGACAGCGAGCTGCTTAATATACGCAGCAGAAAAGAAGACAGCCAAAGCTATTCCAGGGAATTAAGTGATCGTCTCAATAATCTAAGTGAAGAAAAGGAAAAGCTTGCCCAAAGTCTCGACGAGCAAAGGTACATGGAAAGCACTGCCGCCAGGAATCAGTCAGAGGTTGAGATGGAGGAGTCTGCAATAAGACAAAAGGCTGATTTTGCCGCAGAGAATTATGAACGGGCCATTGATGATCTAAAAAAACATAAGGAAGCCAAGGAACGCCTGTTAAGTGAGTCTGAGTCCACACAGGAAGACGAGGAAAACAAGCTTTTAGAGATTGAAGCAATAAAATCCCTTATATCAGAGGGGGAAGATGCCCTTGGCAGAATAAAGGAACAGCTTAAAGCATCTGTTCACAAGAAGGAAGAGGCAGATGAAAGGCAAAAGGGCTTTTTTGAACACAGAGATAAAGTGGCTCTTACGATGACTAACCTTGAAAAGGAAATGGTCAGGCTGGAGAATCGTCTGGAAAAGACCAGTGAAGCAATGAAGTCGCGCCACGACTATATGTGGGATGAATACGAGCTTACCCCACACGCTGCCGAGGAGCTTAAGGACGAAGCTTATAATGACAGTGCTGCCATGAAAAAGCAGCTACAGGATATAAGAGATGAGATCCGCAAAATGGGTACAGTTAATGTAGGTGCGATTGAGGAATATGCCGCTACCAAAGAAAGATATGACTTTTTAAAGAAGCAGCATGATGATATTGTAGATGCGCAGAACAGTTTAAACGATATTATTAATGAACTGGATGAAGGAATGCGCAAACAGTTTGAGGAGGGCTTTAAGGACATACAAAGAGAGTTTGATGCCGCATTCAAGGAGCTTTTTGGCGGTGGTAAGGGTACTTTGGAGCTGATGCCGGATGAGGATATCTTAGAGACAGGAATCAAGATCATCGCCCAGCCACCCGGGAAAAAACTTCAGAATATGATGCAGCTTTCAGGAGGTGAGAAATCCCTTACGGCAATTTCACTTTTGTTTGCTATTCAGAATCTAAAGCCTTCACCGTTTTGCCTTCTGGATGAGATAGAAGCGGCACTGGACGATTCTAATGTAGGGCGTTTTGCCAACTATCTTCATAATCTTACAGAAAACACTCAGTTTATTGTAATAACCCACAGAAGGGGAACCATGAATGCAGCAGACAGACTTTACGGAATAACCATGCAGGAAAAGGGTATTTCGACTTTGGTTTCTGTAAACTTAATAGAAAATGATCTGGATGAATAGAGAAGAGGGATTATGGGAGAGAAAAAAGGTTTTTTTGCGAGACTGTTCTCCGGACTTACCAAGACCAGGGAGACATTTGTAAAAAGTATTGATCGCGTATTTCAAAGCTTTTCCGATATCGATGATGATTTCTACGATGAGCTTGAAGAAATACTGATCTCGGGAGACATTGGAGTTCATACCACTGAGGAAATAATTGAAGATCTCAAGGAGCAGGTTTTAACGCAGCATATCACACAGCCCTATGACTGCAAGGACATACTTATTATGAGTATGATGCAGAAAATGCATATAGGCGATGCTGCATATCGATATGAGAACGAGACTTCAGTAGTATTTGTAATAGGGGTTAACGGAGTAGGTAAAACTACTACCATAGGCAAGCTGGCTTCCAAGCTTAAGGCAATGAACAAAAAGGTTCTGGTTGCGGCTGCGGATACTTTTCGTGCGGCAGCAGGGGGACAGCTTGAGACCTGGGTTAACCGGGCAGGTGTGGATTTGATTTCGGGAGCAGAAGGGAGTGATCCTGCAGCCGTTGTCTTTGATGCGGTGGCAGCAGCCAAGGCGAGAAAGGCTGATGTTCTGTTGGTGGATACCGCAGGCCGTCTTCACAATAAAAAGAACCTGATGAATGAGCTTGAAAAAATGAACCGGATTGTTGACCGGGAATTTCCAAACGCATTTAGGGAGACCCTTGTGGTATTGGACGCCACTACCGGACAGAATGCTCTTAATCAGGCAAGAGAGTTTTCTTCTGTTTGTGATGTGACGGGTATAGTACTGACTAAAATGGATGGGACTGCAAAGGGCGGAATAGCCATAGCCATTCAGGCAGAGCTGGGTATACCGGTCAAATATATTGGTGTGGGCGAGACCATTGATGACTTGCAGAAATTTAATACAATGTCCTTTATAGAAGCATTGTTCGATGTCAAGATGAATGAAAAAGGAGAATTCGATGCTGGATAAAAAATCCTTTGAGGAAGCCTCTAAATGCGTATCAAAAGTTACACTGGAAACTAAGCTTGTCTATAGCGAATATTTTTCCAGACAATGCGGCAATGAAGTCTTTTTTAAGCCTGAAAATATGCAGTACACTGGAGCATACAAGGTTCGTGGCGCTTATTATAAGATTTCTACTCTAAGTGAAGAGGAAAGACAAAAAGGCCTTATAACCGCATCTGCCGGCAATCACGCTCAGGGCGTGGCATATGCTGCAGGACTTTTTGGGGTAAAGGCTGTTATAGTTATGCCCACTACCACTCCCCTGATAAAGGTTAATCGAACCAAGAGCTACGGCGCCGAGGTGGTATTATACGGTGATGTATATGACGAGGCATGTGAAAAAGCTTACGAGCTTGCCAAAGAGAATGGCTATACCTTTATACATCCATTCGATGATCCTGCTGTTGCCACCGGTCAGGGAACCATAGGTATGGAGATCTTAAAGGAGCTTCCTCTGGTTGATGAAATATTAGTTCCCATAGGGGGCGGAGGATTGGCCTGCGGTGTTGCGACCCTTGCCAAAATATTTAATCCAAGAATAAAAGTAATTGGTGTAGAACCGGCAGGAGCCAATTGTATGCAGATATCTCTCCAAAACGGCAAGGTTACTACAATGCCAGAGATAAACACCATTGCTGACGGAACAGCGGTTAAGACTCCTGGAGAGCATATTTTTCCGTTTATCCAGAAAAACCTGGATGGAGTTATTACCGTTACAGATGATGAGCTTATAGTTTCATTTTTGGATATGGTTGAAAACCACAAGATGATCGTGGAAAACTCCGGGCTTTTGACCGTTGCAGCCTTGTCACATCTCGATGTCAGGGAGAAAAATATAGTAGCCATATTATCGGGTGGCAATATGGATGTGATTACGATGTCCTCTGTTGTTCAACAGGGTCTGATATTCCGTGACAGGATATTTACTGTTTCGGTTCTTTTGCCGGATAAGCCCGGACAGCTTGCGGCAGTGGCAGGCCTGATCGCCGGATTGCAGGGCAATGTTATCAAGCTGGATCATAATCAGTTTGTTACTACGAATCGAAACGCCGAGGTTGAGCTTAGAATAACGCTGGAGGCGTTTGGAACGGCCCACAAGAATGAGATTATGGATGCTCTGGATGATAATGGCTACAAGCCGCGGATAGTACGCACAAACCTGTGAGAGAATAAAAATGGCTAATACGACATACGATGAAAAAAGCATTGCGGTACTGGAGGGTCTGGAGGCTGTCAGAATGCGGCCGGGAATGTACATAGGAAGTACATCCGTAAAGGGCCTTAACCATCTGATATATGAGATAGTAGATAATGCTGTAGATGAGCATCTGGCAGGTGAGTGCAGCGTTATACATGTCACATTGGAGGCAGACGGTTCAGCTACTGTAGAAGACAATGGAAGGGGTATTCCTGTTGGTCTGCATCAAACTGGTGTTTCCGCTGCCAGAGTGGTATTTTCAACGCTTCACGCGGGAGGTAAGTTTGACGATACGGTTTATAAGACCAGCGGCGGCCTGCACGGAGTAGGATCTTCTGTGGTGAATGCGCTGTCAGTCTATATGGATGTAACCATAATGCGTGATGGCAGGATCCACCATGACAGATACGAGAGAGGCAAGCCTGTAATTGAGCTTACAGATGGCTTGCTTCCTGTTGTTGGAAAGACAAAACAGACAGGAACCAGGATTAATTTTCTGCCGGATCCTTTGATCTTTGAAAAGACAGTATTCAAAGCAGATGAGGTCAAAAGCCGGCTGCACGAGACGGCATATCTCAACCCCGAGCTTGAGATCATATATGATGATCTAAGAGGCGAAGAACCGGAACATATAGTTTTTTCTGAGCCTGAAGGAATAGAGGGCTTTGTAAAGGATCTTAATGATCACACAGAAAGTCTGCATCCGGTGGTGTCATTTTCCGGGGAGAATGATGGCATATGGGTGTCTGTAGCATTTCAGTTTGTTAATGAATTCCACGAAAATATTCTGGGTTTTTGTAATAATATCTATAATGCTGAGGGCGGTACTCATATCACAGGATTTAAAACTACCTTTACCCAGGTAATAAACACATATGCCAGGGAGCTTGGTATATTAAAGGATAAGGACGCCAATTTTACCGGAACAGATGTAAGAAATGGTATGACAGCCGTTATTTCCATAAAGCATCCCAATCCCAGATTTGAAGGGCAGACAAAGACCAAGCTGGATAATGCAGACGCGTCAAAAGCCTGTGCCAAGGTTACAAATGATGAGATTATCCGTTATTTTGACAGGAATCTGGAGGTTTTAAAAACCGTAATTTCCTGTGCTGAAAAGGCAGCAAAGATTAGAAAAGCCGAGGAGAGAACCAGAACCAACCTGCTGCAGAAGCAGAAGTTCTCTTTTGATACTAATGGCAAGCTGGCTAATTGTGAGAGCCGGGATCCGAAAAAATGTGAGATTTTCATAGTGGAGGGTGATTCCGCCGGAGGTTCGGCCAAGACAGCGAGAAACCGTATGTATCAGGCGATACTTCCCATCAGAGGAAAGATCCTTAATGTGGAAAAGGCAAGTATTGATAAAATACTTGCCAATGCCGAGATCAAGACTATGATAAATGCCTTTGGATGCGGTTTTTCTGAAGGGTTTGGCAACGATTTTGATATTAAAAAGCTGCGTTATGACAAAATAATAATTATGGCCGATGCAGATGTAGACGGGGCACATATTTCTACGCTGCTTTTGACCCTGTTCTACAGGTTTATGCCGGAGTTGATTTACGAGGGACATGTATATATTGCAATGCCTCCTTTGTATAAGGCTATGCCAAAAAGAGGCAGAGAAGAATATCTGTATGATGATGAGGCTCTTGATGATTACAGAAAGCGTCATAAGGGAGATTTTACTCTTCAGAGGTACAAAGGTCTGGGTGAGATGGACGCCGAACAGCTATGGGAGACTACACTTGATCCCGACAGGCGTATGTTAAAGCTGGTAGAGATTGAGGATGGACGCATGGCATCTGATGTGACAAAGATGCTCATGGGTACGGATGTTCCGCCGCGCAAAACCTTTATATACCAGCATGCAAAATATGCGAATCTGGACATATAATGTGTTTTATTAGGAGGGAAAATGGCAGAGCAGTTGATTAGAACTGAGTACAGCCAGGAAATGCAAAAATCATATATTGATTACGCCATGAGTGTAATTGTAAGCCGTGCTCTTCCGGATATCAGGGATGGATTAAAACCTGTTCAAAGAAGAACTCTTTATGATATGTACGAGCTTGGAATAAGATATAACCAGCCCTACAGGAAGTCTGCGCGTATAGTAGGTGATACCATGGGTAAATACCATCCTCATGGTGATTCATCAATATATGAAGCTCTTGTGGTAATGGCACAGGATTTCAAAAAGGGCATGCCTCTTGTGGATGGACATGGCAATTTTGGATCCATTGAAGGCGATGGCGCTGCTGCAATGCGTTATACCGAAGCCAGACTGGAGAGGCTTACTCAGGAAGCTTTTTTGAGTGATCTCGATAAAGATATAGTAGATTTTGTACCGAATTTTGATGAGACAGAAAAGGAGCCGGAGGTTCTTCCGGTAAGAGTTCCCAACCTGCTTTTAAATGGGGCGGAGGGCATTGCTGTCGGAATGGCTACAAATATACCCACGCACAATCTGGGTGAGCTGATTGACGGTGTTATAGCTTACATGAAGAATCCTGATATTAATACTGCACAGATGATGGAATATATTCCGGGGCCTGATTTTCCCACAGGCGGTATTATAGCCAATCAGAGTGATCTTTTATCCATATATTCCACCGGGACGGGCAAGCTTCGAATCAGGGGCAAGGTGGAGATTGAAAAGGGGAAGAGCGGCCGCACCAATATTGTGATCACCGAGATACCATATACCATGATAGGATCAGGTATCGGTAAATTTCTTAATGATGTTTTTTCTCTGACAGAGAGGAAGCTGACATCTGATATAACAGACATATCCAATCAGTCTTCAAAGGAGGGCATCAGGATTGTTATAGAAACAAAGCGAGGAGCTGATGTTGATAATCTGATCAATTTGCTTTACAAGAAGACAAGATTATCTGACACATATTCCGTAAATATGCTTTCCGTATGTAATGGTAAGCCCGAGACACTTGGCATAGTACCTATCATACGGCATCATGTTGATTTCCAATATGAGCTTGCCACCAGGAAATACACTACACTTTTAAATGAGGCTGAGAGCAAAAAGGAGATCCAGGAAGGTCTGATAAAAGCCTGTGATGTAATAGATCTTATTATTGAGATACTAAGAGGTTCCAAGTCCCAGGCACAGGCAAGAGCCTGCATGACGGATGGTGTAACCGAAGGCATAACCTTTAGAAGCGAGGCATCCAGGAAACAGGCACAGCAGCTTCATTTTACCGAGAGGCAGGCTGACGCAATTCTTCAAATGAGGCTGTACAGGCTTATCGGGTTAGAGCTTGAAGCGCTTCAGATGGAGTATGAGAAGAACCTTAAGGATATAGCATCATACAAGGACATACTGGAAAACCGCCCTTCCATGGCAAGAGTAATAATAAAGGATCTTCGAGCCTTTAAAAAGAATTTTGCCAGGGAAAGAAGAACGGTTATAGACAATATTGCCGAGGTTGTTGTGGTGGAAAAACCGGTTAAGGTATTAGATGTTGCGGTTATGACAGATCGTTTTGCCTATGTCAGATGTGTAGAACAGTCTACCTTTGAGAGAAACCGCGAGGCCGCGCTGAAGGAGTCCAGGCAGGTAATTTTGTGTAAAAGCTCTGACAGGCTTGGGATTATGACAGACCAGGG
>CAJOFQ010000030.1 GCA_905233955.1 uncultured Lachnospiraceae bacterium
GTAACATCCATCCAGGAATCTGCATCCGGAATATTCTTCTCGTAATACTGGTTGATCTTGGTAAGGGAAGTCTGAAGTCTCAGGGATCGAATAGCAATGACCGGATCTTCAGATGGACGGTCAATCTTTTTCTGGGTAGTCATCCTGGTGTTATCAGCGTCAACATTAATCTTGTTGCCATTAATATTCATGGATGCCTTGTCATTGATCATATTATTGGTTATTCGCATATTTTCCCCTTTTTATATAGAAAAAATTGTATCACTTAATATTTCGTCAATTACCTATGATGTCTTTAGCAAAAGTGAATAGGATTACACTCCGGTATTAAGTATAAGCTGGTCGTACATCTCGGCAAGAACTGAGATGACTTTGGAGTTGAGATTGTAGGCATTCTGGAACTTAACCAGATTCATGGCTTCCTCATCCTCATCCACGCCTGATACTGACTGGCGCTGCTTGTCTATCTGGTTGTGAATGTTCTCAAAATTATCGGAAAATACCCGTGATTCCTGACAGTCTACGGTAATATCTGCATATATACACTGCAGGAATTTATCAGCTGTAACTCCACGGAACATTCTGACATTGCTCTCAAGGTTCTGGAGCTTCTTGACCAGATCATTGTTATCAATACCGTTGTTGTGATTGGTAGTAGCCGCCATCTTGGTAACATTGCGAATAATATTGCCATTGACATCAAATGACGCGGCTGTAAGCTGATAATAGCTGTCAACACTGACATCATCACCTGTTACGGCACTTCCTATCTTGGTATATTGATAAGCAAGCGTGGAAGGCTCGCCATACATCTCGTTAGTGTTGGTTCTCTGGGCGTCAAACTGGAATTCCACATCACTGTCAGTCAGGCTGTTGGCAATGAAGAACGCCTCGCCTCCGTTACCGTCCAGATCCTGTCCCTGCTCATGAACATCATTGAACCTCTTGGCGAATTCCCTCAGGAAAATGTTCATCTGATTCTGATAGTAGGGAATACCCTTGGTATAAATCTCATCCCCGATATAGGCTCTGTAACCGCTGATCTTGGCCAGAGAATTCGTAGTCATAGGAGTTGTAAGGAAAAGCGTGTATTTTTCCACCTTGGGCGTGCCGCCTCCTTGGGTAGGAGTCCAGGTCTCCTGATCGTAGGGTATCTCGTCACCCTTCTCATCGTAAAGTACGGCAAACTCCTTATAATCCGCGCCAACTACCAGGTAGCCCTTTTCATCGTATTTGGCGTCAGCCTTGGTACCATCCTCGTTGTAGACTACAGCAACTTTCTTTGTCTTGCCTTTGATGCCGGCCCTGAGATTACCCTCACTATCATAGGCATCGGTTATTTCGTTGCCATTGGTGTCATATATTACATCCCTGGGCTCTTCCGTAACAGAACCATCACTTTGGGTAATCTTGACTAATTTCTGATATGTGGTCGTCTCAGGCTCAGAGATCAAATGTCCTTTACTATCAAATACAGTAACCTGCTTGCCCTCGGAATCAAACAGAACATTGACATACTTGGTAGTACCGCTCCTTGTCGCCTCTCCGGTAGTCAGGTCATATGCGTCTTCTATTAAATTGCCACTATCGTCATACAGAGCATCTACAATCTTTGTAGACCCATCCGTCAAAGTAAGCTGAAGCTTATCAGTAGTGGTAGGTATAAAGGTCTCCAGATCTGCCTCAAAAGAATCATACTGCAGTGTAACATTATTAGCTGTAATAAAACCGCTGCCCGGCAGGTTCATCTGGGAAATTTCTGTCTGGCTGGGGGATATGATCTCAATCTTTCCTGTATTGATCTCGCTGGAACCATAATTATGAACCAACTGCACGCGGCCGTGGAGATTCTGTCCATCATTACCGTCACGCATCTCAAACATCGCCTTCAGCGTTCCGGACTGGTTGTTGCCCAAAACATTCAGGATGTTGCCGGTACCTTTGACAATTCTTCCGTCCTTGATCTCCAAAGTGTCCTTCCAGTAAATATCATACAGTCCGGTAATGTCACTCTGGCTGCCCTTGCCATCCCTGGTAACGGCTGCAAGCTCGCGGTATTCGTAAGTATCCACCAAGACCTGACCGTTGAGCTTGACCTTGAATGTGGTAGCTCCGGTGTACATATCAGGATGGTTGGAATTGATAACCTGTTCCTCGCTTACATCAATATTGACAATCTTGGAAAGCTTGTCTAAAAGCAGCGCCCTCTGGTCACGAAGATCGTTGGCATGGCCCGTCTCCAGCTCGATAGTGTTGATCTGCTTGTTTAAAATAGCTATCTTCTGTGCGATAGAATTGATCTCGTTAACAGTGGAACGAATCTCGTCGTTGATATCACTCTGGATATTCTGGAGTCTGGCTGAGGTCTGGTTAAAATATGTAACCAGCTTTTGAGCCTCACTTATAAAGGCTGTTCTGGCGGAAGAATCTCCGGCTGCATCCTGAATGCCTTCAAGAGAATTGAACATCTCACCGAAGATGGTGGAAAAGCCCGGTACAGTCTTGCCCTGATCGTTAAAATAATCTTCGATCTGGTTCATGTAGTATTCTTTTTTATCGTAATAACCGAAGTTGCTCTCATTGTTCCAGAACTTCAGATCGTAATATTCGTCACGCATCTGGGTAACTCCAGTGGCTGTAACACCGGTACTGGTGGAGCCGTATTTCTGGAATACCCGAAGAGCGCTGGAAGCCTGTTTATTAACTTCCTGACGGGAATAGCCATCTGTTTCAACATTGGAAATATTGTTGGCTGTTGTGTTAACTGCGGCAGACATAACATTCAGTCCGCTGCCTGCTATTGTAAGACCGAAAAATGTACTACTCATACATCATGCCCCCATTGATGTGATTATTGTCTGAATCATCTCTGACACCACATTGATATAACGGCTGCTGGCGTTATATGCGTTCTGGTATTTGATCATGGTCTGAAGCTCCTCATCTGTGGATACCCCAAGGACCATCTGCCTGTTGTTGTTAATTGTAAGCTTGGTTGACTCTAATGACTCACTGGTGGTCTTGTAAACGGAGCCGACCGTCGCCAGCTCACCTACCATCTTGGAATAAAACTCTGCAAAACCGCATTTGGTCTCGTCGGCAGGGTTCAGCATGCAATCCTGGGATTCCCATAAAGCATAGATATCTGCACCCAGATCGTATGCAATATTGTCATTCTGATGCCTGTGAGCTATAAGTGAAGGGTTATCCATTACTTCGGCATTAACGCTTACAGAATCAAGTGTGTAGCACCTCTCTTTGTCCGGTACATAGACCCCTGTGATATACCTGGCGTGTTCGTAATCGAAAACCTTCTCATCCTCGTCGTAAACCCTGGGGTAGCCCTCTTCATTATACACATACAGGGTTCCTTCTTTTAATTCATATATCGGATCACCCGTCTCGGGATCAGTCTCCGAGGTTTCTTCCATGTAAGAATAAATAACCTTGCGATACCTGTCGCAGCCCACCCTGGAAAACAGCTCCTTGGGCGGAAGTCCTTCCTCTGTGTGCGGGTCAAAGTCACTGCCCACGCATGAGTTCTCCTTGTCGAAGACTATCATGCTCCTGACCTGCCCCTCTGTCAGGTATAGATTGTTTTCCGCATCGTAGTAGGTAATCTCTCCGGGAACAATATCCCTTTTTTCCATTACTACTTCGCCAGTCAAAGGATCCTTTACTACCTCCCCAGTCGTTTCATCCCTTTTCTCCTGGAAGGGATAAGTGACCGTCATGTCGCTAAACTGCTCATATTCAGTGGTGTCTGTATAATCCTTGATAGGAGAAACCAGATTATTGATAGCCACAACCAGATCATGGATGAGTGTATCCAGCTCAGTCTGCTCGTTGCACATGATGCTGTTGGCTATGCCGCTCTCATAGGAGTCCACACCCATCATCTTCTTGATCTTGTTCCCTTCGGAATCGGTGGTGTACATATAATCGTCTACCGACATATTCCTGTCGAAATCGGTCTCCAGCATGTCAAGGTAGGTAGCCTTGCCCTCTCCCCTGGCTAAAAGCAGTGCCTTGACTTCGCCAATGTCAGTATTTTTGACCGGGTCGGAATTATATACATCAAATACTTCGTAATAGTCGTTGCGGGAAGGGTCTGATAATACAGGCCAGTATGGTGTTACAAAGCCTGTAGCTCCGTCAGTAAGCACATCAATCTGATAAGCTCTGGACTCTATGACAAAATCTGTACCTTCGAGCTTGACCTTGACTATGCCGTCCGGAAGCTCCTTATATGATATATTCGCCAGAGAGGAAAGCTCATCCAAAGCGCTGTCCCTGGCATCTCTTAAATCCATTGCAGTCTCAATACCGCCTGCTTCTATCTTCTGGATATTGATATTAAGCTCATGGATGGTCTTGCCTAAATCATTGATCCTGTCTATGTCATCGGATATTTTTTTATTGATATTCTTCTGGTAATCATACAGCCCCTGATATACTGCCTGGGCTCTGGAAATAAAAAGATCGGCCTTCTGGACAATGAGGTTCTGATTGACCTCATCAGCAGGAGCCTTGGAGAATTCGGAAAATGCTTCATATAAGTCCGCTATTGCAGTGGCGAAGCTGGTGCCCAGTGTTCCGTTGTTCTCATTGAGCATGGTCTCAACTTCCATAGCCGCCTGATAGTTGGACTCATAAAATGCCTGACGGCCGCTCTCGGAACGATAGGCCTTGTCTAAAAATACATCACGGGTATGAACCACATCACCTATGGCTACGCCGATACCTGCAGCCATGGGAGCGATAGCAGCCTGTCCGAAATTCAGATAGGTCTTGTCCTCATAGAGTACCTGCTGACGGACATACCCTTCGGTATCTACATTTGAAATATTATTCGCAACTACATTGAGTCCGTTCTGGGCTCCCTGCAATCCGCTCGCTCCTACATGAAGACTTCCAAATCCATTTGCCATAGTAAATACCTCTCATGCCTTAAGGGCTGCCAGTGGGCCATTGTAATCGTAAGACCCCCTATGTATCAGAAAAGGGATGTAAACCTGTTGCAGTCACATCCCTGTTTTATATGTAATGATACCGCAGACAACTGCCGCAGGTATCATGCTTATTGCTTTGTATCGAATGCACCGCTCGGCAAGAGCTCGCCGGTACTGTAAGCGTCCCTGCCATAGTTCCCGGACTCCGGTGCCTGTCTTAAGCTCTTAAACAATGTCAGATCAAAATCCACCATCTCAAGTGCCTGCTTCAATAGTACCTCGTTCTGAGAATTCAGAAACTGCATTCTACCTGCTACCTCGAGAAGCTCTTCCCTGGCGCGGGAAAGCGAAACTGTAATCTCGTCCTCCTGGGGTAAAGCAGCAACAATATCGCTGACAGTAGGTATGACATCCTGATCCGTAAAGGTCTTAAGAATCTGTATTCTGCGATTTTCAAGACTCTTGAGATGATCTGAAAGATCCTGTTCCTCGGTGGTAGAACGCTCCAATCCCGTCAAATCCTGATCAATAATAATCTGACGCTTGCGCTCTGCAAGAGTGGACAGCTTGCGGTATCCTTCCGTCTCCTGCCCTAACACCTCGATCAGTCCCTCAACATTGGTCATCCGAATACTCCCTGATATTTGGACAACAATACACTGGCAAAATCATCCAGATCAACATCCGGGGTCTTACCCTCTGTGCCGTATTTGGCTGTCATCTCTGATACCTTGTCCTCACGGATATCCGGAGCATCCTTAACAGCGCTCTTAGCCACTGCCAGATCCTGCCCAAATGAAGATATCTGAAGCTGGTCACGCCCTGAAATAATGGAAGAATTCTGAGTCTTCTTCGGAGCGCGTACACCCTGAGGCTTGTATGTCGCCATTACCTGATTGTATGCATCTATACGCATCATAATCATCAACTCCTCTAACTGAATTTACATGACTGCCTACTTAAGCAGTATGTATCTGGTATAAATGTAGATCAATTCGTTCAACTACTATATCGGCAAGGACATTTGGATTCTTTAGCGTTTTTTTCAATTTTTTTGAAGAAAAATCGGCGATATCACAACTAAAGAATATCTTGTGCTTTTTTTGCCTTGCATCACAACATCTTGCGTTTGTGAAGGATATATAAAGCCGCTATACAACTAACAAGCGTCACCACCACAATAATCAAAAAACCGTGTTCCACAGCCGCCAGCGGAACAAACACATTCATCCCCCAAAGACCTGATATAATAGTCGGTATGGACATAACAATGGTGATAGCTGCCAAATACTTCATGGCATTATTAAGTCTATTATTAATAACTGTGGACAACAGCTCTCTGGTACCGTTTATGATATCACGGTAAATACTTGTCATCTCAATTGCCTGACGGTTTTCGATCATCACATCATCCAGGAGCTCCTGATCCTCTTCATACATCTTGAGGCGCCCGTATCGGGTCAATCTGTCTATAACTACCCCGTTGGCCCGCAGTGAAGTGGCAAAATATACCAGATTCGATTCCAGCTCGTGAAGATCGATCAAGTCCACATCCTCAGTGTCCTCATTGATCCGTTCCTCAATCTCGGTACGCTTCCTGTCAACGCTTCTAAGCAGCGACTGATACAGCATACAGGTATTGTACAAAATCTGATACAAAAAACGCATCTGCTTCTTGGTGGAAAAATCCCTGACCCTGTGCTCAGTAAACTGCCGAAGTATGGATGTATCCTCAGCACAGACAGTGATCACGGCCTCAGGATGAATAATAATTCCCAGAGGAATAGTGGTATAGGTATTGCGGTTGTTACGGATCTCGGCTGAAGGGATATCCACCAGTATCAGCGTATAATTATCCTCCAGACTGATACGCGAGCTCTCCTCATCATCGAGGGCAGCTCTAAGATCGGGCATATCAATATTATACTGCTCCGAGACAGAAGTACACTCTTCAAGCGTCGGTGCCACCAGCTCGACCCATGCGCCCTGATCAAAGCCGTTTAATTCTTCTAGTTTCTTATGGGATGTACGAAAAATATTATACATATCTTATTAATTCTCCCGGGCTGTCTATTATGGCTTTTGCGTTAAATCTGCCTAAAATCTCTCTGTCCCTAAATCCCCATGATACAAGTATATATTCCACCCCTGCTGCCTCGGCAGTAGCTGCGTCAGTCTCAGAATCACCCACATACAAAGCTTCGCCGGCAGCAATCCCAAATTCCTCCAGCGCCGCATTAACTATGGCAGGATCCGGCTTCCTCGGACGATTTGGCGTATTGCCAAGCGCCAGATCATAATGTCCCTTGAAAAAATGTTCGCACAGATTGCGCACAGCAACCTCGTCCTTGTTGGAAAGCACTGCCACCAGAAGCCCGTTATCACGGATAGTATCAAGCATAGCTTCAATACCGTCATAAGGGCTGGTATAAATCCTGTCGTGCTGCCTGTAGTAGGCGATATCCTCAGCCAGCTGCTGTTCAAACAGCGGATTGTCCTCGCCTCCCGGCACAGCACGGCGCATCAGATTACGGACACCGTTGCCCACAAAGGTACGGATATCCTCCATGGAATGCTCCGGCTGATTGTGTGTGCGCATAACATGGTTGACCGCATCAGTCAGATCCCTTAAGGTATTTAAAAGTGTTCCGTCCAAATCAAATAGAACTGCCTTCCGGTTCATCAGTCACCTCGTCAGATTCTTCATCACTGTTCCCAAAGGATAACAACTGCCTTAACCTACCGATGAATCTGCTCTTAAAATCCTTCCCTACAGCGTCATATTCCTCTTCCTGCCTGGCGCTAAGCTGGCCGTTGCCATCCAGAAAATCTGCAATCAACTCTCCTGCCGGCAGAAAATCACCATGTTTTTTCGCGGTGTCCAAAACCTTCTCAACCGTCATCGCTCTGCCGGTTACATATCCGGCAAAATGTCCTTCCATTCTGATGAGAGCCCGCTCCATCTCCTCAGAGATGCCAAATCTGCGGAAGGTATCGCTCATCAGAGTCCCGTCCAGATTACGCCTGGGCTCCTCTAAAAAGAATCTGTGAAGCATACGAAAAAGCACATACGAAAAGGGCACCGGAAAATCCACAACCCATTCATATTCGTTCAAGGTCCATCTGGTACCTTCAACTGTATAATCTGAAAACGAACCGTTAATAGGAGAAAGCGGAAGCACCCTGTCATCCAAAAACAGCTCTTCTTCCCTGCCATAAAAGCTGCCAAACGCCCGGACAAAGCCGGCATCCTCAGAAAATGCTTCCCGCTGCTTCCTGCGGCCGTCATCTGTCAAAATACGGGTGGGAGAGGTTAATATGTCATAGGTTCTTTGGATCAATCCAAAAAATTCTTCATTAGCCTGACGGTCAATAGTCTCGTCTAAAAGCTCCTCCAGCGTAGTACGATCTGAAAGCCTCATCGCAACACGATCCATATCACAAACCGATGGCGCAATCTGAAGTGTATAACCCTTGTATAACTCGCTAAGCCGCTGGTAATTATCATATACCCTAAGGACATGAGCAGCCGAGCTTGGAGAAGCAGCCCTGCGGATCAGGGTTCTGGTGCCGTCCTTTGCCTGCATCACATCCGTAATAGTCGCAAATTTCTTGTCTCTTCTAATATCATATCGGCGATATACCAGCACAGACTTATCATCCTGATGTTTTTTCAGGACACAAAAAAACTGATTCGCCATGGAAGGAAACAATCCCTCCCTGACTGCGGAGCTCATAACCGAAGCTTCATCGAAAAAGGCTACCCTTCCCGTACCCTCTCTTACAGATACCAAAAGCCGCTCTTTTTGAGGGAGCCGCTCGTCCGAAAACAGAAATGATAATTCCTCAGCAAAGGGATGAGGGTAATAAACCATTGGAAAAAGTCCGGCGTACTCAAAAGCTCTTATTAGCTCCTGACGAATAAGCCCTTTGTCCTTGTCCAGTCCATCAAAACGATCCCCGGCAAGCGTCCGGACTCCCATCCGGTTATTCTCAAGTATATAAATAGTACCATCAGCATTCAAGTGCCTGGCAAGCAGCCCAAGAGATTTTCTCTCATCCATGGGCTTACCACGCCTGTAATACAGCACATAACGAAGAATGATCGTATCATACATACGATCATCCCACATTGACTGGAGCTTGTCTATGGGATATGTCTCAACAGTAATTTTTTTTTCAGAAAACAACGACCGCGCTTCTGAGAGAAATTCCACTTCGGACTCTCTTTGCGCGGGCGCTGCATGCTGCGGTAATGTTACGATAAGCAGGCTGGTACCGCTATTTACGGAAAACAACTCAAGCAGATGAGACAGACGATCCTTTTGATATGATTTCATACCTTTTCCACCACAGTTTTGGAATCCATATCATAAAAACCAACAGTATCCTTGATGGACACAACCGTCACCTGCAGCAGATCGTATAATCTGTGATAAACCACCAGCTCACCATCCACAATTCCTGTGCAGCTTATGGACAAAAGATAATCCCCGCTCTGAAGATTCATCTTTTGCGTAAATGACGCCACATACACATCACCCGGCGCGGCGGGCTCTATGGGCACATTTTCTATTCTGGTATTTGTGCCTGTAATATCAACACCCTTGGCATTCTTAAAGGTAAATGTGAATATGGGATTCTCAACAGCTTCATGAAACAAAACCTTGCTCTTGATGGTGAACCCGCTTTCCTTGTCAATCGTGGCAGTAAGGTTTCCTGCGCTGTCTGTGATTGCGTAATCTATTATATGCGCGACTCCATTGCCATATTCATTCTTCTGGGGATTAACCGTAAAATGTCCCTTCCACTCATCGGAATCGGTATGTGAGGTGCTGCTCTCAGACTGATCTGAAACC
>CAJOFQ010000031.1 GCA_905233955.1 uncultured Lachnospiraceae bacterium
AATCAAGCTGCTATGGCCAATGCTTATCAGGCACAGCAGACTAATGACGCTAAGGGGACATCATCATCCAAGAGGGAAGATGCCGTCAAGGAAGCCAGAAAAGCAGTAAAAAGCGCAGGAGTGACCCAATCCAAGGAATATGGCAATGTGATTGGAGAACCCAAGCTTTCAGAGAAGGCTGCTTCATACTATGAAGAATTAAAATCCAAATACGGCGATATGAACTTTGTTCTGGTAGCCAATGACTCGACAGAAGGCGCGGAACAGAAGGCGGCTATGATGCCTAATTCCAACAAGACAGTCGTGCTGATCGATGCCGAGAAGATTGAGAAGATGGCTGAGGACGAGGAATACCGCAACAAATACGAGGGAATCATCTCCAACGCACAGAAAGAGCTTCCTGAGCTTGCCAAGAAGCTCAGCGGTATGCAGAGTGTTCAGGGCTTTGGAATGAGGATCGATGACGATGGTAAGGCATCGTTCTTTGTGGTTTCCAAGAAGAATAACGATGCTATCAATGAAAAGATGGCTCAGAAGCGGGCTGATAAGAAGGAGCAGGCTAAAAAGGACGCCAAAAAGGCTGAGAAGAAAAAGACAGAAGAAAAGCTTGCTAAGAAGCTTGAGGAAAGACGGGCAAAGTCTTCAGAACTTAAGGAGGATGACGAAGACGATGCAGTAAGTGGGATTAAAAGGCATGACAAGAGCCGCAATGACACCTGGAATCCTGACGACTATGAGGTTTTTGAAGCCGATTCAATAGACGAGCTTATCCGTATGGTAGAGGATCATGAATACAACTTCAGAAGCAATAATGTCATGACCGAGCAGGAGTCATATATTGGGGGAATGGTAGATTTTTCACTATAGGAAATACTTGACACAACACATTGTCGGGATTATATTTATGATGTAGGGGTCGAGATACCTTTTGACCCTCATGTCGTTATATATTTAGATGGGAGTGGTTTTATGGCAGGAATCTCCGGAATAGATATGAATACATTTTATGGCGGACTTACTTCCCAGGGGGTGGGTACGCTTTTCGGGTCGCTTGGCAAGACATCAGGAGTCAGTTCCCTGTCCGGCATTGTTAGTGATTACAGAACCATACAGACCGGTACCTATGGCAAGCTTTTGAAGTCGTATTACGGTCAGGATGCGCATTCAGCCAAATCGGCAGCATCCAAGTCTACTGCCAGGGCAGTATCCAAGAAGACATCATCCGAGCTCAAGAGTTCTCTGTCCAATGTCAAGTCCAAGATGGACAAGCTGAATGAATCAGCATCAGCGCTGGCAGACACAGGTAAGGATTCAATATTCGCCAAGAAGTCTATCAAGCAGTCTGACGGTACTACCAAGGAAGATTATGATGTAGATGCTATTTATTCTGCAGTTAACAAGTTTGTTGGCAATTATAATGATGCGGTTGATGCAGCTTCGTCATCTACCAATTATTCTGTTTACAATGGAGCGAGGAGCCTTTCCTCCACCACTAATGTCATGACTAACCAACTGAAGGGCTTCGGCATCACTACTGATGTCAATGGTAAGATGGCAGTGGACGAGGATACTTTCAAGGCATCAGACATGAGCAAGTTCCAGAAGCTAGTGAACGGAAGACAGTCATATGCATCTAATATAGCCCAGACAGCTACCCGGATTTCAGGTACTTCCAATAACAAATTATCGTCCTTGTCAGCTTCTACATACGGCAGGAGCGGGGGCTATCAGGCAAGCGATCTTAGCAGCTCATTCAGCAGCTACTTCTGATAATATTATCATATGGCGGGTCATGAGGTTGACTTTGTGACCCGCCTTGTTATGGGGCATTGGCGCAGTTGGGAGCGCGCCACAATGGCATTGTGGAGGCCATGGGTTCGAATCCCATATGCTCCATTTTTCGATAAGTTTTTACAATAGACCCCGATCAAATCGGGGTCAATTTAGTATCAAAGGGGGATAATAACATGGCATCAGACAACAAAGCTGCACCGCGCATACTTATTATCGACGACATGGCTATTAATCAGATGCTGTTGTCATCACAGCTGGGAGCCCTTGGTGTTGAAACAGATGTATGTTCCAGCGGTGAAATTGGTTTGGAAAGATACGCACATGACGAGTATGATCTCATACTTTTAGACCAGCATATGCCGGATATGGATGGTTATGAGACCCTTGAGCGCTTCAAGGAAATTTTTAAAGAACAGTCAAAAAAAGTACCTGTTATTTGTGAGACTGCAGATGACACCGAGGAAGCTGCCATAAGGCTGAAGGAAGCCGGGTTTGATGAGGTTCTTGTCAAGCCCATAGATTTTGGAGAGCTGCACGATATGATGGTCCGCCACCTGGGTCAGGGTTATCTGGAAGGCAGTACGGATCAGAATCAATCAGAGAGTGATTTTGAGAGCGAATACAATAAGCTCCCCAAGTGGCTGCATGATATCCAGGGGTTGGACATAGAATATGGTCTTAAAAAGTGCGGCGGAATTGCTTCGGATTATATGGATGCGCTGTCGATATTTGCAGCTTCCATAGATGACAAGGCCAAGACTGTGGAGCACTATCTGAAGGCTGACAATGAGCAGATACAGATATTGAGGATCCATTCACTTAAGAGCAGCGCCAGGCTCATAGGAGCGCTTACACTGGCGGAGCAGGCGGCTGCCATGGAGACAGCAGGAAAGGTAGGCAATACAGAGGCTTTAAAGAGCGGCACTGATAATCTGATCAGGCATTACCGCGAGCTGGAGGAGCAGCTTAAGGAGCATCTAGGCAATGGAGCAGGCAAAGGTGGGGTTTTGCCTCCTATTTCAGACGAGACGCTTCATGATAATTATACTGCTCTTAATGAGGCTATCAGCTCAAGATCGACAGAGGATGTAGACTCCCTGTTGAAATCTCTGGGTGAATATGCCCTGTCGTCAGGTGATGCTGTTTTGATTGAGCGCATCAGAATTGCCCGTCGCAAGTCGGACTGGGATACTATGGCAGGTATTCTTTCAGATGTATTATAGAGGTTAGCCGGTACACAGGGATTAAGAAGGAGGAAAAAGCATGCCATTTATTGATTCAAAGATTACAGTTAAGGCTACAGAGCAGCAGAAGGAGAACATCAAAAAAGCCCTTGGAGAGGCAGTTTCCATTCTCCACAAGTCAGAAAACTATCTGATGGTGGGCATTAATGATGGATATGACCTTTATATGGCAGGTGACAAGCTGGACAAGGGAGCTTATGTTGAGGTCAGCCTGTTTGGCAGCGCTTCATCTTCTGATTATTCCAAGATGACAGGCGCCATCTGTGATATCTTAGGCAACGAATTGTCGATCCCTGCCAACAAGGTATATGTGACATACCATGGCCTGTCCGATTGGGGCTGGAACGGGTCTAATTTCTAGCAGAAGCATGTCACAATAAGTTTTACCTTTGAAGGGATATTTTTAGATGAGAAACAGATTTTTTTCAACGGCCGCGATGTTAGTCGCGGCTTGCATGATTCTTACATCTTGTCAGGGTAAGGAGCCCGAGACCAAGGAAGAAACGGTATTAACTGTCAATGCAAAAAAGGCCAAAAAGAAGGAGCTGGTTCTTTCTGAGACCTATGTAGGTAAAGCCTCCGCGCAGGCTGAGGTAACCATTTATCCTACAGCTTCAGGAGAGGTTCTGGAAGTAGATGTCAAATTAGGCGATAAGGTTCAGGAAGGACAGAGGCTTTTTAAGCTGGACGATGACTTACATTAAGGGGTGCCCAGGCCCAGCAGGCCAGCGCTCAGGCTAGTGCTAATGCTACTCTGGGCGGTCAGCAGGCGCTAACTGATCTTACCGGACAGCAGCAAATAGACTCACTGGAGCGTGCTGCCGACACGGCAGAGAGATCCGTAACAGAAGCTGAGCACAATATAGATCGTGCTGAGCGCAGTCTGGAGAATGCCGAGCAGGATAGAGACAAGGCAAAAAAAGATTACGACGACGCTCTTAGCAAATACCACAAAGCCAAGAGCTATTACGAGGATCTGAAGGATCTTTGTGATGATGATGCAACTTTTTCCGGAGTTTCCTCGTTGTCAGAGGCATCAAGCAAAGCCGGAACTATAATAGCACAAGCCCAGGCAGAGGCAGCCGCTTTGGTCCCCTCGACGACTACCACAACGACTACCACGACGACTTCCACAACCATCTCCAGTACCAGAACTACGACATCTTCCATTTCTGCTTCAGCGTTAAGCGTGGCGGAGGATATTATGGATATGGTAGAAGATGTTAACGATGAGGGGGATATCAGTATTGCCAATATTTCCGCATCAGGAGTTGAGGGTTTAAAGACCAGCGCAGAAGGTTATCGTACCGCTTTGATCAATCAGAGGCGGGCAGTTGATTCCGCCAAGGACAGCCTTGTTGATTTTAGGCGTAATGAAAAAAATGCCGACGATCAGGCGACTAATACCGAGGCAAGTCTCGAAGATGCCAAGGAAGTTCAGGAACTAAAAGATGGTCAGGTGCTGGAGGATACCAAGAGATCCCTTGCAGCCGGCCTTGCAAGCTCTGCTGTAGCAGTAGAACAGGCACAGTATCAGCTTTCACTGTATGAGACCACTGCACCCATCAGCGGTGTTGTGGAGTCAATTGATGTCGAAGTTCATGACAATGCCAGTCCTGCCCAGGCTGCTATGGTTATAGCCAACAAGGACAGCATGAAGATCGAGTTTTCTGTTCCTCAGAATGTTCGTGACAATCTGTATGTGGGTCAGTCTGTAAGAGTCAAAAAGGACGACAGCAAGTTCAAGGGATCCATAACCGAGATTGGGGAGACGCTGGATTCCGGATCTGGGCTGTTTAAGATCAAGGCAGTTATCAATGGCGGCGGTGAGCTTTTAAGCGGATCTTCCGTTACAGTCAAGGTAGACAGCTACCGTGACGACAGCGGTATAGTGGTGCCTTATGATTGCGTATACTATTCCAATGGCGAGCCCTTTGTTTATGTGATCGAGAATGGTGTAGCTGTCCGCAAGGATGTTACTACCGGTATGTTTGACGAGAAGCATATCGTAATAATAGACGGTGTTAAGGCAGGAGATCAGGTTATCACCAGCTGGTCATCAGACCTTCGTGACGGAGTCAAGGTTCAGGTAGAAGGTGAGAATTCAACCGACTCCACTGATACTTCATCAGAATCAGGAGACGACGAACAGGGAAAGGCAGGAGAGTAATATGGATGTGACCAGACTTGCCTTAAAGCGTCCGGTATCCATGCTTCTGGTGCTGTTGGCGCTGTTTGTATTTGGTATCTCCTCTATAATGGGGTTTGAGCTGGAGCAGATACCGGATATCAGTTTTCCTGTATACATCATTCAGACAGTTTATAACGGAGCCGATCCGGAGACGATTGACAAGCTCGTTTCTGATCCGATTGACGATATAGCCAATCAGCTGGAGGGAGTCAGCATTGACCGAACCATTTCCAGAGAGAGCGTTTCGATGGTGGTTTTTTCCTTTGATTACGATGTGAATATGGATACCACATACATGGACATCCAAAAAGCATTGAACGCCATTAGCTTACCGGACGGAGCTAACGATCCGGTTATTTTGGAAATGGATCTGGATCAGGCAGCTATGATGACTATTCAGGCTGAAACAGACAGCAACCTGGATCTGGTAAGCTACATAGATGACACTGTAAAGACCAGATTGGAAGGACTCTCGGGAGTATCACAGGTCAATGTGACTGGTGCTTCAGAGGAATATATCCGCATCCTCATCAATGAAGAAGCCATCAATGAATATGGACTTACTGTTGATGGCATATCTGCGGCAATTACAGCTACGGATTTTTCCGTTCCGGCGGACTCGGTGGAGCAGGGGACTCAGGATATTTCACTGTCCAGCGCATCGGAGGTCAATGCCATAACTGATCTTAATGACATACCTATCCGGACTCCGGCAGGAGGCATAGTATCACTGCGGGATGTAGCGGATATCTCCTATGCGGTTAAGGATGAGACCAACATAAGCCGCCATAATGGTGAGGAAAATATCAGTATAGATGTTGTAAAAAAGACCACCAGCAGTACAGTTACTGTATCTAATCAGGTAAGAAAAGCCATCAATCAGCTTATGATATCAGAGCCTGATGTCCGCCTGGAGATAACCAGTGATTCGGCGGATACCATCAAGGACTCTCTTAAATCCGTGGCGGAGACCCTGGTCATAGGTGTACTGCTTTCAATGCTGACACTGTTTATTTTCTTCGGAGACTTAAGGGCAAGCGCCATAGTAGGAAGCTCAATGCCTATATCGCTCTTTGCGGCGCTGATTGCCATGAGGCTTGTGGGATTCACCCTTAATGTTATAACCCTTGGAGCTCTTGTTATAGCCATAGGTATGATGGTGGACAGCTCTATAGTCGTGTTGGAAAGCTGCTTCAGATCCCGTGAAAAAGGGTTGGATTTTGAGCAGGCAGCCTACATGGGAACAAAGGAGGTTTCTGCCTCTATTGTAGCCTCAACTATCACGACAGTGGTGGTATATGTTCCTATGGCTCTTATCTCAGGTATGTCAGGTCAGATGTTTAGACCTTTGGGATTTACCATTGTTTTTGCCATGACAGCTTCCCTGGTTGCAGCGCTTACGCTTATACCGTTGTTTTTTTCCAGGTTTAGGCCTACGGAGCGGCGGGATGCTCCGGCTACCAGGTTTATGAATGTCGTATCCTCAAAATACGCTGTTATAGTAAGAAAGGTTATTCCTCACAAGAGAAAGGTTGCTTTGGTGGCGGTTGGGCTGTTGGTTGTTGCATTAGCTCTGTTTATGGGAATAGACAAAGAGCTTATGACTGCCACTGACGAGGGACAGTTTGCGGTTACGGTTGAAAGTCGTGCCGGAACCCGATTGAAGACGGCTGACAAGAATTCCCTTCCATATGAGAAGGCGTTGATAGAGGATCCTGACATTGAGACAGTGGACACCAGAGTAAGTGCCAACACAGCTACCATTACTGCCTATCTGTCAGATGATACCCATAAGTCTACATCTAATAAAATTGATGAATACACCAAGCTTTGGTCCAATGAAAAGGGTGTTCGTATATCAGTTGATCTGGGTGGAGAGTCTTCACAGTTCGTTCAGAGCGGGGCGTCTTTGCTGCTTCAGTCAACAGACTATGACGAGCTTAAGAGTGTGATATATAATGCCGGGGAAGAAATGGCAAAAATAGACGGGGTGATTTCAGTCACATCACCTTTGAGTGAGGGTTCTACTCAGGCGAAGGTCGAGATTGATTCCAGACTTGCTATGAATGCCGGGGTAACTCCCTCAGTAGCTGCGCTCGCACTTAGGAATGTCATCACAGGAGTGAAGGCTATGACCATTAGCCACGCTGGTGACGAATACGATGTGTATCTGGAATACCCCAAGGGACGCTACGATGATCTTAATTCTCTGACGAGTATTTCGGTAATGTCTACATCAGGTGTTGCAGTTCCATTGGGCGAGATAGCTACCATCAAATATGAGGAATCCCAGCAGGAGATACAGCGTAATGACGGACTTTATACGCTGGAGCTAACCGGAGTTACAGCTGACGATGACCGTTCCAAAGTTCAGAAAAAAGTTAACGAGATGGCCGAAAACCTGGACATGGGCAAGACCGTTACAATCGGCCAGAATAACATTATGAAGATGATGAACGACGAGTTTTCCGCGCTGGGCGGCGCTATAGCCACGGCGGTATTTCTGGTGTTTTTGGTCATGGCTATGCAGTTTGAATCGGTAAGATTCTCGGTAATGGTTATGCTTAGTATTCCGTTTGCGCTGATAGGCTGCTTCGGACTTATGTTCATAGCCAGGCAGACCATCAGTATGACCTCGCTTATGGGATTTTTGATGCTGGTGGGAATAGTTGTTAATAATGGTATCCTGTTTGTAGATACTGCAAACCGTCTCAAATCGGACTATCCCATCGAGGAAGCCCTTGCCAGAAGCGGTGAGATCAGACTCAGGCCCATTCTTATGACAACACTTACGACGATTCTTTCCATGCTTCCAATGGCCTTAGGTTTAGGAACTGGAACGGAGTCCATGCAGGGAATGTCCTACATTATTATTGGCGGACTAACGGCATCTACAATCTTAATTCTGTTCCTGCTGCCTTCCTTCTACCTGATATTCATGAAGAAGGAGCGCAAACCGCGAGCGGAAGGGAATGTGCATATAAGCCGTTTAAAAAATCTGTTTCACAGGAAGAGGAAGGATCTGCCTGAGGAGTAGTAGCAGATCGTGACGATTGATGAGGGGGGAAAATACCGTCTGACCCTATCATCATAAAAAAGGAGCAGGAAATCATGAAAATCCTGCTCCTTTTTGTATTTTTTGATTCAATTTAAGTATAACAACCTGACCTGCGCAAGGATCTGCAACCGATGGAGTTATCCGTGTAAAATAGGTGAAAGCTTCTTATACACCAGCATAGTGATAACCACCGAGCACAGTGCCTTGAACAAAGTGAAAGGCACATTAAACACCAACAGACACTGTGCGAGCGTTGATACCGCCGGCAGAATAACCTGATATGCTGCAATGATAACCTCTCTTGGCATCATCATCTCATAGAAAGGATATGTAATAAAATAATTGATAGGGAATGACAGCGCTGCCATGGTAAATGCCCCCACAAAGGAAGCTATGATAGCGCCCTTTTTGGTCTTGTTGTATTTATAGACCAATCCGGCAGGTACTGCAAAGCCCGCGCCCAGCAAGAAGTTGCACAACTCACCTACACCACCTGACTGAGACAGGGGAAGATGAAGCACATTCTTGATCAGTGCAATGATGGCACCGGATACAGGTCCCAAAGCAAAGGCGCCCAAAAGCTCCGGAAGATCTGAAAAATCCATTTTGATGAATGATGGAACCAATGGTATTGGGAATTCAAAGAATTGAAGTATGAAAGCTACCGCGGATAAGAGTCCCGTCACAGTCATATATCGAATGCGTTTGTGAACAGGATTGACAATAGTTGCTGCGTTTTGTGAATAGTCACTCATGGAATTTACCTCCTCTCCCATCCAGACTGTACTGTCGGTAGTGGAATTGCACCACTTCAACCGCGTTGCATGCGGCTCACGGACTTATCTCCAAAAAAGAGAATCACCGTCGGTCGGGAATTTCACCCTGCCCCGAAGAAATATGTCAAGTGGAAGTATATCACGAAATCTGGTTTTGTCAACATCAATTTTGAATTGCCATTCACGGCTTAGTTTAAAGCCTTACATAAGCATCAAGCGTGAATGGCAATGTGGGACGGTGGCCTTGCGGCATTGAAAGTACCGTCCCACTCCACATAATATAATCTTCCTTCCGCAACCGCGCAGCATTTATTCCCTTACGGGAAGTGCGCGGTTCGGTCATGAATGTTAACAATTTTGACCAACATATGAAATTGTGATAGTATGGTACAAAGGTTATTATGAATATGTGGAAAGGATAAAAATGGAACCGTTTAAGTTTTCAGCCAAGGTCGAGCCACAGGATCTTCGCTATTTTAATTTGTACAGCTTTTACCACAGGCCGATGGGCTTCTTTATGACGCTCATAGGGCTTATTATGTTTGCCTCTACACAGTGGATGTTTTTAGGAGGTGGGCTTGTAATGCAGGATGAGATTATTATGACACTGGTATCTCTGGTGGTGCTTTTATATATGCCGCTGTCCCTTACGCTTCGTGCCAAGGGATCTCATGCCAGGAATCCCATATTTTCCAAGCCCCTTAACTATACCTTTGAGGAAGAGGGGATGCGGCTGTCTACCGATGTTGATCTGGGAGAGGGCGTAAGCCGGGAATCCAAGCTTCGCTGGGAGAATGTTTACAAGGTAGTAAAGACCAGACATGAGCTTCTTATATTTTCCAACCAGGTCAATGCCTTTGTCATTCCCTTAAATCAGATTACATCCCAGTATCCAACTATTCGTGATATTCTCATTGATCGTGTAGAAGATCACAAATTGGAAAATATCAAATGAAGACTATAATCACTAATTCTGCCGGGGAGACTTATGACATTGGCTATACCATGGCAAAAGAGGCAGTTTGCGGTACAATCATTGCCCTTACCGGTGATCTTGGAGCCGGCAAAACTGTTTTTGCCAAGGGCTTTGCCGCAGGTCTGGGGATCAACGATCACGTCACATCTCCAACATTTACCATAGTTTGCGAATATGAAGGCGGTACGCTACCGCTGTATCATTTTGATGTCTACAGGATAGATGACCCTGAAGAGCTTTGGGAGATCGGCTTTGAGGAGTACCTGTACGGTCAGGGAGTCTGCTTGATCGAGTGGGCGGATAAAATAATGGATGAATTGCCTGATGATACCATAATAGTTGACATCAAAAGACAGTTGAATCAAGATACAACTCATAGCAGGCAAGGAACTGATGGCACACAAGCTGGCTCTGAAAGCTTTTCATCCGGCGGTGGAATAGATATGGTTCCTGAAGAGACAAGACAGATTACAGTACATAAGAAGGACGAGTCAATATGAGAATTCTGGCATTGGATTCATCAGGACTGGTTGCCTCAGTTGCGCTGATGGATGATGAAGTGCTGCTGGGAGAATACAGCACAAACATGCACCGGACACACTCCACTACGCTTCTTCCCATGCTGGACGAGCTGATGAGGATGTGTCAGCTATCGGTAAAGAAGGCCGGGATAGATGCTATAGCGGTGGCAAAAGGTCCCGGAAGCTTTACGGGGCTTCGCATTGGAGCAGCAACAGCTAAGGGTCTGGCGCTGACACTTAATGTACCGATCATACCGGTGTCCACCCTTATGGGGCTATGCTACAATCTCTGGGGAGTAGAGGGAACTATCTGTCCCCTTATGGACGCCAGAAGGCACCAGGTCTATACAGCGGGGTACCGCTTTCATACACAGACATCTGATGAGAATGACAGGGAGAGTGTATCCTTAGAGACATTAGCCGAGCCCTGCGCAGTGGATGTAAGTGAGATAATAGACCGTGTTAATGACTGGGGAGGCCGGGTAACCTTTTTGGGAGACGGGGTGCCTGTATATCAGGATGATATCAGGGCAGGATGTCATATCCCGTTTCGTATAGCTCCGGCATCAATGAACAGACAGCGTGCTGCATCGGTAGGCTTCTGCGCCATCAGGATGGTGGAGGAGGATAGTGGATGCATGATTCAATCAGATAAGTTTGCCCCGGAATACCTTAGATTGTCTCAGGCAGAGAGGGAACGCTTGGAACAGGAGCAGGGATAATTGCATGAAGGGGCCAAATATACGCCTGGCTGCCAAGGGAGATGTTGATGGAATAGCATCAATAGCAGTGGAGTCAGGGCAGTCTTCTTGGAATGAGAGGGCACTGTCAGAGGTTTTAGAGAATCCACAGGCTATAGTGTTTGTATGTGTGGCGGAGGATATAATTGCAGGCTATGTGATACTGTATTACGCTGCGGATGAAGGTGAGATAACATCAATTGCCGTATCAGATCAGTTCAGGAGACAGGGCTTTGGCAGGCTTTTGATTGAAGAAATTTCAAGGGAAGCTCTAGGCAGAGGGGTCTTAAAGATTTATCTGGAGGTCCGGTCATCTAATGCTGCTGCCAGGGGTTTGTATAATTCCACGAATTTTTGTGAGGTTGGTATCAGAAAGGGCTTCTACACAGATCCCATTGAGGATGCCATAGTGATGGTTAGAGAGTTATAATTCGCGACACAACTTTTGATTTACAAAAGCCGGATCTGAAGTCAGACCCGGCTTTTGCTATGTAATAAGGAAAGTAAATGGGGTTAAGCTATTTCGTATGCCTTTGATACCTGCTCTAAGAGAGCTTCATCGGTAACACCTGAAATCTCCTTAAAGGCATCAATGGCTCCAAGCTGAGAGATCTTATCCTGCAATTCTTTTGATTGAGGATCATCCGGATTATCATATCTTAGAGCTGCTCCAATACCTGTTACCAGGGCATCAACCGGCAGTCCGTAGCCATAAGCAGTCATGGTGGGCTTTACCAGACGATCTGTGGCTGATAATTTACGCAGAGGTTCTCTGCCGACCCTTGTTACATCGTCATTCAGATAGGGATTTTTAAATCTGTTAATAATCTTATTGATATAGGCAGCATGGGCGTCAGGATCGAGACCGTGTTTTTTAACAAGTCCTGCGCCAGACTGAGTCATGGCCTTAAACACCAGATCGTATATTTCTGGATTCTTTATAGCTTCCTCGATAGTCTTTTTGCCCTTAAGCCTGCCAACATAGGCAGTGATACAGTGGCCGGTGTTTAAGGTGAACAGCTTGCGCTCTATAAAAGCGTCCAGATTATCTACCAGTGTCATTCCGGTAATGTTGGGTATATCTCCGGCGAAGGATGCCTTTTCCACATCCCACTCATAGTATTGCTCCACCACTACATCCGTGGGGATTTCGTTAGTACCGGGAGGAACAATACGATCCACCGCACAATCCGGGAAGCCTACATACTCGTCACAGTAACGCTTTTCTTCATCGGAAAGATTATTGTACACATGCTCCTTTAGCTGTGAGCTGGCGCGGATGGCGTTTTCACAGGCTATGATGTTAAGCGGCTCCTTGCTGCCTGCGGCAATACGGGCCTTGATGCCCTCCGCGAAGGTAGGGGCAATACGGGGCAGGATGGTAAGTCCCACCGCCGTAGTTATTATTGATGCCTCAGCTATAGCCGGGGCTATTTCACTGCCGTTTGACATAATGCCGTCGATGTTTTCGATGCGGACATCTTCTTTTTCCACATCCATGATATGAACGGTATATGCCTGATCCTGATGCAGCCTGCCTATAAGCTCCTTGTTAACATCGGCAAACACAACCTTGTAGCCTGCCTGAGCCAGCAGCATACCTATAAAGCCGCGGCCTATGTTACCTGCTCCGAATTGAATAGCGCT
>CAJOFQ010000032.1 GCA_905233955.1 uncultured Lachnospiraceae bacterium
TCAGGATAACCGATTATAACGGCACAGGATCATCCGCCACGATTCCGGAGACTATAGACGGACGCAGCGTCTCAGCGGTGGCATCGCAGGCGTTTTCAAGCAGCTATATCAGGGATTATTACATCTATCCGATGAATGTCAGACTGGAGGAGTATTCCATAGGTACAGCGGGCACAGACCAGTACCTGAAAGGGGTTACCATTCATTGCAATTACAGCTCCACGGCTGAGGCTTTTCTGGAGAAGGTCAATATTAAATATCCCCACTATCGCGGCAATGGAATCTTTGTATATTCCGGAGCCAGCGGGTGGGTATTACGCTCCTTTGACAGTACAGCCTATCCTGTAGTGTGGTACGATTCCGACGACTGGAAATTTGATCCTTTATCCAATAACACCGGCCCCATATGGCTCATCGACAACTCATATGATTACGATGACGATGATGATGACGACGATGACGATGAGGAAGAAACGGATGATGTAGTCCCCAAGCTTACCAAGGTTCATTGGAGAGAGAACGAGAAGGCCACCTTCTACTGGAAATATTCCGAAGAAGCCACAGGCTACAAGCTGGAATACTCTACGGATCCTGATTTTGCAAAGGCCAAGACCAAATCCGTTTCCCGCAAGAAAAAAGAAGGAACTATCCAGGGACTGAAAGTCGATAAAACCTACTACATAAGAGTAAGGCCATATGTGTTAGATGATGGCACCAAGCTTTGGAGCGAATGGAGCCACAGGATAATTGTTACAAGAAAGAGATAGCCATGAAACAAAGAGCTTTTTTTGCCAGTTGTAATATTATTGGAGTTTTTATTCTGACAATGGTTATGGCAGCAGGTGCCATGTGGATGGATTGTTCGCTTGAGGCATCGGTTGTATACGCCGAGGATGTAGAAGACGAAGATGACTTCGATTATGTTGAGATCTACGATGAGGATGATGAGGAGATCCCGGACACCAGCACCCCGGAGCCGGCAGTATCACAGCCCGCGCCGGCACCTTCGGTTCCTGTTACGACCAATCCACCCCACATCAAGGATTCCACGCCCAAGACCGCGGACTTTGCCGTTGGTAATGAATTCCTGCTTAGCGGTGCGCTGCTGCTTTTGGGGGTGGCTCTTCTTCTGATATCACGCAGAGGCAAGGGACAAAAGGATTAATGAGCGATAGTGAACATAACGAAAAAAGTGTGATTAGCGGGGCTTTATATCTGGTGGCTACGCCTATTGGAAACCTCGATGATATCACCATACGCGCTCTTAATATATTACGGGATTCTGACAGGATACTTGCGGAGGATACCCGCCACACGGGTGTATTGCTGGCACATTACGGTATCAAAACTCCCCAGACATCTTATCATGAGCACAACAAGAGATCCAAGCTTCCTGTGATCCTGGATTGGCTGGAGTCAGGGGAAGCACTTGCTCTTGTCACCGATGCCGGAACTCCCGGAATTTCGGATCCCGGCGAGGAGCTTGTACAGGCCTGTGTCTCCAAGGGAATACAGGTTTTTTCAATTCCCGGAGCAGCAGCGGCGATCTGCGCTGTTACCTCCAGCGGACTTAGCTGCCGAAGATTCGCCTTTGAGGCATTTTTACCCAAGAAGAAGCAAAAAAAGCAGCAGATCTTATCGGAGCTTGCTGCAGAGACCAGGACGATAATTCTGTACGAAGCGCCCCATCATCTTGCCGCCACGGTCAGGGAGTTGTATGAGGCACTGGGAGACAGGCAGGCGGTTTTTTGCAGGGAGCTTACCAAAAGATACGAAGAGAAGCTTGCCCTGAGCCTGGGTCAGGCGTGCTCGTATTATGAGGAGCATGAGCCAAGGGGAGAGTTTGTTATAGTTATTGAAGGTGCTGCACCGGATCAGATAGCTTCATCTACTGCAAAACAGTGGTCGGATGTATCCATGGAAGAACACATGAATATATATCTTGAGCAGGGATTAGACAGACGCGAGGCAATGAAGCGGGTTGCCGCGGACAGAGGAATTCCTAAGAGGCAGGTTTACGACTATCTGTATAAGTAGTATTTTGTAATAGCCCGGTGTGCCTGATATCATTATATCCGACGGAATTGAGGAAAAATTTCGATACAGTTTATAGTGGAGGAAATGAGAATGGACATGAATAAAATCGCCGCACTTCAGAAGATGATAGACGAATCCGCAAGAATAGTATTTTTCGGAGGCGCGGGAGTCTCTACCGAAAGCGGAATTCCGGATTTCCGCAGTGTGGACGGACTATATAATCAAAAATACGACTATCCCCCGGAGCAGATACTAAGCCACACATTTTTCATGAGAAAGCGGTCCGAATTTTATAGATTTTATTATGATAAAATTTTAGTAGACGGAGTGGAGCCTAACGCAGCTCATAAAGCACTGGCAAAATTAGAGCAAATGGGGAAGCTTACCGCCATTGTAACCCAGAACATAGACGGCCTCCACCAGAAGGCAGGCAGCAAGAATGTCCTGGAGGTTCACGGAACCACATTGAACAATATCTGTATGTCCTGCGGCAAGACCTTTGATATTGATTACATGATGGATCAAAAGGCTAAAAAAATATTCGAGCCGGCATGCGATTCCTGTGGCGGAGTGATCAAGCCGGATGTAGTTCTCTATGAGGAAGGACTGGATCAGGATATTTTAAGTGAAGCGGTAAGGCAGATAGCCTCCGCTGATATGCTGATAGTTGGAGGAACATCCCTGGTAGTCTATCCGGCAGCAGGTCTTGTGGATTATTACAACGGCAATAAGCTTGTGCTTATCAACAAATCCCAGACAGCCATGGACTCCAAAGCAGATCTTGCAATATCAGACAGCATAGGAGAAGTGTTCTCCCAGCTCACCTGCAATGGTGAGAGGTTAGTGTGACATCTTCCATATCTTCATTTTTGTATATTGTAAAAGCCTTGTATCTATGATAAAACCGAGTTGCTACTAATCAATTGAAATCAAGAGGTTATGGAGAGACGAGTATGATAGTGGTATCTGATTCGACACCCTTAATTACTTTAATGAAGGCAGAAAGGTCGGATATCCTACAGAGACTATTCGGTGGGGTATGATGAGAGTTTCGCCATTGAAAGTGCGATTTCACATATCTTTGAAGCTTTGATTTATGTCTTTTTGGTTTCAAGACCAATTCATTGTCAGCTTCTTCTTGGTTTTCACACAGTCCGTAAGATAGAGATTAATCAATGTTTGATATGGTATTCCTGTTTCCACTGCTTCATTTTTGAAATAGTCTATGACAGTTGGTGAAATCTTTATGGTAATCTGTTTCTTTAACTCCTTCGCATACGGATTATGCCTGGGATTTAATTTATCGATATCATATTCCTCTAACATATCGTTCTTCCTCCTTTCGAGTTGCCTTTCTTGCAGATATTATTCGTATGACAGAATCATCACATCTGTAACAGTGGCATACAATACATACATTTGATTCGCCGCTCATGCCAATAAGGATAAATCTGTCCTCATCGTCAGAATGCAATGGATCATCAAACAGAATAGCTGTTTCATCATAGAAGACCGTACTGGCCTCCTCAAAATCTATTCCGTGTTTTTCTTTGTTACTCCGATTTTTTTCATCATCCCATTCGAAATAATACATATATGTAAATCCTTTGCGTGATACTTATATGGTAATTATAATATATTTACATCAATTGTGTCCACAAATATTTTTAATTCAACACATCTTCTCATAATAGGTTAGCTGTTATGCAAGATATAGTTCGGGGAGAATAAGTGGCGGTTTATTAACCGTTCATTAAGAAAATATAAATAATTTGATTTCCCCTTGAAAAATCTGCAAAACTATGATAACATTCGTACTCGGTGTATGACAGGCGTGAGGCATTGTGCCTCGCGTCTTTATGTACGGTATTCCTTGCTTCTTCGCAGCGCAGGCAGAGCGTATGCGAGGAGGCCGAACAGACCAAAAGGAGGTAAGAGATGAACAAGTATGAATTAGCACTCGTCGCTAACGCCAAGATCGAAGACGATGCGCGTGCTGCTCTGGTGGATCGATCCAAGGATCTGATCACCCGTTTCGGCGGCAAGATCGGAGAGGTCGAGGAGTGGGGCAAGCAGCGCCTTGCTTACGAGATTCAGAAGATGAATGAGGGATATTATTACTTCATTCCTTTTGAGGCAGAGCCTGAAGCTCCGATTGAGATTGAAGGCCAGCTTCGTATTATGGACAATGTCCTTCGTTACTTGATCGTTCGCACGGACGAGAAATAGGAGAATATTTTATGAATAAAGTTATCATGATGGGCAGATTGACAAGAGATCCTGAGATGCGCTATGGAGGCGCTAATAATACAGCGGTAGCCAGATTTTCCATTGCGGTTGACCGTAGGTTCAAGAGGGATGGACAGCCCACTGCTGATTTCTTTAACTGCACAGCGTTTGGCAGGACTGGAGAGTTTGTCGAGCGCTATTTGAGAAAAGGCACCAAGGTTGTTCTGGACGGAGAGCTCCAGAATGACAACTACACCAACAAGGAAGGCCGGATGGTCTACGGTATGCAGATCATCGTTAATAATGTTGAATTCGCTGAGAGCAAGAATGCGTCCGGCCAAGGCGGCTTTACTTCTGGTGATGGAGGTTTTGCACCGGCTGATGCTGCCGGACCCTTGCCTGGTGCTGATATGGGAGATGGATTTATGGATATCTCAGACGGCGTTGAGGACGATGGGATTCCGTTTGCTTGATGAAAGGAGATAAAAGCAATGGCTTTTAGAGGATCGGATGGTAAGAGGCGTTTTGTAAGACGCAGGAAGAAAGTTTGTGTATTCTGCGGCAAGGATAATACCATAAGCTACAAGGATGCTAACAAGCTTAAGAGGTATGTGTCAGAGAGAGGTAAGATCCTCCCCAGACGGATTACTGGTAACTGCGCGAAGCACCAGCGTGAGCTGACCAAGGCTATCAAGCGTGCAAGGCATATTGCGATTATGCCGTATGTAATGGATTGATTTTTTAAGACACTTTTCAGGAGAGATCCTGGGAAGTGTCTTTCTTTCTATCTTTATATGGGTGTTGCCTATAGAAGTTTCGGCTTCCGAAAGAAGGGAATTCATAATTTTAAAACAATAATAGGAATGAAAATATATATTTGCGATATCAATAAATTAAAAATTTCAGATGAGTATGAGCATATCATTTCTCAATTGAATTCTTCCCTGCAAAAAGAAATCAACAGATTTCGCCAGCGATCAGGACAGCTTACTGCATTAACAAGGGAAATACTTTTTTCAAATGTAATGCAGGAACAATTTTATAATAAAAATCCTGTGATTGATAGAAATGAATTTGGAAAACCATTCGTATCAGCTCTTAAAAATCCTGACGGAAGCATGTGCAGCGAAATAGAATACCAGGATTTTGATTTTAGTATAACTCATTCGGGAAATCTGACAGCAATTGCCTTTGGAACCGGGAGTATTGGAATTGATCTGGAACCTCTGGACAGGGTTAATGATTTTAAAAAGCTTCTTCGATTTTTTACAGAAAAAGAACAGAACCGTATGCTGAATTCAGCTTACCCCGAGCGGGAATTTTTCCATGTGTGGACATATAGAGAGGCCTTTTCTAAGGCTGAAGGCACAGGGCTTACATTGTTTGAAAAATATCCGGTTGAAATTGATTACAAAAATGCAAGGGTTTCATTTCAGGGAAAAAAATATTATTTTTATGAATATATTATTAATACTTTAAATAAATTTGATTCAGATGTTTATACTGATTATCAGATCACAGTATGTACCCTAAACAATAATGAATCAATAGAGCCGGTTATAATTGATAACACAATGTGGCCCCAAATGCTGGATCGTTTTCTTCAACGATCTGCCAGCATAGCATACAAATAATGATCCCTCCATTCTTTGTTCAGGAAAACTTTTTTCCGCAGTAAGCCCTCACGCTCAAACCCTAACGATTCTACCAATCTGCATGAGGGAATATTTTCCGGAAGAATGAGTGCCTCGACTCTATGAAGCTTGAGGTCTTCAAACATCAGACGGCAGCCAAGCGCAATTGCCTCTGTAGCATAACCGCGCCGCCTCCTTGACTGGTCTATCTTGTATCCTATCTGGCAGTTTTTGAGGTGGGCAGCCAGCTCTATATTACGAAACGAAATCGTTCCGATTACGGAAAAGGGGTTGGATTTTTCAAACAAAAAAAACCTGAAAAGCTTTTTTTGAAGCATTAGATCATACTCAATCTCCAAAAGCTTTTCATAATAGACAAGAGTGGATGCAGCCTTGACATCAAGAGGCTCGTAGTGCATAAAATCCCTAAGATTATTAACATAAAATCTATGTACCATGCGAGCGTCCCTGCGTGTACAGACTCGCATAATAAGTGATTGGGTCTGGTATTTAAAGTCCATTTGTGTTATGTTCCATGTTGACATCGACGGTATTTCGTACAATATATGATTTTAGTGCAAAATGATACCTACGGATTGTTCCGCACTTCGTGTCGCAAGCACGAGAGGTGAATGGCTTTTTGCGCTAGTATCATATATTATACACTTTTTCATATTTTTTTAATAGGAGTTTATAATCATGAACCTGATCAATAGCATTGCTGAACATTTTGAAGATTCTTTGGATTTAAAATTTATGAAGGCTGCATATAAGGAAGCCGAAAAGGCTGACAAAGCCGGAGATGTTCCTATTGGATGTGTAATTGTGCAGGATGGCAGAATCATTGCCCGCGGCTACAATAAAAGAAACAAAGATAAAAGCGTTTTATCTCACGCTGAAATCAGCGCTATTGGTAAGGCTTGCAAAAAAACAGGCGATTGGAGATTGGAAGATGTGGAATTATATGTTACTTTAGAGCCTTGTCCTATGTGTGCCGGTGCTATAGTCCAGGCCAGGATTCCCCGCGTTGTTATAGGCTGCATGAATCCCAAGGCTGGCAGTGCAGGTAGCGTTATCAATCTTTTGGATATGGAAGGCTACAATCATCAGTGCGAGATAGTCCGTGGCATCATGGAAGAGGAATGCTCAGCGCTGATTACAAAGTTTTTTAAAGAACTAAGAGAGCGGATATAACATACCTGTTATTGTGCTTAGTCAAAAAAACTCCCTCCCGGCCGGTTCACCTCGGTCAAAACCGCAAACATCTATTTCTCTATTGTATTCGGTCTTCCTTTCTCGGTGGATTCGCCTTCGGCGAATCTTTGAACGGAAGCTGCAGAAGCAGCCCACAATCAATTCTCTATGACTTCGAAAAAAACGGGGTCATTTCTATGTTTTTCTGTTGAAAATCTCAACTAAATTTCCAGAAGATTCTTGTGCATTTGCACAAAAAACTCCGAATTTTGACAAGCCCCTTGACAAAAATGGGGGGGTGATAAAATAGCCCACGAGTATATCCCTTTAGGCATGTCCGGGTGACATGCCCGGGCACATGTTACTTGTTTTTGAAGTCGAAAGGAGGATTTAAGAAACTATGAAAAAGACAATTGCAAAGATGATGGCTGCAGCTATGGTTCTTTCAACTATAGTTGCTCCGAATGCACAGGCCGCAGGTGTTGTTACTGTAGCTGATCAGGCAACTGCAAACAAACTTGTTCAGTATGGTGATGCTACTTTGTATTTTGGTACAGCATCATTAGCGAGTTTTTTGGATTATAATAGCGATAATGCTGAAGATGACTCTGTAATCTTAGAACTCAGCAGTAGCGAAATGGATACGCTTGAGAGCAAGTCGGATGGAACCTATCTCGTTGATGCTGGTACAGAAGCTGTTAGCGCTGAGATTCAGACTTTGCCTGTTGTTGCAGGCACTAAAGTTGGTTTAAATTCTGTTACTAACACAAGTGCGGCATCTGATACTTCTACAGTAACCGATGATGACAGTATCTATTATCTTGCTAATGCGTTTAAGAGTACTGACACAAGCAAAGTTGTTGTAAATGGTGAATATGATGAAGTTACCATTTTGCGCAAAGTTCCTGCAGGATCATGGGTTAGTGAGTTTTGGACTGCTGCTGGCAACACAACAGTAATCAATACGGGTTATGCTAATCATGCTGAATTGATTAGACAGCTTAGAAACGGTGCTTCACTGATTGTTAGATCTCGTGTATTCGTTAACGGTGTTGCTGTTGGTTGGAGATGGCGTCAGGTAACTGCTCCTACTTCTGTACTTGACAATTCTGATGCATATTGGAATGGTATTATTAAGCTTAAGAGCAGCAATAATCAGTATGTACCTATCCGTGTTCATTTCGATCTTGAGGATGGTTCTTTAGCAGACGGTGGTCTTTATGTTGTTATGAACAACGGCACAATTACATCTGTAAATGGTATTGCAACAACTACTCAGGTTAGTGCTAATAACTGGGCTAGCCGCAGAGTTGAGATTCAGGCTGTTCAGGCAAATGACTTAGCTCTCCTGAAGTCTGATGTTGCAAAGGGCAAGAACCTTATGCTTGATGAGGTTTATGCATTCTCTGTAAACGGAATCGTTAACAACAACGGTATTAACAGTGCTGGTGCTGGATACTACGATTTTGGCGTACTTGGTGAGGATACTACAATCGCAACAACTCCTATTGGAAAGATCACAACAATCCATTCACAGCTGTTCAAGGGTACTAAGGAAAAGCTTATCCATGCTGAGAATGTCAAGTTCATCAACAATGGAGCATTCCGCAAGAACAAGCAGCTGAAGAAGGCTATTATTGGTACAGAAAAGAACATCAAGAAGATCAATTCTAAGGCTTTCTATGACTGCAAGAAGCTTGCTACAGTTAAGCTTTCCGGTAGGACATTGAAGAATGTTGGTTCTAGTGCATTCAAGAACTGCAAGAGCAACATGATCTTCAAGATCAAGGGCAACAGCACCCAGGTTAAGAAAGCATGGGCTAAGATCAAGAAGCAGGCTCCTGCAAAGGCTAAGTATGCTAAGATCTGATCTTAGAGAACAAAAGATTTAACAAAAATTATTTTTAAGGGATGAGACACCCCAGAAGTTCGACGACAAAAATAATAGCCGAATAAAGGAATAATACTCAAAGCGTAAATCTTTTTTAAGAGGGAAGGCGCCTGCCCTTAAGCAGGCAGCGGGGACAGCCGGGACAGGTAACAACGAATAGGTATATGCAATCACTCACCCGTCATAGACGGTTTTGTAAATCTTTTTCGACACCGGCTGTGCCCGCAGGAGGAAAGTTAAGACGCTCAAAGGAGGCAATACGATGAGAAAGAAATTTGTGGCAGGTTTACTAACATTGGCAATGCTTGGTGTAATGGCGGCACCTATAACAGTTAAGGCAGAAGATTGGGTAAGTTCTGATAGTTTAGGCTTATCGGTTTCAGATGTACCAGATTCGTCAGAATTGACAAACGAAATTCATTCTTCTAATACAACTGATACAGACTTGTCTTCAGCATCTGGAAGCTCTGAGTCAGAAAGTTCAAGCGTAGATTGGGATGTTCTTAATGGGCTTGTAAAAACTTATAACACATATGTAAGTTCCAATGGAAGCATAAGCTCTTTCAGCTTTTCAGATGTAGACGCTAAAAGTCTGGGTTTGGAGGATGATGATGCAGAATTAATCGCTGCTTTTCTAAAGGCGTTGGGAACAAACTAAGATCTCTGAAAAATATAGAATAAAATCCAGTCACTCGTGTGGCTGGATTTTTTGTGCAAATCAGAATACATAGAAAGAGCCTGTTGAATCTCAGATGCTTTGTTATTATAATGAGGGCATGAATATCAAAGATGAAATACTGTTAGAAGTAGTTATTGTATTTATTACGAACAGCGACTATTTGACAAATGTCACCGGTAACGGTGAATACAAGATTAAATTGAAACAGGTAGAGACTGACTGGGTCGACTATAAAAAGATAATTTTAGAGGATAAGCTGCAGGAGCGAATGAGCATTGAATAACGCGGCAAATCAAAGATTGACATACAACAGTCTGAAAGGGTGAGCATATGGCAGTAATGAACATTGATAAAGTTAATGGCATAAAGCGCGATCAGGTTTCCTCATGTATCGAAATCGTAAAGACACTGCCCAGGATAAAGCGCATGATCATATTCGGTAGCAGCGTGACGGATTACTGCCGCAAGGACAGCGATATAGATATCTGTCTTGATATAGAAGGAAGCACAAAGGGCATGGATCTGTTTGAGGTCTCAAGCAATATCAGCAAAGCCTGTGACTATAACTGCGATATGCTGACCTATGGCAAGCTTCATGGGAAGATCAAAGAAGAGATCGACACGAAAGGAGTCGTCGTCTATGAATTATCATGAGAAGGCGCTGCGGGATTTGGAGGTGGCAAAGAATTACAATTCCGCACAGGGCAATCCGGGCAACGATGAGGGGCTGTATGATATTGCGGCATACCATGCGCAGCAGGCTATCGAAAAGGAATTGAAGCACATCCTCCATGATGTGTTTGGCGCGGATGAGACCGAGAGGAAGTTCAAAACGCATACGATCCCCGCGCTCATATCACAGGTAGAAGAATACGATGTTTCAGTGCCGGATAATGTGAAGGCGATTGCGTACGACATCACGGCGTGGGAAGCGAAAACGCGCTATCCCGGCGGGGCAAAGTCAAACAGGGATGATATTAACGAAGCGATCCAGATATACGAAGAGTTTTCCGGGTATGTGAAGGATAATATTGATAACATCAGTACTGAAGGAAAAACGGAAACTTGTCAGGAGGAAGAAGGAAAAGATGAAGTTTGACTTTTGTATTGGAAATCCACCGTATCAAGATTTGACATAATATGGAATTAAGGATAGAATGAAGTTTGCCGAGCAGCCGGGGTGGCAGCGGTACCCTGTACCGGCAATCCGCTATAGCCGGGGTGATATCCGACCGAGGATCTTTGCGGTTGCGGGGTTAGCCCTCTTTCAGGGAGTGTCAGAAAGCCCGGGTCTCGCGCAATGGACATCCGTGAACCGTGTCAGGGCAGGAATGCAGCAGCACTAAGCGGAACCGTTCATGTGCCGCGAGGGTGCCTGGACCTAGCTTTCCGGGGAGTAAGCGCCCGTAATTTCGGTTTCGAAGCCGGATGCTCGGCTTTTTTATTAACATGTCAGCACACTAAGCGCCAGGCTGCATCATTGATGGGTGAGCAGATTGGCGATTGTCATATCAGAATGTGTGATGACTCATGCATGAGAGCAAGAAAGGGGGAAGCATGAAATTAGGAGCATTAGAAGCCGGGGGAACAAAGATGGTCTGTGCTATAGGCGACGAGACTGGTAAGATTTTTGAACAGACATCAATTCCGACCACTACGCCGGACGAGACTATATCGGCGTGCATTGACTATTTCAGGGACAAAGATATCGAGGCATTGGGGATAGCCTGCTTTGGACCGATCGATCTTGACCGCAATTCAGATACTTATGGATACATCACCACGACTCCCAAGCCGGGCTGGGCTAATGTCGATATCGTTGGCAAGGTTAAGGCCAAGCTGAATGTTCCCATTGGATTCGATACAGATGTTAACGGATCTCTGTTGGGTGAGGTTACCTATGGTGATTCCAAGGGATTGACTGATGCAGTGTATTTTACCATAGGTACAGGCATCGGAGCAGGCGTTATATCTGGCGGTAATCTGGTTCACGGCATGATGCATCCTGAGGCGGGACATATGCTTATGGTTCCGCGTGAGGATGACAAATACAGAGGACACTGCCCGTTCCATGGCACCTGCCTTGAGGGTATGGCAGCAGGCCCTGCCATCGAAGAGCGTTGGGGAGCTAAGGGCGTGGAGCTGGCTGACCGTGATGAAGTTTGGGATCTGGAAGCTTACTACATTGCTCAGGCTATGGTTAATTGTATAATGGTTCTTTCACCGCAGCGCATCATTCTGGGCGGAGGTGTTATGCACCAGGAACAGCTCTTCCCGTTGGTTCGTAAGAAGACTGAAGAGATGCTTCACGAATATATCAAGACTCCTCAGATGAAGGATCTGGATCACTATATAGTCCCTGCTTCTCTTAATGATGATCAGGGAATCATGGGCTGCCTGAAGCTAGCGCTTGATGAGCTTGGTGCGTAGCAAGGATAAATAACATAATCATATGAATTTTAAGGAGGGCGTCAACCATAGGTTGGCGCTCTCTTTGTGTATTATCTATAAAAAATGCAAAATATTTTTGGATGAATAGTCATTTTACACAAAGTTTAGCCTTGTGTATAATGAAACGGTAGTGGAATCGTTTTCAAAAGCAGTCGATTTTTACATATGCTCATAGGATGATGATAAATAGGCAGAATGTTGATAATCAGCTGCAAAAATGTACTATGACAGGGGGTTGGAGGAGATTATGGTAGACACTAAGACATGGGAACCGGAATTTTTGGAGCGCTTCAACAAACACTATGATGAGATGAAGTGGCTGTATGCGGAGATTTATAACAACGATGAACAGGCGTTTGACTATTTCTGCACGATGCTTCACAACTGCTACAAGGACAGGAACGACATCCTCAGAAGCTGGGATGGTGCCAGACAGACTGTACCTGATTGGTATAAGGGTAATGATATGCTGGGCATGCTCCTGTATACGAATTGTTTTGCAGGCACATTGAAGGGTGTTAAAAAGAAGCTTAACTACATTCAGGAATGCGGCATTAACTATGTTCATCTTATGCCGCTGCTGCAGAGCCCTGAGGGTAAGAGTGACGGAGGATATGCTGTAAGCGATTACAGACAGGTTGATCCCAGACTTGGCACCATGGATGATTTAGCAGACCTTGCTGCAGCGTGCCATGAGAAGGGCATGGTGGTGTGTCTTGATTTTGTTATGAATCACACCAGCGAGGACCATGAGTGGGCCAGGCGCGCCAGGGCAGGCGAGCGTGAGTACATGGAACGCTACTACTTCTATGATAACTGGGACATTCCCAATGAATATGAGAAGACAGTTCCCCAGGTGTTCCCTACTACTGCGCCGGGTAATTTCACATGGATAGAAGAGGTTCAGAAGCCTGTAATGACCATGTTTTACCCTTATCAGTGGGATTTGAACTACAGGAACCCTGTAGTATTTAATGATATGACCGAGAACATGCTCTTCCTGTGCAATCAGGGAGTGGATATCATCCGTCTGGATGCTGTTCCCTACATCTGGAAGGCTCTCGGATCCACCAATCGTAACCTTCCGCAGGTACACACTTTGGTTCGTATCATGCACATGGCAGCCGATATAGTAGCGCCGGGAACGCTGCTTTTGGGTGAGGTGGTTATGGAGCCCTCCAAGGTTGTGCCTTACTTTGGTTCTGTTGAGAAGCCGGAATGCCACATGCTCTACAATGTTACTACAATGGCTACCGCGTGGCATACTGTAGCCACCACCGATGTCAGGCTTTTGAAGCATCAGTTGGGGCTTACATTTGCGCTGCCTCATGAATATACATTCCTTAATTATCTGCGCTGCCATGATGACATTGGATGGGGGCTTGACTATGACTACCTCAAGCAATTCGGTATAGAAGAGGTTGCCCACAAGAGATTCCTTAATGATTGGATGACCGGCAAGACTTACGGCAGTGATTCCCGCGGAGAGCTTTATAATGATGATCCCCGCCTTGGAGATGCCAGGCTTTGCGGTACCACCGCATCATTGCTTGGTATAGAGGCTGCGGAATACGAGCAGGACGAGGCAAAACAGGATCGCTATATTAAGCGCGATATAATGATGCACGCATTCTTGTTTACATTGTCGGGTATTCCTGTGCTGTACAGTGGTGACGAGATAGGACAGCTCAATGATTATACTTACCATGAGAATTCTTTGAAATGGGACGACAGCCGTTATATCCACCGGGGGGATCTCAACTGGGACGAAGTCAAGGAGCGCAAGAAAAAGGGCACTCGTCAGAATCGTATATTTGAAGGCTTAAAACAGCTTGAATATCTCAGGATGAAGCATGATGTATTTTTGAACGACGCGGACACATGGATTGTAGAATGTTACAATGACCACATTCTGGGCATCGGAAGATATTATAACAAGCAAAAGCTTATTGCCCTCTTTAATTTCCATGATTTCGAACAGACCGCATGGATCAATGAGCCTGAGGAATACACGGATATGATCACAGGATCGAAGATGCGGGCTGAGGCTATTGCACTCCCTGCATACGGCTTCAAATGGCTGCTGACCACCTTCTGATGATGCCAGTGCAAAAAGTCTGACACCAGACATGACGGTCAGAAGTGGTGTGATGGCATTGGTGCACTAAATTATTGACTTGTCAATTGTTTAAATAGAGAGATAGCGTATGACAATCAAGGATGTGGCAGCGTTGTCGGGAGTATCTCCTGCGGCAGTCAGCCGTTATTTAAACGGCGGATCTCTCAGCGAGGAAAAGCGGCAACGCATCCAACGGACAATAGATGAAACAGGTTACAGACCTACTGCGGCAGCGCAGATGATGCGGGTAGGTTATCAGCGACAGATCGGGGTTTTGGTACCCAAGCTTCACTCCGATGCGGTTGTTCTTGTTACAGCCGGAATAGCCAGACGCATCCAGGAGGACGGATTTTTAAGCGTTCTGGGGGTTACGCATGCCAATGAGCAAAAAGAACTCGAATATCTGTCGATAATGGAGGCGAACAAGGCAGCAGGTGTTATCATAATGGGAACGGGTGTGTCAGCAAGGCGCATCGAAGCATACAAATCCATTGGAATACCTCTTGTAGTAACAGGACAGGATATTCCCGGGCTGGCTTGTGTATATCATGACGATTATGGTGCAGCGCATGAGCTTATGAAGCGCATTATAGAAGCCGGCAGAAAAAATATTGCATATATCGGGGTCACAGAGAGGGATCCCCAGGCAGGAAGAGCGAGACATCAGGGTGCCAGGACTGCCTATAAGGAGGCAGATATATCATCCGGATGTTTTTTGACAGGGATAGCTGATTTTACCGCGGACAGCGGATATGGCGTGATGAATGAGCTGCTGAAACAGAATGATGATATTGACGGGGTATTGTGTGCTACTGATACCATAGCTGTAGGTGCTACGAGAGCCCTTATAGAGGCGGGCAAGAATCCCGGCACGGATGTGAGCATAGCCGGTATAGGCGACAGTTGGATGGATGAATATTCCAAGGTTCCACTCACCACAGCCCGGCTGTTTTTCAAGCAATGCGGCGAGGATGCCGCGGGGATGCTCATTTCCTTCCTGCGCGGCATGGAGATGGACGAGGCTGTACCCACCAGGCAGCTCTGCCTGGATTATGAAATAGTTGACAGGGGTTCGATATAATCACTAACTATTGACTCAAAAAATTATGCAAAAAGACAGCTTTACAGAATACACCTCTATAGGTTACAATGATTGAAATCGTTTTCAAAACGAGGGGTAATAAAGCGGCTTGTGACAGACCGCTTGAGAGTAATTAATTTTTCAACATGAAGGGAGGCACAAATGGCACTAGACTATCGCAAGTGCGCTGAGGAAATCGCTGCCAATATCGGCGGCGGAGAGAATGTCGTTTCAGCGGCGCATTGCGCAACCAGGCTGAGGCTTGTTATTGCGGACAATGACAAGCTCAACAAAGAAGCCCTCGACAACATCGAAGGCGTACAGGGTATGTTTGAATCCGGAGGACAGCTGCAGCTTATCATCGGAACCGGTACCGTTAACAAGGTTTACGATGAATTCCTTGCTGTAACAGGCGCTTCAGCAGCATCCAAAGAGGATGTTAAGGCAGCCGCAGCAGCACAGGCACCTATGTGGCGCCGCGTGATCAAGGCTCTTGGTGATGTATTCGTACCGATCCTGCCGGCTATCGTATCCTGCGGTTTGATGATGGGTCTCATGGAGGCTCTTGCCAAGGCGATTCCCGGTTTTGGCGACACTGACTGGTATGGATTCCTGCATCTGATCGCAGTTGCAGCTATCGCATATCTGCCGATACTTGTTGGTATTTCAGCAGCCAGAGTTTTCGGCGCCAACATTTTCCTTGGAGCTACACTTGGTATAGCAATGCTCGATCCTTCATTGCTTAATGCCTGGAATGTTGGTAGTCCTGATGCTATTAACTCATTCTTTGGCGTTACCGATGGCCAGATTCCTGTTTGGCACATCCTTTTCTTCAATGTAGAGAGGCATGGCTACCAGGGACACATCATCCCGGTTATCATCGCGGTATTTATCATGGCTCAGATCGAGACCAGACTTCACAAGGTTGTACCTGAGATGATCGACCTGTTTGTTACACCGTTGTGTACAATACTTGCTACTTATTTCCTGACATTTACTATCATCGGACCTGTATTCTCAGCACTTGAGACAGTAGTTCTTTCCTTCTTCTCAGCGCTGGTTACAGTAGGCTTCGGTATAGGTTCACTGTTGTGCGGCGCCATTTATCCGTTTACGGTTGTTATGGGTCTGCATCATATGTTTAACATCATCGAGCTTGGTATGCTGGCTCAGGACGGCGGCAATGGACTGAATATCTGGATGCCTATTGCTTCCTCAGCTAACTTTGCTCAGTTTGCAGCCTGCCTTGCAGTAGGTATCAAGTCCCACAGAACCAAGACTAAGGCTGTTGCAGTACCTGCATCTCTTTCGGCTTCACTTGGTATCACCGAGCCGGCTATCTTCGGTGTTAACCTTCGCTATACCAAGCCTCTGATCTGCGGATCCATCGGCGGTGCAATAGCGGCTATGGTAGGTTCATGGATGCACCTTGGCGCACACGCTAACGGTGTTACAGGTATCCCCGGATATCTTATTATCAACGATCCTGTTAAGTACACAATCATGCTGGCAGTTGCGTTCTGTGTAGCATTTACACTGGCATTTGTTTCTCACAAGGACGAAGAGGATGTCAAGGCTGCTCCCGATGAGAGAGCTGTTGAAGTTGAAGAGAATGTTCCTAACGAGACCAAGGCTGCTGAGAAGAAGGCAGAAGCTAAGGCTACAGACCTTGCGAAGCTGGTTCCTGTTATTAAGGCTTCCAAGAGTACTAACCTTGAGATCGTAGCACCTGTTACAGGTGAAGTTGTCGATTACACCGAGATTCCTGACGGAGCATTTGCTTCAGGCGCTCTTGGCAATGGTGTCGGCATCAAGCCAGACAGTGAGACAGTTATATCACCGTTTGATGGTGAGATCGTATCTGTAGTTGACTCCAAGCATGCAGTTGGAATTGCTGGTGATAACGGCGTAGAGCTTTTGATCCATGTAGGTATTGATACTGTTCAGATGAATGGTGATGGTTTCGATTGCTTCGTAGGTATGGGCGACAAGGTCAAGAAGGGCGACAAGCTTGTTACCTTTAACCGTGACAAGATCAAGGCAGCCGGCTATTCAGATATGGTAGTAGTTCTGGTTACTAACAGCTTCGAATTTGATGAGGTTGCATCAATTACTAA
>CAJOFQ010000033.1 GCA_905233955.1 uncultured Lachnospiraceae bacterium
AATACGACAGGAGGATTTTAGTATTATGGTTTCTGCCGGAGATTTTAAAAATGGACTGACAATAGAGCTGGATGGCAATGTATACCAGATCGTTGAGTTTCAGCATGTTAAGCCGGGTAAGGGTGCTGCTTTTGTTCGCACCAAGCTTAAGAATATCAAGAATGGCGGTGTAATCGAGAAGAGCTTCCGCCCCACAGAGAAATTCGAGCAGGCTCACATTGATCGTAAGGATATGCAATATCTGTATAACGATGGCGATCTCTACTACTTCATGGATTCTGAGACCTATGATCAGATAGCTCTCAGCAAGGATGAGACTGGTGATTCCCTTAAGTTTGTCAAGGAGAACGAGACTGTCAAGGTATGCTCACACAAGGGCAGTGTGTTCGCTATTGAGCCTCCCCTTACAGTTGAGCTTCAGATTACTGAGACTGAGCCGGGATTCAAGGGCGACACAGCTACAGGTGCTACCAAGCCTGCTACTGTTGAGACAGGAGCTACAGTTAATGTTCCTCTCTTTGTGAATCAGGACGACAAGATCAAGATTGATACCAGAACCGGAGAATACATTTCAAGAGTATAAGAACGGTTTGGAAATAAACTGGAATTCCTAAGTTATTTCTTAACACTGACATGAGACGCGGCATATGAATTATCGAGACACTCCGCTGACTGAACTGCTTCAGGATCGGCGCATTTTTTCAATATTTGACGAAGAATTTCGTAAGGGTACATGGCTGGATGTCACTGCCCTTTTAGGCTCGGAAAGTACGCTGGGCGGATTGTACGATGATGGTACCGTTCCTCCGGAAGTTTTGGACAGTATTTTAAAAAGACTGCGCGGTCATAGTTGACTGCGCAGTTTTTCTTACACTATCACATCTGAAAGGGCTTCTTTTATTCCCTTCGCCACATCAGGCTTGTTCATTGAGTACACATGAATATGGTTAACATCATGGGCCAGCAAATCTATGATCTGCTCTGTGGCGTATATAATTCCCGCCTGCTTCATGGCTGCATCATTCGAACCAAAACGATCAATAATAGCCCTGAATCGCTCAGGAAGCTCCGCTCCTGAAAGAGCTATGGAACGGCGTATCTGCCTGGCATTGGTAATAGGCATTATACCGGCTATTATAGGGATCTTAATGCCGATATCCCTGGCGCGGTACAGGAAATTATAGAACATATCGTTGTTAAAAAACATCTGCGTAGTGAGAAAATCAAGACCTGCATCTGCCTTTTGTTTTAAAAAGATAAGGTCATCGCGTCGTGTTGCCGCCTCGGGATGCCCCTCGGGATAACAAGCTCCTCCCAGGCAAAAATCGCCAAGCTCCCTTATGTCACTAATAAGCTCGGTGGCGTGGTGATAATCATCAGCTACAGCGCCATCCTGGGGAATATCCCCCCGCAGAGCCATGATATTTTTGATGTTTTTCTCCTTGTAGAGGTTAATCATCCGGCGAACATGCTCCCTGGTAGAGGAAACGCATGTAAGATGCGCCAGCACAGGCACGCTGTAGCTGTCCTGAAGATTTCTGGCGATATCTACCGTGTACTCGCTTGTGCCCCCTCCGGCTCCGTAGGTTACGGACATAAAATCAGGATGCAACGACGCTATCTCCTCAGTGGCCTTTGAAACAGATTCCATTCCGGCAGAAGTCTTGGGAGGAAACACCTCAAAGGACAGGGTTATATTTTTTTCTCTGAGTAAATCGGCTATTTTCATATTCTATTCAAGCTCCTCTCATGCTAAACTCATCATCATTGTCGATCAGGTCAAGCATAGCCTTGGCTATTACCGGATCAAACTGGGTACCAATGCCCTTTTCTATTTCTGAACGGGCATATTCCTGAGGCTTGACATCGTGGTAGGTCCGCTGGCTGGTCATAGCGTCATAAGAATCAGCAACCGCCAGAATCCTGGCCTGCTCGGGAATATCGTAGCCCTTAAGTCCCTCCGGATAGCCCTTGCCGTCAAAACGCTCGTGGTGATAACGGGCTCCTATGGACAGGTGAGGCATCTCCTCAATAGTCTCCAGAATCCGGGCTCCTATTACGGGGTGCTGACGGATGGTGTTATATTCCTCATCTGTAAGGGAAGAGGTCTTGTGAATGATCTCGTCAGGTATTCCGATCTTGCCGATATCATGAAGCATCCCAAGATAATAAAGCTCTTCCTTGTAATCCTCATCCTTGCCCAACTGATCAGCAATCATTACCGCATACCCTGCAACACGCCTGGAATGACCGTTAGTGTATTCGTCCTTGGCATCTACGGCTCCTGCCAGAGCATACACAATCTGATCGGAGAGCCGTCTGCTGCGCTCTTCTTCCCTGCGCAGATCGCTGGTTCGCTCGCTTACTATGTATTCCAGATCGTTAAGCAGGGCATTATGCTCGATAATCCGCATCAGACGCTGCACCATGACCTCAGGCACAAAAGGCTTTCTGATAAAATCCTCAGCCCCTGCCTCGAAGCATTCCACTTCGTTCTTGTTATTATCCTGCCCTGTAAGGAAAACAACCGGAATCCCCGATGTGCGTGTATCCTGTCTGAGAAGCTTCAGCGTCTCAAAGCCATCCATCTGAGGCATCCTCTTGTCCAAGAGTATCAGATCAGGCTGATGCTCCAGCGCCAGAGTTATGCCCTCAGCTCCTGAATTGGCTTCATCAGTGGCAAAACCATATTGCTTGAGCACTGCTGCAGCAAGGCTGCATGAAATATTGTCGTCATCCACTATAAGGATTCTGTAGCCCGCTTTTTGAATTGTTTCTTTTTTATACATAAATTCCTCAGTTCTATGTTATAATGATATAGTATTATACCCATTTTGAGAGGTAATGTCATTATGAAAATATCATCAAACAGTGACAACGACAACAACTACAGCTCTTTTTCCGATTACAGCAAGGAGGGGCTGGCCACCAAACAGGAGGCTCAGCTTAGGATTTTTGCGGCGCAGACCATGAATGCCGCCAGTCAGTTTCAGAACTTTTTAGAGACTGCCATAGACGGTATAGTTTCCGAGACCTCCGGTTCATCGTCTGCCTCCAATTCGAACTACGCTTCCTATTCGGTTTCGAACAATGGCACGCTGGATTCCATATTTGACCAGGCATCCGCCAAATACAATGTAGATAAACAGCTTCTTCTGGCGGTAGCGCGGACTGAATCTAATTTTACCCCTACTGCCACAAGTCCCCATGGGGCTATGGGCGTTATGCAGTTAATGCCCGAAACAGCGAAATCCCTGGGTGTCAAGGATGCTTACGACCCATATGAGAACATTATGGGTGGGGCGAAGCTTCTTCGTATGCTTCTGGACAAATACAGCAACAACCGCTCTAAGGCGCTGGCAGCTTATAACGCCGGCAGCAATGCGGTGGACAGCTACGGAGGCGTCCCCCCTAAGAACGAGGGTTATGTAAGGACTGTCCTGGGCTATTATGCGGACGGGGTTCAGTCTCCCGACGCTTCAAAAAACACCAGCAGCACCTACGCGTCAGCCTATACTGCTGATGATTTGAAAAATGCTTTTTCCAAGTTTCCCGAACACCAAAGCTACGAGGCTTTTTTAGAGGAATTGTCAGCGGAAATGCAGAGCAAAGGCACTCCCAGTGACGCTAATCAGGCTTACCGTATGCTTTTGTCCAGTGCCAAAACAGCTATAGATCGTGTGAAAAATAACATTTTAAATGATAACGAATACGACAATGATTCTGATGATGACGATGAGGATTTTGACATTTAGAGCGTGTAGTGCTAGGATAAGACCTCTATAACGCAAACGAAAGGAGGATTCGTATGAATCAAGAGAATACTGAGAGAAATAATTCACTAAGTGTTGTACTGGAAGAAACCGGTGAAGAAATATCCGCCACAATGTACAACGCCATAGTAGGCGGAATGCTGGTATATGGGCTGGGGGTAAGCTTTTTCCTTGGAAGCGTTGCTACAAGCTTTGCCATGTCCATTAACCCTATTGTCATGCTGATAGGTTATGTGGTATGCGCCTTTGCTGGTATCGCAATGGTTCACATGGGTAATACCCTGATGGCGTTTATCGGATATAATTTCATAGTGCTTCCGCTGGGTGTGATGCTGTCGCTGGTACTTCCTGCATATGGCGTAGCGGATGTGAACACAGCTATACTGCTGACATGGGTAGTATCCATTGTAATGATGGGTGCATCTATGGTGTTTCCACAGTTTTTTGCCCGTCTGGGTTCCGCGCTTTTTGTGTCACTGATCGGACTGTTAGTCGCCGACATTGTGTGCGGACTGATATTTAGAACAGATATTACATTTATCAATCTGATAGCCTGCGGAATATTTGCCCTGTATATCGGATATGACTGGTACTGGGCTTTCAATCAAAGAAGGACGGCGAAGAACGCCATCCTGTCTGCGATTAATCTGTTTTTGGATATTATTAATCTGTTCCTTAGAATATTAAGGCTCTTAGGGAAGAGAGACTGATACGCTACAGTTAGTCAACTACAGATTAATACGAAATGCTGGCATGTCCATGATCGGATATGTCAGCATTTTTTATACAAGTCATTAATGACACGCAGCAAATTGTCAAGTGAGCATTCTACTGCTAATACCAAACATCAAAATAACTTGGTAATCTTAAGCACATTCTGATCGTTCTTGTACTCATATCGTACATCATCCATGCTTTTTTTGACCATATAGATACCAAGTCCGCCTATGGGGCGCTCTTCTACAGGCAGAGTTATGTCCGGATCGTCCTTCTCAAGGGGATTATATTGCATTCCGCTGTCGATAAAGGTTATCTCAATACCCTTGGCGTCATCAATCGGCAAAAAACGAACCGTAGCCTCCCCTGTGTCAGGAGCGTAGGCGTAGCTTGCAATATTGACAAAAAGCTCCTCCACCGCAATCATAAGAGACATCCGCGGCTTGGTGGGACATCGCAATTCGTCAAGCATCTCCTCCAATACAGCCAACACCTGCTGCAAATTATCTATCGTAGCTTCCAGGGTTATTTCTTTCATTCTTTTTCCCTTTTTATACTACGACTCTATATTAAGAATATCTACAAAGCCTGTCACATCAAATATCTCCATCAGATCGTCATTAGCACCACGCACTACCATGCTGCCCTGCTTGTTCATAGTCTTCTGAGCAGAAAGCAGTACACGCAATCCGGCGGATGAGATGTAATCGAGAGAGCTAAGGTCAAAGGCCAGCTCACTAACTCCGTCAAGTGAATTCTTAAGCTCTTCCTCCAACTGCGGAGCCGTTACTGTATCTAATCTGCCTTCGAGCTTAATCGTAAGCTCACTGCCGTTCTCCTGTTTTGTAATAGTCATAAAATACCTCCTCGCTGATGGATAATACCATTTGCATAATTATCATTGCATTTATCTCAAAAACCATTTAAGATTTTACCACAATAATAATTCTATGTCACGAAAATTGGAGGAAATTATGCAAAGATCCATAAAGTCTGTCAGTGTAGTGATTCTGCTGACTTTTTTGTTAATTGTTACCGGGTGTGCCGGCGTCTCGAAAAATCACGCGCCGGAGCCTTCTGCCCAGGATCTGATTACAGAACAGACATCGGATCAGAGTGAAGACATTGACGAACTGCTCAGCGAATCTGACATTGATTCCGACAATCCTGACAGCAGCCGCCAGGTTGAATACGGGCCGCCTGAGGCTGAGACGGAAGAAATAGTTGACGATGAGCTTCCTGCGGCGGAAACGGAAGGAACTGTTGAAGATGGGCTTCCTGATGTTAACGGCAGTTACACCTCCAGGGATGATGTGGCCCTTTACCTGCATGTGTATGATCATTTGCCGGATAATTTCATTACAAAAAAAGAAGCCCAGTCCTTGGGCTGGACGGGCGGTTCCCTGGAGCCTTACGCCCCCGGCAAGTGCATAGGTGGAGATTATTTCGGTAATTATGAAGGGTTACTGCCTGAAAGCTCAGGACGCGAATACCATGAATGCGACATTGACACTCTGGGTGCTAAAAGCCGCGGAGCCAAGCGCATAGTCTACTCCAATGACGGGCTGATCTTCTACACACAGGATCATTATGCCTCATATGAGCAGTTGTACTAGTGTGCTGCTGCATTCATCTTTGAACTTAATCTGAAACATAACGATACCAGCACACCCCGCTAAATTCCGTAGCGGCTGTCGTAATCACCCAGAATCTTGCCCTGTATCTGGTATTTGACGATTCCTCCAAAGCTGCGGGAATCTATGGAATGCTCCCGGTTGTCTCCCACCACGAAATAGGCGTCCCGGCCAACGGTGTATGGGTAGACGACTGTATCCTCCTGGGTGTCGGTCTCGCCGTTGGCATACGGTTCAGCAATCTGTTCCCCATTAACTGTTATAGCGCCATCCTGCACGACTACCACATCTCCCTCACGGGCTATTACCCTCTTGACATAGTAATCTCCTGAGGGCATTCTGAAGGATATAATATCTCCAACCTTGTATTTTGGCAGGACGCGTAAAAAAAACACCCGCTGTCCATTTTTCAATGTAGGGTTCATCGACTGGCCATCAATGGTAGATGTACCTATAACAAAGCGAAATGTAAGTATTGCCATGACTGCTACAATCACCAATCCCCTGATAAAATTAAGCTTGCCGTTTTTGGAGCCGTCGTATTTGCCCTTTAAATTCCTGCGATATCGCTGTACCTCTCGATTGCGTGCCATTTATTACTTCCTCTGAAAAATTACTGCATCACCGGCGGCAGCTTACGCTTGAATAACGACGCAGCTTCTTTTTTGCGAATCTGCTCATCAATATCAGGATCACCGCAGCTTCCCTTTCGAATGTAATCATGAATGCACTGGTACGAGATTCCCAGCTTCTCCTCGTCACTCATGCCTGAAAGTCCGTCTGTGGGAGTCTTTTTAACAAGATGCTGAGGGATCTCCTCCATTGTCAGTCCTACTTCTACCACTTCAACACTTGTCAGACTTAACAGACAGGCAAAATCGCAGGATGTGTCTCCATCCTTGGTACAATAGCCCACTGTCACCTCGGACAGATTCCCTGTGCCGGCAAGCCTGGCACCAAGTGCCTGTGTAATGTATCGAAGCGCTGTCATACGAAGCCGGGGAGCAACATTGATATCGCTCTCCCTGGAATAAGGGACTTCAAACCCATCTTCTACTGTATCCGGCACAGCGGCCATAAGAGCCTTGTGCATGTCCCCAATATTAACAATTCTTGAATGAATCCCCAATGCCTTGCATACTTCCATGGAATCGGATATGTCCTTCTGCTGGCCGTCCGGAAGCATGACTCCGTATACATTGTCCGCGCCAAGGGCCCTTGCCAACAGCGCTGCCGTAACTGTGGAATCCTTGCCTCCTGAGATTCCCAGCACTGCCTTTGTGAAGCCCTGCTCTTTTGAATACTCCCTGATACTGTTAACCAGGCTGTCTCTCTTTTTTACCGGATCGAAATCTATGCTCATGATTTTGCCTTTCTATTTTCTTAAAAGAATCCATTTTCCGCAGCCATTTCAGGTGCTGCAACCCACAAAAATAATTTGCGTATAGCCTGATTGAAGAGTCAAGTAAAATTATCTGTCGCTATTATACAACCGTCTTTTGGTTTTGTAAATAAAAGAGAACACCCCTTGTTGCTGGGTGTTCTCTTTTTGCGAAGATCCATTATAAGCGATTATGCTTATTTATTCTTCTTGGCATCTTCAAGCTTCTCTTCGAGTTCGAAGATTCGGCTCTGGTGACGCTTCATCTCCTTGGTATGATAGATAACTACTCCGAACGCTGCGAGCAATATCAGGAATCTAAGGATATTGCAGGCATGCTCATCGAGACCAAGATTCATCAAAGGTGTCTCGGTATCGGAAGCTGATACAAGCTGAGGAGTACCGTCATCATCAAGTGAGATCACTGCTTCACGCTCAGGAGCAGGTCTTCTGGTTGCAGCTCTGGTACCGCTCGCTGCAGGTGTCTGTGTCTGAGGTGTCTCAGTTGCCTGCGGCTGCTGTGCTTGGTTGTCAGTGGCTGCAGTATTACTGTCACTGTTGTTGTTTGATGTACGGCTGCTGCCCGACCTTCCGGAGCTTGTCGATGATCTGTTGCCAGAAGTATTTCCGGAAGTATTGCCTGAGCTTGTGCTATCGTCATCATCGTCATCGTCATCATCACTCTCAATTGTAGTGTTGTTAGTGATGTTGGTGATGTTCGTGGTATTACCGCCGCCGTTATCAGTCGGTGTAACAGCTGCGTTCTTGTAGTAGGTAACTGTTACTTCTACATTCTTGGCCGGCATACCGTTCTCATCACTGGATACTATCGTGTAATTCGGTGTGTATCCAGCAACCTCGGGTGACTTAACTGAGAATGACTTCTTGTACTGATAGGAGCCCACATAATCTGCTGCCATCGTATTGCCGCTCTCGTCCACATAATGGATAGTCAGGTTGAAGCTCTGGTTAACATCATTCTCGGTCTGTCCGTCAGATGTTACATCCCCTCCGTCAGGTGTCTTACCTGTGGCTGTAGCTACATTGGTTACCTTACCGGACTCGATATCTCCATCCTTGACCTCGTAGGTTGCTTCAAATTCCTTGCTGCCACCAGTAGTCAAAGTGTCAACTGTCCACTTGTCGCCTGTAAGCTCGTCAGTTACTTCGATGTCCTTGACGCTGACATTACCGTTGTTAATAACCTTAACAGTATATGCGATTGTGTCGCCTGCCTTGACAGTTCCGGATGTCTTAGACTCCTTGATCACTCTGACGGAAGGCTCCATCGTCTCCGTGATCACTTCGTCATCTGCACCGAAATCACCGCCTTCGCCATCGTCACCGTCTCCATCAGATCCACCGCTTATCGTAGCATCTACATGGTTGGTAAATCCTCCTGCTGCGATATCTTCAGGAGTTACAACATAATGAGCCTTGGTTGAAAC
>CAJOFQ010000034.1 GCA_905233955.1 uncultured Lachnospiraceae bacterium
GTAGAGCGGCTCAAATGAGTAGAAAAACGATAATAATAAAAATGATTAAGATGGCACACTAATTATTTTTACTGCTCGTTTACTCCCGAATAATATTTACTGTCTGTTTACCGTGGAAATATTTTTACTGTCCTCTTACTGTCTTATTACTCATGTTTTACTTGTCATAATTTTAGATATTTCTTCAATTTGTGTCAATAGCGCAGATTATCATTTCAACTTCCACTTGTTACAAACTATTGGATGTGATACACTGTTTCTAGTTGAACCAATAGAAAGGGGGCCAACCCATGAAGATCATTATAACAGGCAAAAATATCGAATTGACCGACGGTCTTAAGGCAGCAGTAGAAGAGAAGCTTGGTAAGCTTGACAAATATCTCACCGACGAAGCCACAGCGAATGTCACACTAAGTGTCAACAAGGACCGTCAGAAAATCGAGGTTACAATCCCGGTTAAGGGTCATATAATCCGTTCAGAGCAGGTATCGAATGATATGTATGTTTCCATTGATCTGGTGGAGGAGGTTATTGAGCGCCAGCTCAAGCGTTATCGCCACAAGTTGATAGAGCGCCACAAGGGCGGTGATACCAGCTTTTTCCATCAGGACTTTATTGACAAGGAGTCTGGAGAGGACGACACTGTTGAGATCATCCGCTCCAAGCGTTTTGGTATGAAGCCTATGTATCCGGAGGACGCCTGTGTACAGATGGAATTGTTAGGACATAATTTCTTCGTATTCCGCAACGCCGAGACTGAGGAAGTGAATGTGGTTTACAAGCGCCGCGGCAACACATACGGATTGATCGAGCCGGAGTTTTAATGGATGAGGGATTACGGATCTTTTTTTAAAAGAGAACGCAAATTTTCCGGACTGAGCCAGAAGGAGCTTGCTCAGGGAATATGTTCTGTTAAGACAATCAGCCGGATCGAAACGGGACGCCAGATACCTTCACCTGCTCAATTTTCAATGTTAATTGAGCGGCTGGGGGTGTCTGGCTTTTCGTATGCGGATTTTTTTGATACTACATCCATCAATCAGCTTGAGTTAAAAAAGCTGATACTGATCGATTTAGATCGGGGAGATCTCGAAGATGTACCGCGCAAATTATGTGAATTCAGAGACAACATAACCGACAATAAATGGGAAGAACAATTCTTTGATTTTGCCATGGGCTGGTTCTGTTATAAGAGTAATCCTGATCCGGAGCTTTTTCTGAAGGTTTGCGAGGAAACTCTTAAAAAATCAGGGCTGTTGATTAAGGATAAGAATTTCGACTACAAGAGCCGTTATTTTACGGAGAATGAATGCCGTATCTGTAATATGGCAGCAGTTCTCATGTACGAGATGCAGGATGTGGAGCAAAGCATAACTCTTTTGAACAGCCTGATTTCCAATCAATCCATGGGCAAAACCGTTCTCAATTCTTACTGGAAGGTAAATGCTGTATTGTGCAATAACGCTGCGGTTTGCGAGTACAAACAGTATCCGGATATGGCCAGGCATCATATCAAAAAAGCCGAAAAAGCAGTGCTTCTATCAGGCAATGCCCTTATGGAGATCAGGGTTCGCCGCAACAAGATCAAGATCCTGAATGTTGATCCGGAGGATGATAATCGGGTTATGGATGCATACATGTTAAAAGAAGCGTTTAATGTCATAAATGCGGCCTTTTGCAGTTATGAAGATTTCTGGTCATTTTTATCTGAATCATATTTGATACAAATTTTGTGATATCAGGGTCAAAAGGTCTAAAACCATGCAAGCTTGCTTGCAGGTGGTTTTACGACCTTGGAACCCGCCCCGCATGAAGCACGAAGTGGGGCGATATCACAAAATTAGAGAGCCGCTTCAACAGTAGGCGCAGACAAAATACAGGAGGCAAGAAACAAATGGACATAGTAGTATTGGCAGGAGGTTTATCCACTGAAAGAGATGTATCCATGCAATCAGGCAAGCGGATCACTGATGCACTGCGCAGACATGGACATCGTGTAATTCTGGTGGATGTTTTCATGGGCTATGGAGACGAGGAGTGTGACATCAGCGATTTTTTTGAGCGTGAAAAAGAGATCAGCCTCGAGGTTGGCCAGATCCCGACCGAGGCGCCTGATCTGGAAGCTGTCAGGGCTTCCCGTAAGGACCAGTCTGACAGTTTCTTCGGTCCCAATGTAATAGCTTTGTGCAAGGCGGCGGATATAGTATTTTTGGCGCTTCATGGAGCAGACGGTGAAAATGGCAAGCTCCAGGCAACATTTGACCTGCTGGGAATCCGTTACACAGGCAATGGCTTCATGCCTTGCGCTCTTGCCATGGACAAGGGGGTATCCAAGCACTTTTTCTATTACTATGGGATACCATGTCCCCAGGGCTTTTCCATCAAGAGAGCCTCCTATGATCGGGAAAAAGCACTGGATCAAACCATTTTTCCATGCGTGGTCAAGCCTGTTGGAGGCGGTTCGTCCATAGGTGTTACAATTGTTCATGACGCTGAGCATTACGAGGAAGCAATTAACGAAGCTTTCAAATACGAAGAAGAAATATTAGTTGAGGATTATATAGAAGGCAGAGAGTTTTCTGTGGGAGTACTGGACGGAGTTGCCCTGCCTGTAATCGAGATCCGCCCTAAGGAAGGCTTCTACGATTACCGCAACAAATACAAGGCGGGAGCCACAGAGGAGATTTGCCCTGCCGATCTTGATGATGAGACCACCACTCAGATGCAGTTATACGCAGAAAGGGTGGTTGCGGCTTTGGGATTGCAGGTGTATTCCAGAATGGATTTCATAGTGGATGGAGACGGCGAGATTTACTGTCTTGAGGCCAACACCCTGCCGGGGATGACACCCACATCTTTATTGCCCCAGGAGGCAGATGTAATAGGCATCAGTTACAGCAATCTCTGTGAAGAGATCATTCAGTTGTCAATGAGAAGATTTGGCGAGAATATTGAAGAATAATTGAAAGAAGCAAACAAATGAACAATTTGACCATAGAAACCATATCAAATGCCTGTGGCGGCACCATAATGGGTGAGAGTGCTTCAATTGATAGAATCAGATCTGTTGAAGTGCGCGGCGTAGTAACAGATAATCGTAAAATCAAAAAGGATTATGTATTTATCCCCATAGTCGGCAATCGGGTGGACGGACATTCCTTTATAGATCAGGCATTAAAAGACGGAGCGCTTTTTACGCTGGCTGAGCACGAGATTGAAGGATTAGACCAACCATATATTCTCGTAGACAGCAGTGAAATTGCTCTCAAAAAGATAGCCGCATTTTACAGACGCCAGCTTACCATTCCCATAATTGGAATTATCGGAAGTGTGGGCAAGACCAGCACCAAGGAAATGATAGCTTCTGTGCTGGGAGAGCGTTTTCGTGTCTGCAAAACACAGGGTAATTTCAATAATGAAATCGGACTTCCACTTACAATTTTGTCCATACAGCCGGAGGATGAAGCTGCTGTTGTGGAAATGGGAATATCTGATTTTGGAGAGATGCACCAATTGGGTGAGATTGCGCAGCCTGATATGGTTGTGATCACTAATATCGGAGAATGTCATCTGGAATTTTTGCATGACAGGGACGGAGTATTCCGTGCCAAAACAGAGGTGTTTGAGCATTTGGCCAAGGAAGCCGCAGTTATTATCAACACTGACGACGACAAGCTTGCAGCCATTGATGAAGTGCCCGGTGCGGTTGTGGTTCGCTTTGGAACCCGTGACCAGGAAATCAGGGCTGACAATATAAGTTCTCAGGGAATGGAAGGTGTTAACGCCAGGCTTTGGATTGGTCAGGATTCATTTGAAGTGAACATCCCGGTTCCCGGAGTTCATAATGTGTACCACGCTCTGGCAGCTGCAGCTGCTGCAAACCGTTTGGGGATGGATTCTGAGGCTATCAGAAATGGGATTTCACATGTAGAAAGTCTGGCTGGCAGAAGCCGTTTTGTACATCTGGATAATAATATTACTGTAATTGACGATTGCTATAATGCTTCTCCAATTTCCGTAAAGGCGGGTCTGGATCTATTGTCCAGAGCTGAAAATAAAAAGATCGCAGTTCTCGGAGATATGGCCGAGCTTGGTCCCACAGAAATCGAGCTGCACAGAGGCGTTGGAGAGCACCTGGCAAATCTTCCTATAGATGAGTTATATACAGCCGGAGACCTGGCCAAAAATATCGGAGAGGCAGCGCAAGACAGCGGAACGGGTTGTATAATCCACAGCTTTGATAGCCGGGAAGAGATGACGGATGCGCTGCTTAAATCCCTCACTCCTGACAGTACAATATTGGTAAAAGCATCCCACTGCATGGAATTTCCAAAGGTGGTAGAGGCACTGGAAGCGAGTACAATTTGACCCTTGTATCATTTTATTTGCCGGAATCGTCCTTGCTGCTATCAGCAAGGCTGTTGTCTTCGCTCTCAGAAGCTTCCGGAGCTTCCTGTTTTTTTCCTTTGAAAAATGTAAATCTCGTCGGTTTTTTCACAGGGCTGCCCTTGTAAAACTTTCTCACCAGTTTTCTGATACCCAGCAATATCAAAACGATTACAACAAGGCATGGCCCCAGATACAATACGCCTATCACCAGAATGTGCAGGAAATTAAGGAAGAACTCCAGACTGTCCTGAAGTGTTTCTATTACACGATCATACCAGGTTGATTCTTCTGCGGTGTATTGTTTGACTTCTTCAAGAGAGATATCCACCGTGGAATATGCCACATCCATATCCATATTCTCAAGCCTTGAACGGGTGGAATCTATCTGGTATTGCAGATCAGAAATCTTGCTCTCAATTTTTAAAATATCAGACATTTTGGTGGCAGAGTCCAAAAGCACGAGCAGACGATCCATCTCAGCCTGGTAGGTGTCCAGACGAGCCTTGGTATCGTAGTAGTCCCCGGTGATGTTTTCGGCGTTGGAAGATTTACTGGTAACACTTCCGATATCTCCGGTTGATTTCATGAATTTTTTGAAATTATCGGACGGAATTCGAAGGGTAATGTTAAGAACCCGGGTGCCGCCTGTGGAGGAATAATCCCATCCGCTATTGGTATATTCATTTTCGGACTGGATAATGCCATCGAATTTTTCAATGGTTTTTTCCAGAAGCTTTTTTGATTCTTCCCATTCCAGGGTCTCTATGGAAACATTGCCATGATAGACAATTTTTTCACGATCAAGCTTTTTGGATGCGGAGGTGTTCTCGTCCTGGGAATCGGCGCTGTAAGCATCCGGATCATCGGGCATGGATGATGTATTATCAGTTTCTGAGCCTTCAGAAGCATATTCGCCTGAAACATCGTCAGAGCTGGTGTAAGTGTCCTCTTCAACTGCTTCATCAGCAAAATATCCATTATCTACGAAGCCGCCGTCATTGGAATAGGATGCCTTCATATTTGCGGAATCCATGCTGCTGGCCGGATTACCACAGGAAGAGAAGATAAATATTGACGCCGTAAAGAGTGCTAAAAGAGAATATTTATTGTTTATCATTTTTTCACCTGTTAAAATCTATAAATTTTTGTTCAAAAATGTATCACTTGACAGACAGTTATTTTCTTTTGAATAACCGCCACCGTATTTTGGCAGCACTGTGGATATTATAGCATTCATATCTATCTTGTCAAAAATTTGAAAATATGCTGTAAAATAAAGTGATAAGTGCATGATAATTAGTGACTATTGACTCTTGAAAAAATGCCACAAATCATGTAATTTGTGGAACGAAGCAGAAACCGACTTATTTTCATAAGGAGATAATAATGGCACCTCGTAAAACATCCAAAAAGAAAAACGATATCGAAAAGCAGGTCAAGGCTAAGGCAGCATTAGCAAATGCAGTAAAGGCTTCAGAGACCAAGAAATCTACATCAGCAAAAACAGAAGCTCCTGCGAAGGAGACCAAGTCAGCTAAGACCGAAACGGCTGCGAAGAATACAGAAGCAGCCAAGACCCCTGCAAAGGCTGCAGCAACAAAAGCAGCTCCTGCCAAGGATACTGCAAAGAAGGCTCCGGCAGCTAAGGAAACAGCAAAGAAGGAGACTGCAAAAAAAGAGCCTGCGAAGGCAGCCGAGTCGAAGACCTTTGCACATATCTTTGAGATTGACGGCGAGCAGATTAATTCTGAGGCAATAGCAGAGCGTGTCCGCGAGGATTACAAGGCAGACGGACATCAGCCCAGCCGTATCAAGAAAATGGATATCTACTACAATTTTGGAGAGCGCAGGGCCTACTATGTGATCAATGACAAGGCCGAGGGCAAGTTTGTAGAGTTTTAATGACATATTGAGTTAATTCAGCGTTTCCTGAATGTTACATACCATAATGATTTGATGGAGTCCACAGACATTGGTCTGGTGGGCTCTTTTTATACACATTGCCATTCACTGCTTGAGGTTTATATGAGGCTTTTGGTTAAGTTGTGAATGGGAAATATTTGCATCGAGTTTTGATGTGTTGTATTATTATTGGGAAGGTTTTGGTTTTAGAAAGGGGATTGTTATGACAAAATCACAAGCACAGGACAGACTAAAAAGCTTTGGACAGGAGCATGTGTTAAAATACTTTGACGAGCTGGATGCGGATCAGCAGGAAGGCCTTCTTACCCAGATAGAAGAGACTGACTTTGCAGTTCTCTCCCGTATAGGCGAAGCCGGCAAGGGAGAAGCCCGCGGCCAATTTGCTCCGCTTGCGGCAATGCAGCTTGACGAGATCGAGCGGCGCAGGGACGAATTCCATGATGCCGGAGTGGAGGCTATCAAAGCCGGCAAGACAGCGGCGCTGCTTCTGGCAGGAGGTATGGGTACCAGGCTTGGATCAGACAATCCCAAGGGTATGTATGACATAGGTGAGACGAAGCCTGTTTATATTTTCCAGAGAATAATTGAGAATCTTTTGGATGTTGTTCATGAGACTGACACATGGATCAGGCTTTTTATCATGACCAGCGAGAAGAATCACGATGCTACGGTATCATTCCTGAAGGATAAGGATTATTTTGGTTACAAGGAAGACCGGATAGTCTTTTTCAAGCAGGATATGGCGCCGGCGTGCGATTATAATGGTAAGCTCTACATGGAGGCGAAGGATCACATTTCTACATCCCCCAATGGCAACGCCGGATGGTATTCTTCCATGGTTCGTGCAGGCCTGGATCAAATTCTTGTGGATGAAGGAATTGAGTGGATTGACATTTTTGCTGTGGACAATGTTCTTCAGCGGATATGTGACCCTTGCTTTGTTGGCGCAACAGTGCTGGCCAAGGTCTCCGTGGGTGCCAAGGTTGTACGCAAGGCGGCACCGGATGAAAAGGTAGGTGTTATTTGTTTGGAGGATGGCAGACCCTCTATCGTAGAATATTATGAGCTGTCAAAAGAAATGATGGATGCCAAGGATGAAAACGGTGATCCTGCGTACAATTTCGGGGTTATATTGAATTACCTGTTCCATGTACCGGAGCTGTCGGCGGTTGCCGATGACAAGATGCCCCTTCACATCGTGGAGAAGAAGATTCCGTATATTGACGAGAATGCCAATCTTATCAAGCCTACAGAGCCTAATGGCTACAAGTTTGAACAGCTTGTGCTTGATATGATTCATCAGCTGTCTACCTGCCTGCCTTATGAGGTCGTAAGAGAGCATGAATTTGCTCCGATCAAGAATCCTACAGGCATAGATTCTGTAGAAAGCGCCAGGGAGCTTTGTAAAAAGGCTGGAATAGTTCTTTGATACCTGGCCGCCTTCCTTGACAAAATCAAGCCCTGTGCTATAATTTTCCACGATCCACACAAGTTGCTGTGCAGAGATATTTAGGAATTCTAACTTATTTCTAAACAGTTCTTAAGCAGTTATAGGTTATAGACAGAAGGGGTATATGCAGACTGAAAACCATATTGACAATGAGTTAAAGGAGCAAATTCAAAAGATACTTGCATCCAGTGATGATTTTTCATCGGAAGAGCTTCGCCAGGCGGCTGGCATGCTTTTGACGCTGGCGGACATTCAGGATAGTGAGATGAGAGCGACCGGTGATCTTAGGCCGGATAATTATGGACGCTATGCGGCATCTTATATCAGGTCCCATTTTCAGCAGAGGATCCGGATTGCAGAGCTAGCGAAGAAGATAGGCGTATCCAGGGGGTATCTTACTCAGATGATTCACCGTGAGACGGGGATGTCGCCTCAGGAATATCTGATAGCAGTCAGAATGGAACATGCCAGGCTTTATCTTAGCACATCGAATCGTCCGGTTCGGGAAGTCGCCCGGTTGTGCGGATATGATGATCCATTGGCGTTTTCCAAGGTGTTCAAGCAAAAATGCGGCGAGAGCCCAAGCGACTATCGCAGGCTCAATAACAGGGAATTATAGATTATAATAAAGCACAGTCTTAACTTAGGAACTGTAGAAGAATTAATTTCGATACAGTTCCTTATTGATAAGTAGGACTGTGCTTTTTTAGAGGAAGGCTGCAAAGCGACCGCGAATCCTGCACAAAATTCGCACGGAGGTGAGTTTGTCTATATTGAATTTCGCGCGTGAATCCATGCGGATATTCTTTGACCTGATCTATATAATGTGGTAAAATTAGTACCGGGCACAACATTTGGGGGAATTTGTGTCTGAGTTATTTCAAAATGTACTATAGATCAGGAGCATGTTATGTGGAGAAAGCTTTTTTCAATATTTTTCATGCTGGCGGCATCAGCGATGATGGCGTTTGGTATAGCGTCGGTAGATGCCGAGGCGGCTGTTTCGGGCAATTATGAATACGAGATATTAAGTGACGGGTCGGTCAGGATAACCGATTATAACGGCACAGGATCATCCGCCACGATTCCGGAGACTATAGACGGACGCAGCGTCTCAGCGGTGGCATCGCAGGCGTTTTCAA
>CAJOFQ010000035.1 GCA_905233955.1 uncultured Lachnospiraceae bacterium
CTTGGACACAGCGATTTCTCAACTACAGCAAATATATATTCTCATTTGAGCAGTGAAACCAAGAAAAGCACTGCCGCTTCCATGATGGCAAGCCTGGGACTCGGTAAGACCAGCTCAGCACCTGAAGATAGCGAACCGGTGCATGGGAACGATGAAAGCAAAACTACAGCAAACGTAAAGAGAAAAGAAGAGGCTTTAATAACTCCCTTGAAAGCGCAGAGGGTGGGATTCGAACCCACGCACCGTTGCCGGCCTAAAGCATTTCGAGTGCCTCCTCTTGGACCACTTGAGTACCTCTGCGTATTGACTTATCAAAAAAACAATTAGCATTTCGAGTGCGCCGCGTTATGACCACTTCGCTACAACTCCAAATAACACACGCTCGTACTATTCTATACCACTTCAAATAGATTTACAAGAATGAAATTTTATATTAAAATGATACTGGTGTGCCAGCACACCAGGGTCAAAAGGGCCGAATGTTTTAACAGCACCGAAAGGGGGATTATGATGAAGATCGGAATGCTGACAAGTGGAGGAGACTGCCAGGCATTAAATGCAGCTATGAGAGGCGTGGTCAAGGGATTGTCTGAGAATGTAGACAATCTTGAGGTATATGGCTTTTATAACGGTTACAAAGGATTGATCTACGGTAACTATCGACTGCTGACCAGTGAAGATTTTTCCGGAATACTTACCAGGGGAGGAACAATCTTAGGATCATCCAGAGAACCTTTTAAGAATATGCGCGATCCGGGTGAGAACGGCATAGACAAGGTTGAGGCTATGAAGAACAATTATTATAAGCTCAATCTTGACTGTCTGGTTATCCTCGGAGGTAACGGCACACAGAAGACCGCGAACCTTCTTAGGGAGGAAGGACTTCATGTAATACATCTTCCTAAGACTATAGATAACGACATATACGGTACGGATATGACATTTGGATTTTACAGTGCAGTTAACATAGCCTGTGAGGCAATAGACTGTATCCATACCACCGCCGCTTCTCATAATCGTGTATTTATCGTTGAAGTAATGGGACACAAGGTAGGATGGCTGACCCTTTACGCAGGGGTGGCATCAGGAGCGGATATAATTTTGCTTCCGGAGATTCCTTATAGTGATGATTCAATTATCGAAGCCATTGAAAAAAGACGCAAGGCAGGAAAGGGCTTTACAATACTGGCAGTAGCAGAAGGTGCAATTTCAAAAAAGGACGCCAAGCTGTCCAAAAAGGAGCTCAAGAAAAAACGCGCCAAGGAAGCATATCCTTCAGTATCCTACAGGGTAGCTCAGATGATCACCGAGCGCACAGGCTCAGAAGCCAGAGTTACAGTTCCGGGACATACACAGCGAGGTGGAAGCCCCTGTCCCTATGACAGAGTTCTTTGCTCCAGGCTTGGATCAGCGGCAGCGAAGGCTATTATGGACGGCAAATTTGGCAACATGGTCGGCATAATCAATGGCGAGACAAAGCTTGTGCCGCTTGAGGAAGTTGCTGGCAAGCTCAAGGTGGTAGATCCTAATTGTAAGATGGTTAAGGAAGCCAAGCGCATGGGTATTTCCTTTGGGGACTGATGATATATGGCGTATCAGGCACTCTATAGACGCTATAGACCCAGGGTATTTTCCGATGTCAAGGGTCAGGATCACATAGTTAGAACTCTGGTCAATCAATTGCATACTGACAGGATAGGACATGCATACCTGTTTACAGGAACCAGAGGCACAGGTAAGACCACCGTAGCCAGAATATTTGCTTCCGCGGCAAATTGCGAGAATCCTTCCGAGGATGCCAGCCCTTGCGGGGAGTGTGCATTTTGCAGAATGGCGCGTGAAGGAAATTCCATGAATGTTATAGAGATTGACGCGGCCTCTAACAGCAGAGTAGATGAGATGCGCCAGCTCATAGGCGAGGTAGATTATCCGCCCACACAGGGCAGATACAAGGTCTACATTATAGACGAGGTTCACATGCTCTCCCAGGCGGCATTTAACGCGTTGTTAAAGACCCTTGAAGAGCCTCCGTCATATGTTATATTTATCCTTGCGACCACTGAGGTTCACAAGGTTCCTATTACAATCATGTCCAGATGTCAGAGATATGATTTTAAGCGAATGACCATTGAGACTATAGTTGATCGTATGAAGGAGCTGATCGGACTTGATGGTCAGGAAGTCGAGGATAAGGGGCTTAATTTTATTGCCAGACGGGCTGATGGTTCTATGAGAGATGCCCTGTCACTGTTGGATCAGTGCATATCATTTTATCCTGACGGCAAGCTTAGTTACGATCAGATACTCTCAGTACTTGGAGCAGTGGACACAGGAATACTGTCTGATCTGTTGGATGGATTGCTGGATGGTAATGTAGCAGGCGTAATGCAGTGCATTGAGGATGTCGTCATGGCAGGCCGTGAGCTTACCCAGTTTGCAGTGGATTTTACATGGCATTTAAGAAATCTTCTGTTGCTGAAATCGGCTGATGACATGGAGGATGTTCTGGATGTTTCTACGGAGCATCTTGCCCGTCTTAAGGAGGAAGCTTCCAAGGTAGACATGACAGTGTTAATGCGTTACATTAACATAATGTCAGAGCTGCTGGTGGATCTGCGTGGCAATCCGCAGAAGAGAGCTCTTTTTGAAATTGCTATGATACGCATTATGCGCCCTCAGATGGATGATGACTATTCGGCAGTTATAGACAGATTGGATAACCTGGAGCAGCGGATGGCCAGCGGTTCATTTGTGGCAAGATCTGACGCTCCGGCAGATTCACATCCCAACAGCAGTGATTCTGACATGGTAAAAGCAGCTTTTCCAGATGCAGTTGAGGACGATGTCAGACAGGCTGCCGCCCAGTGGAAGGGAATAAAAGCCAGAGCCGGGGGTATGCTTTCTCAGATATTGGAGATGGCTCATGTTACGGTTTCTGAGGATGGAAGCAGTCTCATGCTGGTATATGATGAGGCTAATGCCATGCAGGCAACTGCGTACAAGCAATTATCCCAGCCTGAAAAAAAAGAAGAGATCGAGCAGCTTGTTTCGGAACACATAGGTGCTAAGGTACCATTGGTGATCCTGCTCAACACTTCTCAGGTTGACAGGACACAAAAATATGGTGATGCTGTATCCCGTTTTGAAAAAGAGACGGGTATACAGGTAGAAGAGGAGGATTTTTAACTATGTCTAAAAGAGGCGCATTTCGCGGAGGAGCGATGCCGGGCGGAATGAATAATCTGATGAAGCAGGCACAGAAGATGCAGCGTCAGATGGAGGAAGCTCAAAAAGCAGTTGAGGAAATGGAAGCAACCGCGTCAGCTGGAGGTCAGGCTGTAGAGGTTACCGTTACAGGCAAGCACGAGATGAAGTCTATTCATCTGAGTGAAGAGGTTGTGGATCCCGATGATATTGAGATGCTCGAAGATCTGATTGTTGCTGCTACCAATGAGGCGATGCGTAAATTAAACGAACAGTCCGAAGCTCTGATGAACGAGGCAACTGGTGGAATGGGCGGACTTGGAGCCTTGGGCGGGGGACTCCCGTTTTAAGCCATGGAATATTTCAGCAGACAGATCAGTGACATGATCGGTGAATTATCCAGGCTTCCGGGAATTGGTTCAAAATCCGCTCAGCGTATAGCTTTTCACATTCTTCACAGTCCCAAGGACGAGGTGAAACGGCTTTCTGATACAATTTGGTCGGCAAGGGAGAATGTTCGTTTCTGCAAAGAGTGTTACACCCTTACAGACAGTGAACTTTGTCCGATCTGTGGCAATCCCAAGCGCAACCACAGGCAGATAATGGTGGTAGAGGACAGCAGGGATCTTGCCGCCTATGAAAAGACCCAGAAATACGAAGGAGTATATCATGTGCTGCATGGTGCCATCTCTCCAATGCAGGGAATAGGCCCGGCGGATATACGCTTGAAGGAGCTGATGCTTCGCCTTCAGCATGATGTGGATGAGGTGATAATAGCTACCAATTCTTCATTAGAGGGTGAGACTACGGCCATGTATATAGCAAAGCTTTTAAAGCCTACTGGAATACTTACTACGCGTATTGCCAGCGGAGTGCCGGTTGGCGGTGACTTGGAATATATTGATGAGATGACCTTGCTTAGAGCATTAGAAGGCAGAACAGAATTGTAATGAGGAAAAAACAATAATGAAATGCAAAAATAAGTCCGATATATTCGTTAGGATATTGAGGACTTATTTTTGAGGGATGATTTATGCATATTGAAGATTTAAGAAATATAATGTCACAGCCTGCCAGGACGGAAGTATCTAATGTGCCGCATGTTACAAGGAAGAATGAAAGAGCCACAGAAGCGCCCTCTCAAGGTGAGGCTGCTGCGTTCTTTGCGGGAGATTATAACAAGCGTATACAGCGCGGCGGACAATACGATAAAAACGGAACCCAGGATGAGACTCTTGCAGAAGAAATTGCCAGAAAGAGCGATTCTTTTTCAGATGTCCAATCTACTAAGAAAAATCTGTCCATGGCAGTAGCCGGTTTTTCGGTTGAGGATCTTAACGGTGCTAAGGAAGAAGGCTACGATGTTGAAGATATGGAGCCTGACAAGATAAGTACTGTAATAGATCAGATAAAAATGCACCTTGCCATGGGTGGAGCGGATATTTCCGTAATGGGCGGACTGTCAGAGTCTGAAATCGAAGATATGACTGGTAACAGCCAGGCGCTGTCGTCTCTTGTGGAATCAGCTCTTCAAGCGGCTGACCTCCCTGCTGATGAGGAAATTGTGGCAGATGGAGTTCTGGCGATGCAAAAGGCTGGAGAGGTAGAAGAGATTACACCTCAGGCAATGGAGTATTTATTAAATAACGAGCTCGAGCCTACCATTGAGAATGTGTATAGAGCATCTTTTTCCCGACAGTCATTTGATGTGCCTGCAAGTCCACTTAGCGATGAAGATTTTAATATGCTTCTTGATGATGCAAAAAGAAGAGTAGACGCTGCTGACCTGGTTATGGACGAGACACAGGAGTCAAATATCAGATGGATGTTGGACAAAGATATTCCAATTACTAAGGAGAATATTTCATACCTTAACGAGCTCCAGTCAGAGGATATAGATCTCTCACCTAAGAAGGTTATTGACAGGATAACGGATGCTGTATCTGAAGGTAAAAAACCGCAGGAGGCTTATCTCATAGACGGCTATTCCATGTCAGACAAAGCGGATATTGTAAATGAAACAATTTCCAATGTGACAGATGAACAGGCCGGACGCGTAATGGAGAAGGGAGAGGAGCTTACTCCCGCTAATCTGCGCAGGCAGATGATAAGGGAAGAAAGGGGACTAGAAAATCCGGAAGTTAATAAAGACGATTATGATACCGATGCCGCAGCAAAAATTGCAAATGAAAATAACGCAGCAGAAGCTATAAATGATAATAGTGCAGCAGAAACTGAGAATATAGCTTTGGATGGAACAGATGCTTCCAGGTTGTCCGGAACAGCCGTAAAAGCTGCAAGGCTGTTGGAAGAAACCCGGCTTGTTATGAGTTATCAGGCGAATCTTTCTTTGTTAAAGCAGGGAATATCCATTGACACCACAGAGCTGTCTGAGCTTGTTGACAATCTGAAATCTCTGGAGATCAGATTTGAAAGCACGATGCTTATAGAAAGTACAGAAGTTATCGAGATTTCCACAGACGCTGCAGATGGTCCTGACAACAGTGCCCTTGAAGACGAATTGTCGATAAGAAAGGAGCTGTATGACAATACCCTGCTGCGAACAGCTCAATTAAAAGAGATGCCTGCAGTATTGCTGGGAAGGATACCGGACATTTCCCATGCTACATTGGATCAGCTGCATCGTGAGGGAACCCGGCTGGCACAGGATTTTGCCAGGATGGAAGAGCGGTATGAGACTGTTGGAACCGAGGTGCGCCGTGATCTTGGGGATTCTATAAAAAAAGCTTTCCGCAATGTGGACGACATTTTAGAGGATATAGATATTGAACCCACAGAGCAGGATCGAAGGGCAGTAAGGATACTGGCATATAATCAACAGGTTATCACCAGAGAATCTGTACTGGAGATTAAAAACAGTGATGAAATGGTTTCCAGAGTTCTTAAAAATCTTACTCCCTCAGTGGTAGCAAATATGATACGCGAAGGGGAGAATCCTTTGGATCTTTCCATGACAGAATTAGAGGAAAAATCAGAAAGTATTAAAGCGGTTTCTTCTTCTGATTCAGCGGAAGGAAAATTCTCGGAATTCTTATTTAAGGCTCAGCAGAACGGTGATTTTTCACAAGAAGAAAGAGATGCTTTCGTTGGAGTGTATCGCCTGATATATCAGGTGGAAAAAACGGATGGCGCGGTAATAGGACAGCTTTTGGCTCAGGGTGCTGATATTACTTTGAGGAATCTTATGACAGCAGTAAGAACCAGAAGACACGAAAATCGCCAGTACACAATAGATGACGATTTTGGATTTGCCGAATTTGACAAGAGTGTACTTTCTATTACTGATCAGATAGAGATGGCGTTCCAGACCAAGCGTATGAAGGACGCAGGTGAGTTTATTACTCCGGGGAAATTGCAGAGCCTTGGAGAGGATTCATACATGGACATGACTCCGGACAGCTTTGCTGAAGCGCTGTCCGAAATGGCTGAAACGGCAGAGGATGAAAGGCTTCAAAAAGAGTATGATACCAGGACTCGTGACAACATAGCCCGGGCAGTACAGGCAGAAGAAAGAGTATATGAGATGCTAAGTCACTTTGACCTGCCCCAGTCTCCCGGCAATTTGGAAGCGTTTTCCTCCATGCTGGCTGATCGCAACGGTATGTATCGGAGACTTTTTGGCAGAAATGACCGAAGTGTCTTTGGAACAGAGGACGAGGGTGTACGAGAAGGAAATACCGGACTGGATGATGTAATAGCCGATCTGATAGAGGATTTTGGAGAGGCAATTCGTTCTCCCGAGGAGATGGAGGAAGCACAGCAGAACCTTGAAAAGGTTGCTGAAAATGTGATGAAGACCATGCTTGTGGAGGAACCGGCAGGTACCATTGATGTAAGGGGAATGCAGATTTCCATTAAGCAGATCAGAACTATGGGACAGCTTGGAAGAAGGGCTGAGACCTATTCTGTCCCGGTTTCAACCAGGGATGGAATTGGAAACATGACGCTTAAGATCCAGAGGGGCAGCGAAGAGAACAGAGGCATTGTGGATATGGTTATGAGCATGGCAAGCCTTGGTACCGTAAGGGCTTCATTCCGCTACGAATCGGATGGAGTATACGGGACTGTAACAACCACGCTTTCTGCAACCCTTAACAGTATTCGCGGTATATCTGAGGAGCTTTCCGCATCCTTGGAGCGTGAGGCAGGAGTTCCTGCAAACCTTACATTCAGACAGGATAACGGGCTTAAGGATGATGCTATATACTATGATGAGCAGCAGGGATATGCAGCAGCATCTGATGATGCAGATCGTCCTGTAGTTCAGACAAGAGTGTTATACGGCATTGCCAGAACCTTTGTGCAATCAGTTTCTGAGTGGGCGTAGGTTTGGCACATCGTTGATGGAAGACAAGTCAGAAATGTGCAGGTAATTTTGATACAGTTCCTTAAGAAAAGGCTCGAATTGTCCGATATAATAGGTAACAGGACAAGGAAGTCCCGACGAAAAACATAGACGCACGGATGCGCTGGTCGAAACCATAGACAGGCATCGTGCGCCTTTTGGCGTCCGGAGGAATTTTAATGAAGATTAATAATAACATTTCCGCAGTTATCTCTAATAAGCATCTTCTTCGTAATGAAGGCTATCTTTCGATTTCCATGGAAAAGCTCTCATCAGGCTATAAGATCAATCATTCAGGGGACGATCCTTCAGGAATGGCGATCTCCAGCAAGATGCGCGCTCAGATAAGAGGTTTGAACCAGGCCTCCGAAAATGCTTCGGACGGTACATCGGTACTGGAAACGGCAGATGGAGCTCTTAATGAAGTCACATCCATGATTCAGCGTATGCGCGAGCTGTCAGTGCAGTCAGCTAACGGAACTAATTCTGACTCAGACAGGAAATCCATCCAGGACGAAATAACCCAGCTGACAGACGAGATTCAGCGTATTTCCGAAACTACGGAGTTTAATACCAAGTCACTGTTAGACGGCTCTCTTGATAAGAGAGTTTACACAGAAGGTATTTCCAGGGTTACGCTTTCTACAGAAGTTCCTGCTGGTAATTATGAGCTTACAATAAACGAAATGCCTACCAACGCTTACTTGGAGACCAGCAAGACATGGGACGAGCTGGCTGAGTTTATGGCGTCTGATGAGGGCAAGGATAGCGCAGGACTATTTTTGAATATTAATGGCTACGGAGTTACACTTCCCTACGGCAAGAGTGGTGAGGAGTATTTTACAATGTTCCGCCAGACTGCTGAAAAGGGCGAGGCATTTATAAGTGATTATTATGATGAGGATTCCATTACGCCTAATAATATCAGCATTACATCCATCTCTTATGGTGATGAAGCCAGCCTGGATGTGCAGATGAGCCCCGAATTGAAGGAATTTTTAGGTTTTGAGTGGGATGAGAGACTTAATTCGATAATTACCGACAGGGCCTATGTCAAGGTGGTTCCCGGGGAGAACGCAGTCATAACTCTGAATAAGGATGGTTCTGACTTTGGCGTGCAGTCCACATATTCTACGATCACCAAGGAATCCGGTATCTCCGCTTCCCGTTCTGTGGACGGACGCAGGATCAAGGTTACCGATGTGGGGGGATTTGA
>CAJOFQ010000036.1 GCA_905233955.1 uncultured Lachnospiraceae bacterium
TCCCCACTGCTGCCTCCCGTAGGAGTTTGGGCCGTGTCTCAGTCCCAATGTGGCCGGTCACCCTCTCAGGTCGGCTACTGATCGTCGCCTTGGTGAGCCTCTGCCTCACCAACTAGCTAATCAGACGCGGGTCCATCCCATGCCGCCGGAACTTTTCACACCGTAAGATGCCTTACTCGTGCGCTTATGCGGTATTAGCGACCGTTTCCAGCCGTTGTCCCCCTGCATGGGGCAGGTTACCCACGCGTTACTCACCCGTCCGCCACTCAGTCTTCCTTTGCCTCCTTCCGAAGAATTCGGCGCAGGAGCTTCGTTCGACTTGCATGTGTTAAGCACGCCGCCAGCGTTCATCCTGAGCCAGGATCAAACTCTCATGTTTGAGTCTTTCACTTAATGAATGTTTCCTTTTATAATGCTCAGATAAATCTGGCTTCTCTCTGCCTCGTTTATCCGAAAGATTCTTCCGTGTATTGGAATTGTAGGTTGGTTTTAATTCTTTCCTCGTCTTGTCTTTCGCTTATTGTCTCATTGTTCAATTGTCAATGTGCTCGCTGCTGTTTTGCGACAGCTTTGATAATATATCACAATAAAAATTCACTGTCAACAAAAATTTTATTTTTTTTATAATCTTTTAATATTTTACCCTTCGCTTATGATTCACAGCACGCACAATTCGTGCGTTTCCTTAGCCCATCAATCCCGATAAAAAGCTTCCCAAAAGATTATTATCATACAAAAATGTCAGTATCGGATTTGCCTGAACCTGATCATACCAACCCTGGCCCTGGGGAGCCAGCCTGACTAATGATATTATATAAAGGATTATCCAAATATATAATAATGCTTCTATGATCCCAAGAGCTGCGCCTGCCATATGCACCACAGGCTTTATAGGTCCTGTCTCTGTTATAAAGCTTATTACAAGTTTGACAATCAGGCATATTATCTTTGCTATAATATATGCCATTATTACTGCCAGTATATGTAAAATCAGATCCGTAACCTTTTTTGCCGCTGCTGCTACTGCATTCTCCCTTACATCTTTTGCTGTGCCTGATACACCTTCCTTTAGTGATTCAGCTATATCTGACAGATTAACCCCGCTGTCCTTAACACTGTCAGCCAATTCTGACAGATCCACTCCACTGTCTTTTATACCATCTACCAGACCCTGATATTGCTCGGGAACCTGAATATTTCCATCCTGAATATCCCTGGCAACATCCCCTAAGTCTTTTCCGGTATCATCCAGATACTGATTCACGGCATCTGATACATCACTTATATCTCCGCCATTTTCAATATAGTTATTAAATGCATCCTGATATTCCTCAGGAACGGAAATGGAAGCATTTTGCGCCATATTCATATATTTTTCATCGGGGCTGCCAGTACTATTTATTGCTCTGGATTGAAGCTTTGGGATGCTGCTGTCCACATAAGGATAAATCTTCTCATAGATCATGTCGCAAAAAGATTCATTTTCCTCCAATGTGTTATATAGTACAGGGCTTACCACAATAACAAATATACATATAAAAAGCCAGGCTGCCACACCGTATACGATTCCTATAATACCCCTTCGGTATCCACGAAATATCACAAGTACAGTAAGCACAGCGCAAATAATTGTCAGAGCATTGATCATTGCAAAATCACCCTTTGAGTCTCATCCTTAGTGATAAAATAGTAATTTCGAAGTCCATCCCAGGGGAAGATTGCCCTTATGGATTCTTCAGATTTGGCTTTTAATTTTTCCTTGCCATCATCACGAAAGATCCTGATCTTGCGGCCATTGTGAAGTACTATCTCGCCATTATCCATAAATCCCGCATAACTCATGCTCGCAGGAATATGCTTTATGAATCTTTCTGCACCGCTTTCAGAATAAACATGGAGTACATCCCATGATTTGCCTTTATCTGTCTGTTGGGATGTGATTATTGCAGCGCGGTTGTTTGAGTAAAATACATTCTCTATCTCTTGGGACAAAAAGACCCTGTTTCTAACTGTAATATCTTTATGAAAATCAAAAAATATCAGTTCCTCGTCAGCTACTGCAACTGCCGCGTTCTCACCCAGAAATGCTACTTGTGGAATTACCTCGTCGGAATATGAAAAATTGGCCATTATATGATTTTTGTCAACATTATCCTTGTCAACAAAATCATAAAAACATAATGTTGTTTTAATATCTCCATCATTCAGATCCAATAAGGATACCAGAAGTCTCCTTGCATCCGAAGACAGATCCATGGCTACCGGATATCCGGAATTTGTTGCGTGAATCTCACCGGATGCTATAATATCACCGTCAGGATGAAACAGTCTTATATAAGCGGTATCCTGCTCCTGCATTAAAACTGCCGTATCTCCGTTTCCGGCGACACTTGCCCTGACTATAGGAAGCGTCATTGAAAGACTTCCTACCCTTCCTGAGTCGTCAAGTATTACCGCTCCGGTGTGTTCTCTGTCATACACCAGAATATAATCCCCGTTGATATCACAAACGGGATTTTCCATGTCAAAGCTTTCATTCCATATGGGATTTCCTTCAAAATCTGCAAGAGAAGCTCCATCCCTGCTGTAAGAAAACAAATTATCGTCATAAGACATGTAGTTCGTCGTATCTACACTGCTTCTGTCAATCCTCTGCTGGATGGAATAGGATGAATAACTGCGATTAGCGTACGCGAAATAACAGGCTGCAATGGTAGCAGCTATCAGTATAATAAGAATAATTCTCCCCCTTCCGGGGGAGAATGTTTTTGGCTCCGGAGAACTGTCGTCTGTGTCGTTGTTCATCAATTCATCTACGAATTGGTTGATTGTCTTATCTAGTGTATCGTCTTTATTCATCAATATGTAAATACTGCAACCTGGTAAGGCAACAAAGGAAATGCTATTGAATAATCCTTGCCGTCACATTCCATCTTCTGAGGTGTGTACTGAACCTTGCGCTTGGAATCCTCTCCGCCAAATTTGGGATCGTCACTGTTCAATATGAGCTTTAACTTCTTGTTCTCAGGCACACCCACACGATAATCTTCATAAGGCATCGGTGTGAAATTGATCACGAACATAAGGTTCTTTTTGCCATTCTTGGACTTACGCACAAAGGAGAAAATGCTGCGGTAATTGTCATTGGCATTGATCCACTCAAACCCCTTCCAACTGGTATCAAGCTCATACATGGCCGGATATTTGTGATATATATCCAGTAAATCCCTCATCCAGTCATTAATAGCCCTGTTGTCGGGATTGTCAAGCAAATACCAGTCCAGCTCGCGCTCTTCGCTCCATTCCTGGTATTGCGCAAAATCCTGGCCCATGAATAAGAGCTTCTTGCCAGGATGTCCCATCATGAATGCATAGCCGGCCTTTAAGTTTTTGAACTTGTCTCCCTCCAGGCCAGGCATCTTGTTGATCATGGAACACTTCAGATGAACTACCTCATCATGAGATATTACAAGAATATATTTCTCATATTCGTTATAGCTCATTGCAAAGGTCATCTTATTATGGTTATCCTTACGGAAATACGGATCCAGCTTCATGTAATCCAGGAAGTCGTGCATCCATCCCATGTTCCACTTATAGGAGAAGTTTAATCCGTCCTCCTTGGCCGGTCCTGTTACACGCGGCCATGCGGTAGATTCCTCTGCTATCATTACTACACCCTTATATCTGCCGGTAATAAGTGTATTAATGTGCTTGAAGAATTCTATGGAATCCAGGTTCTCATTGCCGCCGTATTTGTTGGCAACCCACTGACCATCTTCCTTGCCGTAATCCAGGTACAGCATGGAAGCAACTGCGTCAACCCTCAGTCCGTCTATATGATATTCCTCTATCCAGTTGATGGCACTGCCAATAAGGAAGTTCTTGACTTCGTGGCGTCCTGTATCAAAAATCTTGGTACCCCAGTCAGGATGCTCTCCCTTCTTAGGATCAGCATATTCATACAGAGCCTGTCCGTCAAAATCAGCAAGTCCGTGAGCATCTCTGGGGAAGTGGGCAGGTACCCAGTCTAAGATTACTCCGATGCCCTTCTTGTGGAGGGTATTAACCAAATACATGAAATCCTTAGGATCACCATAACGGGATGTAGGAGCATAATAGCCTGTTACCTGATATCCCCATGATCCATCAAAAGGATACTCAGATATTCCCATCAGCTCCACATGGGTGTATCCCATGTCTGTAACATATTCTACTAATGCATCCGCAAACTCACGATATGTATAGAAGCCCTCATCCTCTCTGCCGGGATGACGCTTCCATGATCCGGGATGAACCTCATATATAGCCATAGGCTGTTCATAATAAGGATCCGCAGCGGCACGCTTCTTCATCCAGGCTGAATCTGTCCACTTGAATCCGGTAATATCATAAACCTTGGAAGCTGTTTCAGGGCGTACCTCTGATGTAGTCGCAAATGGATCTGCCTTATAAAGCTTGCGTCCATCCTCAGTGTAGATCAGATATTTGTAAAGGCTGCCTTCCTTGGCATCCGGTGTGAACAGCTCCCAGATTCCCATATCTGTGGGAGAAAGTCTCTCCATCATGTGTGATGTCTCGTTCCAGCCGTTAAAATCCCCTATTACGGCCACTGCCTTAGCATGCGGAGCCCACACATCAAAAAAGATACCCTTTTTTCCATCTTCGTCCTTTGCCGGATGTGCGCCCATCTTGCGAAAAATGTCATAATTGGTCGCCTGTCCGAACAAATACATGTCCAATTCTGTGAAATTTCTCATGTCATTTCCCCCTTGCTGTCCTTAAAATATGTTGCTTTACCCCGATGTGATGATCTGCATCACTCTTAGGAACTGTATTTCGCGACAGTTCCTCAATTTTATTTGCCCTGGAAATCCTTTTCCTGAAGGATAAGATTGCCGTCCGAATCAAAATGTCTTCCGCCGAATCGTCCCAGAAATCCTCTTATCCCGCCTCCTTCTGCCGCGTCAATGGCCTCGTCTATGATTTCCTTGACTTCTGTAAGATTGGTGGGATGATCTGTCCGCTGAATAAGATTGATACGGTCATACAGGGCCAAAACCCCCATTTCATCTATTGAATATCCCAGTTCTATAGCATAGGCCTTGCCAAAATTAACCAGCTCATCAATGCTTAGCACCGGAATAACTATTTTCTCGGTAAACCGCCTGGAAAACATGGGATTGAGCGCCATTACCCTTTCTATGCCAATCCTTGCATCCTCCAGAATAACCAGTATACCACTTTCGTCCTGCTCCATCTGGGCTGAAAGCTCTAATGCTGTGTCTCTTGTGATATCGCCCGCTCTCTCTACTATGAGAGCACCTCCCCTTATCTTGCTAAAAAGCTTGGATAAGTCCTTGGTGTTAAGGCGTTCCCCGTCAATTCTTCCAACATTCCTGCCCGGTCTTCCTACCTCATTCTGAAGTACCGTAATGAGGTTAGTAGCAAGTGTAGTCTTGCCGGTACCCTCTCCGCCCTGGATAATAATATTCCCGGTAGAAGTCTTGCCCTCGGACATCATGCGTGCTCTTACTCCGGTTAATACCTGGCAAAGGGCTGCTTCCATTCCGCTGATAGGAGTAAAATATGTAAAGATCTCCCTTTCCTCATCTGTAAGCTCAGTCTGAGGAAGATCATCATATATTGCGTCAGCAAACTGCTCTTCAGAGATCTCCAGATTATCATCCTCAAAGGATTCCGGTTCTTCGAATGATTCTTCTAACTCTGCCTCGTCTGATTCAGGCTCGTCCCTATCAACCCCATCATCCTTATCATCACCATCAGTAGAATCAGTAGAACCAACAGAATCAGTAGGATCAACAGAATCTGCAGAATCAGGAGAATCAACTAAATCTGCAAGAGTCTCTGATTCATTACTTTCAGGTTCCTTCTTTACCTCCTGCTGTGGCTTTTCATCGTCTGCAGTTAATATTTCTTCCTTGTTAGATGCATTTTTATCCGAGTCAGAATCCGCTATTTCTACTGTCTCCGCCTTCATAACATTGGAGTTACTGTTTGAAGGAGCGGCAGGCTCTTCTTTTTTTGCCTGTTCATTAAGTATCCTGACAACAGCCTCCGCAAAAGCCTGAGTCTGATCAGGAGAAAGTGCTGTGGAAAGATCTATCTTGGGCAGTGGTCCTGTCTGCTGTTCTCTTGCCCTGTCAATCTCACGCTGAAGTATGTTGTTAACATCCGCCATTATCTTGGCTGCGTCCTGCTTGGAAACCTCAGATGAGGGCTTGCTGCTCCTGGATGCGTTCTGCGAAGGGTGTCTTTGTCTTTGATCCTGATCTAAAACAGGCTCCCCGGCGGAATTGACTATAGGAACCTCAAAACCTACTCCCTCGTTCCTTCCTGTGTCAGCTCCAATCTTAGGAATCTTAAATGTAGATTGATTTTTAAGTGCTTCCTTTTCTTCCTTGGAAGGTTTGTCTATTCGCTTAGTGGCATAACGCCTGATAGCAGCATCGGGACCTTCTTTTTCAAGTGTCTTAATAGTTTCTGCAGTAGCTCTGGCTCCTGCAGGTAAAAATCTGGTATCTTCAGGTCTGGGAGAAGACGCAGCCTTAGATGCCAAAGGAGCGTTATCAGGTGCTCCTAATTGTTCCTTCAAAGCTGTAAATCTCCTTGCCAGCTCCTGTCCCTGGGTAGGGATATCTGACAGATATTCATTACGGAGCAAATCCCTTGGAGATACTCCTGCATCTAATTCTCTTTTTGCCTCTTCAAGCCTGGCTATTATCTGATTAGCTTCCTCGATTGCCTTCGCCTTGGCATTCTCAAGACGAAGCTCCTCAGCCTCCGACAAAGCCTGCTCTGCAGCCCTGGCAGTCTTCTGCCAATCAGACATTATCTGATCTATCGTCATCTGACCGGCTATCTGAGGTTCAGCCTCGGCGTAATAAGGGACATTAAATGACATCTGACCATCATATTCTTCCTGTAAATATTCACGAAAATGTGATTTTAAGGTGTCATCTATACGCCTGGCTTCTTCCTTCTTAATGGAAACCTCTTCCATGGGACCTGTGGGGTCCTTGGTTATCTTGGCATAAGGTATGTCTTCTACAAGCTCCTTAATTGCCTCCATATTCTCAGAAACAGTGCCTGTCTCTGTAGCCTGCATTATCTCTTCTATATTGCGCTTGATCTCCGCCTGAAGATTCTGGGTATTAAAACGGTCGTTTGAAATGGCTATCTCCGGAATCTTAACCGGATGTGAAAGTATCTCGCCATTGCCTCCAAACTCTTCTCCCGGGCGAACTTCAATTACATTGTCTTTTCTCTTGCGGAAAGTCTTGTATTTAGACTCCTGATTCTCATCAAGAGGCTGATATATCATCTTCAGTTCGAGAGCATTCTCGACATAGATACCCTCTCCATAGTAGAGGATAATCTGATCACAGGTAGATATGCACTTATCCACCTGACCTGTCTTATGATACAAAAGCGCCAGCTCGTAAGCCCATTCTTCCAGAAAATCATGCTCCTTTAATTCCTCAAGGATGGATATAAGTGTTATATCCTCTGCTCCCTGTGCTTTGGCCAGCTGATACTGAATAATATATTTCAGGCTGTCGTGAGGAGCAATATCGACAAATTCATCATAATATTCTCTGGCTTCGGCATATGACTCAAGCCGTATACAAAGCAGTGCCAGGCGATAGATTATCATCCTTCCAATAGGAGACCTCTCATGAGCCATCTCCAGAAGTTCCCTTGCCTGCTCATAATGTCCTTCATCTTCGTATATCTGGCTGGCGGCCAACAAAGCATTAACATTATGTACTTTGCGCCAGTTCATGCCATCTAATATATAAAAGGCATCCTCCTTGTCGCCTTCGACGATAAGTCTCTGTACCTCGTCTAATTTTGTACGATAATCTTGCTTGTCCACTGCCTGCTCCCAAAAACTGCAAAAAACATAAATTAGGTGACCTCTCACCCGCTAATACATACCCGTTTAGTCTACCATATGGCCTATTTATTGTCAAAAAGGATAGATAACTCAACTCTATGCCTCATCGTCCGGTATCTGATACCTTCGATAAAGTGATAAAAA
>CAJOFQ010000037.1 GCA_905233955.1 uncultured Lachnospiraceae bacterium
AGGGAAGTCTTGCGGACAAACGATAATAATAAAAGTATTTAACACTCATTTTATTGATAAAATAAAGAGCAGCATGACCACAGATCAGGCTGCTCTTTTCGATTGAACGGATAAAAAATCTGTTTTTAGTTTTCGCTTGTGAGTGGCGGCTTCTGGTATAGCTTTTCCTTTATGTCCGCCTCTTCTTCCCTGATTGCATCCAGAACCTCCGTACAATTGTTTTTTCTGCAACCTTGCGGATACACCGGAGGTAATCAAAATAAAAAATCAAGGAAAAGTTTTTCGAGTTGACACTATATATTATTTTGATTAAAATATAGTCACTCTATTTGGGGGATGCGTACATTTGGCAATAATTCTCCCAATATACGATAAGCTAAGACCCCGAAGGTATTCTCGAAATTGACACATTCTGAGTGGTGATTTTATAAATGGAGGGACGAGAATGCTAAAAAGTGAAATGACAAGGAGAAGATCCAGATTTACACTGGGTCACATGGATTTTATTAAGATGATTTTGAATGGATATGGCAAAATAGCTAATGCAAGGGCAATGGCCATGCCATTTCCAAGTTCAGTTAATGGAAGTGCTAATGACGCAAAGTCAGTTAGGAGCGATTGGGATGCAATCGGAAACGACATTAGAGTATCCATCGAAAGATACGCAACAAGAAATTGAAGAAAAATTAAGCATCATTCGTGGTGCTTATTTAGTATTCAACCATATAAAAAATCTTGACAAAATTATTAATGATGAATATAATTGTAATACTTGTGTGTGCTCGTAGCTCAGCTGGATAGAGCAACGGCCTTCTAAGCCGTGGGTCGGAGGTTCGAATCCTCTCGGGCATACTCATATGCAAGAGCAGGATATTCAAAAACCACCAAAGCGCCGCTGGGTCGGAGGTTCGAAGCCGCTCGGGCATACTATCCTTTCCATTTTTATTGTTGGAGGGGCGACCGCGGTGGGTATAGCGCAGTTGGTTAGCGCGCCAGATTGTGGCTCTGGAGGCCAAGGGTTCGAATCCCTTTATCCACCCTTGCCAGCCAGGGATATAGCTTTGGCAGGCGGTATCCTGGGCTATCGCCAAGCGGTAAGGCACAGGATTTTGATTCCTGCATTCGCTGGTTCGAATCCAGCTAGCCCAGCTTGAAGACAAGGCGACATACAGCCGATTATAGAAAAGTTCATACCTATCGTTAATATGGGACACTAGCTCAGTTGGTAGAGCACTTGACTTTTAATCAAGTTGTCGGGGGTTCGATTCCCCCGTGTCTCACGATTACATACACGGCAGGGATCTTGTATTGCTTTGTCGTGTGTTTTTCGTTTGCACTATGCAGCCCGGAGTCCTTATTTTTGAGGGATTCCGGGCTTTTCGTATCCCAGAGCCGCCAAATGTAGTGTCAGAGCAGCTGACCGGCGGTTCCCAGGCGGGCAGGAGGACACATCACATGAAAAAAATACAGATATTACTTATTTCAGCGATGATCGGATTAATATTTTCCAATCCGGTTTTGGCAGCGCCTGACAGTACCGGATTAGAGGTAGGTCAGACATCAGTAATGTACGATTCCAGCATAGGAATGCCGACATCCGAGGCGAACGCCATAGCACAGACATCAGATGGATTCATATGGATCGGAAGCTACAGTGGACTGATCCGCTATGACGGATCTACATTCGACAGATATGATCCATCTACAGGAATAGCATCAGTAGTAAGTCTGTTTGTGGATTCACAGGATCGGCTGTGGGTTGGAACTAATGATAGCGGAGTAGCACTGGTCAATGGAGATGATGTCAGCATGTTCTCCAGGGCGGACGGCGTGCCGTCATCCTCTATTCGTGCCATTGGCGAGGACGGCAGCGGCAATATACTTTTTGCTACCACACAGGGAATGGTCTATTATGACGGAACCTCCGTACACGAATATGACGATCACAGAATTTCGACTGAGTATATTTGCGAGCTTCGAACTGATTCCAGAGGAATAGTTTACGGAGAGACCTTTGACGGTAACTTTTTTTCCATAGAAGGAACCAAGCTTAAAAACTACTATATAGACGATAATCTTGGTTTAGGAGATGTGAGCTGCATAGCAGTTGACGATGAAAAAGAAGGCTGGGTTTACCTGGGGACAGAGGGCAAGGAAATCATTCACGCCAACATGGATGGTGGAATGAAGCAATATGAGATTATAAAAACTCCAAAACAGGAGCATATAAAAAGTATTCAAAAGGTAGGAAGCGAGCTGTGGATCTGCGCTGACGACGGGATAGCCCATATCGACACTGATGGCAAATACCAGAAGCTGACACAGGTGGATCTTAATAATTCAGTGGACAAAATGATGGTAGACTACGAGGGCAATCTCTGGTTTGCATCATCCCGTCAGGGAATAATGAAGATCACCAACAGCGTTTTTGCAAATGTTACCAGAATAGGCGGAGTGTATGATCGTGTCTGCAATTCGACGCTTTTAGTGGGAGACGACCTGTATATAGGAACAGACACGGGACTTATTGTTCTGGATGCAAAACGCCAGGTCAAGGAAACAGAGCTCTCCAAAGCGCTGTCTGATGCCAGGGTAAGATGTCTGATGGAGGATTCAAAAGGCAATATCTGGGTATCCACCTTCAGTGATCACGGACTGGTTCGTTATGGCAAGGATGGTAGCATCCGTGAATACACAGAATCAGAAGAGCTTCCGTCAAACCGCGTGCGACTTACAGCAGAACGGGCCAATGGCGATATTGTGGTATCTGCCAGCGGCGGCGTAACTGTATTAAGAGATGATGAAGTTGCAGCCTTTTATGGAGAAAAGGAAGGACTTCTTAATACCGAGATTCTTACCATGGCCGAGGATGGAGACGGTAATTTCTACATGGGAAGTGACGGGGACGGTCTTTATGTAGTAGACAAGGACGAATCACTAACGGGAATTACCAGTGAAAACGGACTCAAATCCGATGTGATTTTAAGGGCGAAATGGGATGAAGCACACCGTGTAATGTGGCTTATTACCAGTAATTCCGTTGCATATATTAAGGATGGAAATATTACAAACATAGAGCATTTTCCTTATGCCAATAATTTCGACATATTCTTTGATGAGAATGACAATGTCTGGGTTTTAGGATCGGGTGGAATATATGTGGTAAACGCCGATACACTAATGGCCAATGAAGATATTGACTATGTGCTCTATGATTCCACAAGTGGTCTTACCCATGTAACTACGGCCAATTCACACAACGAATTGACAGAAGATGGAGATTTGTATATTTCAGGAACCACTGGTGTGTCCATGGTCAATATTAACGAGGATCATGATACATCCACCGACATTAAGCTGAATGTTCCTTTTATAGAGGTAGATGATGAAACAGTTTACCTGCATGGTTCCGACAGCATAACCATTCCATCGGATACCAACAGGATAAAGATACACGGATATGCTCTGTCTTATTCGCTTAATAACCCCAGGGTAGAGTATTTCCTGGAGGGCTTTGACAAGGAGCCTGTAGTAACCTCCAAGCGTGATCTGGAGCCGGCTGTATATACCAATCTGGACGGCGGGATATACAACTATCAGCTTACTACAGTTAATTCACTTACAGGAGAAAAGGAGAAATCCGTAAGCATAACTATTATCAAGCAAAAGGCTATATATGAGCACTGGTGGTTCTGGCCCATGATCGCGGTAGCAGCGGCGGTTTTGGCAGGACTATATGTGGCAAACCGCTTCAGGGCAAGAGCCGCAAGACTGGAGCAGCAGAACCAGAAGATCCGTCAGATGAGGGATGAAGTCATTAACGCCTTTGCCAAGGCAATTGATTACAAGGATCAGTACACCAGAGGACATTCCTTCCGTGTTGCAAAATACACGGCCATGCTGGCTGAAAAGCTGGGATATACGGGAGATGATCTCAATGATATTCACAACATAGCCCTGCTTCACGATATCGGCAAGATCTCCATTCCGGACGCGGTATTAAATAAGCCCGAAGCTCTGGATGACGACGAATACAAGATAATGAAGACACACGCCGAAAACGGTTATGAGATATTAAAGGAGATCAAGAGCGCTCCTGAGCTTGCTCTTGGTGCCGGATATCACCATGAACGACTGGATGGAAAGGGATATCCATGGGGATTAAAACAGGAAGAGATTCCTATGGCAGCACAGATAATAGCTGTGGCTGATACCTTTGATGCCATGTATTCCACCCGTCCGTATCGTAAAAAAATGGATCTGTCTGTCGTTATAGAACGACTCCAAGAATCTGCGGGAACACAGCTTAATCCGCAGGTTGTAGAACAGATGGTAGAATTATTTAAAGAAGGTAGACTGGAGGATGAAAGCGTAAAATGATCAGGAAGAAGTTATTAGTAACAGGTATGGTTTTGTCATTTGCCGCAGCCACTGTATTGTCAGGTTGTGCAGGAACCAGCCAGCAGGCAAATGATGAATCGGTTCAGGAAGATCAAAACACAGCAGAAGTATCAGATGTTTCTGAGGAGGAAGAACCCGATACCGGTGACGCATCCCTGGATGATCCCCGTAATGCGGATGACATAGGGGAAAATGAACTATTGGTGGCAAGCTTTGGCACAAGCTTTAATGACAGCCGCAGACTTACAATAGGAGCCATTGAGAGTGATCTGGATGAGGAGTTTCCTGATTATTCTGTACGAAGGGGCTTTACCAGCCAGATAATAATCGATCATGTTAGTACAAGGGATGGCGAAAAAATTGACAATATCCATGAAGCGCTTGAGAGGGCTGTAGATAACGGTGTCAAGAATCTGGTTGTTCAGCCCACGCATCTGATGAATGGATATGAATATGATGAACTGTGTGAGGAAGTTGCAAACTATTCAGACGCCTTTGAAAAAATAGCTATCGGTAAGCCTCTTTTGACAACAGATGAAGATTTTTATGCTGTTGCAGGAGAGCTTGTAGGCGCAATGTCTGACTATGAGGAAGATGGTACAGCAATAGTCTACATGGGACATGGAACCGAAGCTGATTCTAATGCAGTATATGAAAAAATGCAGGGTATCCTGGATGAAATGGGCAAGACCAATTATATAATCGGAACCGTAGAAGCTACGCCGTCTTTCGACGATGTTCTTGCCAAGGTAAAAGAGGGCGGCTACACCAGGGTTGTATTAAGACCTATGATGGTCGTAGCTGGAGATCATGCCAACAATGATATGGCAGGCGACGACGAGGATTCATGGAAGAGCATACTTACATCCGAAGGTTACGATGTGGAGTGTGTTCTCTCAGGACTGGGCGAGATCAGTGGAATCAGAAAGCTGTATGCAGCCCATGCAGCCAGTGCTATTAATGAGATCCAGCAAAGCGATGCCGTTGCCAGCTCAAGCGATATGGCAGCGCCCGTAGAACTTACAAGCCAGGGAGCAGCTCCCGTTTTTGGCAAAGACATTCAGGATGGAAGCTATGACATTGATGTAGAATGTTCATCGTCAATGTTTCCAATTGAATCGTGCGAGCTTGATGTAAACAGTGGCGATATGACAGCCACACTTTTCATGGGTGGAACCGGATACAGGTATGTGTACCCGGGACAGCCTGAAGAGGCAGCATTTACATCAGAAGATAACTACATAGCTCCGGAAAAAAAAACTGAAGTTCACACTTTTACAATTCCGGTAGAGGCGCTGGATTATCCGATTTCTCTGGCAGCATTCAGTGATAAAAAAGAAAAATGGTATGGCCGTACACTGGTTTTTAAATCAGCGTCACTGCCGCAGGAAGCATTAAAAAATGCGACAGCTTCAAGTGCTTCTGAAATTGAAATTTCCGATGGAACATATCAGGTAGAAGTTACTCTTAGCGGAGGATCAGGAAGAGCTAATGTTACATCTCCCGCAACTGTTGTGGTAACTGATGGCAAGCCCATGGCCACCATAGAATGGTCCTCACCCAATTACGACTATATGATAGTGGACGGGGACAAATACGAGCCTGAAAACAGCGACGGTAACAGCGTATTTACAATTCCCGTTTTGGGATTCGATTACGAGATGCCCATCAAAGCAGACACTACAGCCATGAGCGAGCCTCATGAAATAGATTATACTCTTAACTTTGATTCATCCGGACTTAAATGATGAAAGTGTTTTCAGCCGCATTTATCCATAGCAGACTGCGGAATGTTATTCTGCTGTCAGGTATAATATGTTTATTGACCTGCGGCTGCACAGAAGGAGCAGACGCGCCCACAGGTAGTGCGGACAATAACGATAATGTCCTGAATTTGGAATATGCTTCTCAATTTTCCGCAGCAATGGATGATGGATGTTACAGACTTGAGATAGCAGACGGCAGAAAATATCTTCTGATTCCGGAGGAGATATCGGAGGATGACAAATCCCTTAATGAAAAGTACGGTGACTATATCAGGATAAATATTCCTGTATCTACAGTGTATCTTGCTGCATCATCCGCTATGGATATGTTTCGCGAATTGGATGCCTTGGATGAGGTTTATCTTACCAGTACCAATGAGTGGGCTATAGACGGGATTAACGAACGCTTATCGGATGGAAGGATGTATTACATTGGAAAATACATGGCTCCTGATTACGAGGCACTGCTGGAAGCCCAGTGTGATCTGGCACTGGAGTCCACAATGATCTACCATTCCCCGGCAACTGCCGAAGAGATTGAAGCATTAAATATTCCGGTTTTGATAGAACGATCCAGCTATGAAAATGATCCCCTTGCCAGGCTGGAATGGATCAAGCTTTATGGTCTTTTGACAGGTCACGAACAAGAGGCTATTGCATATTTTGATGAAGTAAAAAAAGAAGTTTTAAACATTGTATCAAAAACCGAGGAAAGCAAAGGAAAAAGGCCGGATACGGCTTTTTTTTCCATAAGTCAAAACGGCTATGCCACAGTCAGGAAGCCCCAGGATTATGTTGCAAAAATGATATCCATGGC
>CAJOFQ010000038.1 GCA_905233955.1 uncultured Lachnospiraceae bacterium
TGGAGCGGACCATGCCGGAACAGAAGATCAAGCTTATAAAAAGCTCCTACGACAACATTAAGATAACCACCAAAAAAGATCTGCTTTTAGCAGAACGACTACTATAACAAGGGGTAATCTCATGGAATTTAACACCAGAGAAAGCCAGATCCTGCGGCTGATGCTCGACAAAGACGAGCCTGTTCATTCCCAGGAAATAGCAGACAAGCTGGGCATATCCACCCGAACCGTACAACGAATGCTGCCCTATCTTGGCAAGGCCGTAAGCAACTACGGAATGCTGCTTGTAAGAAGCCGCTCAAAGGGCAACTATCTCTCAGGAACTCCAACCGCCAGAGAGCGGTTATCTCATAACCTCCCCCACAATGAAAATAACATTGACCCGGCAGACCGCCTGGCCCGTCAGAAGTTTCTCCTGCTTAATCTGTTAAAGGAGAGGGAGCCTAGAAAGCTGTTCTATTACAGCCAGCTTCTGGGGGTCAGCGAGACAACCATTGCCGCTGATATAGAAGCCCTTGCTCCCTGGCTTCACAAGAACAACATTACTGTGGTCAAAAAAAAGGGCTACGGGGTATTTTTAAAGGGTCACGAGCTGGATTACCGCGAAGCCATGCGCAGGTATATCGCGGAATATGTACTGCCTGACAGCGTTTCAGACAAAAAATACAGCGACAGCGCTTTTTCAGATGTTCTAATAAAGACCGCCGACAGCGGCATATATTCATTTTTGGATCAGGATACCCTGTCAAGGGTTCATAAGATATTGGAATCCCTTGATGAGCCAAGGCTGCACTCTCTGGCCCAAAACGCCTATGCCGGGCTTGTTACCCATATAGCTATTGCCATAGAGCGCATCAAAAAAGGCGGATTCGTTGAGATTCCCACAGATCGGCTTGAGGGACTGGAAAAAGGCGAAGACTACGATCTGGCGCGCATGATCTTAGACGCCATGGAGGACGAATTTGAAATAGATATCCCTCATGAAGAGGCTGCCTATGTTATGCTCCATATCCAGGGCTCCAAGATAGCTTATTCTACAGATACCAGCCTGTCCGACGACATGGGCATCGGGGATGATGTATTATTGGACATAGTGGATCGTATGATAGATTCCTATAGTCCCCAACTTGCACCCCGTCTGAAAAGCGATGAGGAATTTGTAAGGGGGCTTATGGTTCATCTGCGCCCGGTGATGGTACGCCTTAAGACGGGAATGAATATTTTTAATCCCCTTCTGTCAGAAATAAAAAACGAATATCCGGATATTTTTAACAGGTGCAGGCTGTGTGCGAATGTAATCGAACAGGAAAGCGGCGTTACTGTAAATGACGAAGAAATCGGTTTTTTGGCTATGCATTTTGGTGCCGCCGAAGAGCGCCTGCTGGAAGAAAATGAAAATCTTCGCAAGGTTACTATCGGTATTGTATGCGCCAGCGGCTTTGGAGTGGCAAGGCTTATGATGACCAGGCTTGAAAAATATCTATCAGACAAGGCTTATCTGAAGGCCTACGGCAGAGATGAGCTTAATGATCTGCCGGTATCGGATGTGGATTTTTTTGTCAGTACCATGAACCTGGATCAATACGGTGTGGATTATCTGCTGTCAAGTCCCCTTATTACTGGTTCAGACCTTGCTGCAATAGAACACAAGATCAAGGATTATTCCCATCTTAGGAGGACATCAATACATACTGATTTTCTTGAAGAACTGGAAAAAGCTTCCTTTATTACTGATCAGATCAGAGCTATTCTGTCAGGCTTTCACACATATCAGGTAGCCGCTAATGTTACTTTTAGAGAGCTGCTCGTGTTCTTGGGGCTTAAAATCACCGGCAATACCAGCCGTTCCAATGAAATAGTAGAAGCCATAACAGAGCGCGAAAAGCTGTATACGCAGTTTTTTGAAGAGCTGTCCTTTGGACTACTGCACTGCCGTACCAGCGCCGTGGATTCATCTGTTTTTGTAACCTGTTCTCCCAAGGATAGCGACTGTTTTACCGATCCCTATTTTCGCGGTGCCAGAGGGGTGGTTATGATGCTCTCCCCCATTGATGAACAAAGATCTCTTTATGCTGAGGTCCTGGGAAGCATCAGCGCGGCCTTTATAAATAACGAGAGATTTATAGAATCAATACGAACTGGAAATGAGGAGGATATCAGGCTGGAGCTTACCAGAGAATTGAAGAATTTTTATCTGGATTATATCCGAAAGCTTACAAAATAACCTTAAGACTTTGTAGGCTTTCACAACACGAATATCGTGACGCATTTTTTAGAAAAAACACTGGAGAAACAGATATTGAAATCAGTTTCACCCTAGTAAAATCAGCATACACGGTTTTGTCGTTTTCAAACGCGACAAAGCCGTTTTTCATTTTCTTGCTTTTTGTTATATACCCCTCTTATAATTGACTCAACACAAACAAATTACTTACCAAAACAGGAGGATAAGGGAATGAAAGAAAAGGTTCAATCATTCGGTCGGTTCCTGTCAGCGATGGTAATGCCCAACATCGGAGCGTTCATCGCCTGGGGACTTTTAACAGCACTATTCATCGAAGCAGGCTGGCTGCCCAACGCTCAGCTTGCAACCATAGTAGGTCCTATGTTGACCTATGTACTGCCGCTTCTTATAGCTTATACAGGCGGTAAAAATGTAGGCGGTCAAAGAGGCGCGGTTATGGGCGCTATCGCCACCATCGGTGTTATCTGCGGACAGCCTGATACAACAATGCTTATGGGCGCCATGGTAATGGGTCCCTTCGCAGGATGGGTAATTAAGAAATTCGACGAAGCAGTAAAGGGCAAGGTTAAGCCCGGCTTTGAAATGCTGGTGGACAATTTCTCAGTTGGAATCATTGGTTTAATCCTCTCCATCATCGGCTTCTACCTGATCAGCCCTGTTATGGCAGCCCTGCTCGGAATCTTAGCAGCCGGAACACAGGTACTTATTGACAACAGCCTGCTCCCTCTCGTATCAATCTTTGTTGAGCCGGCTAAGGTATTGTTCCTCAATAACGCTATTAACCACGGTATCTTCACTCCTCTTGGAGCTAAGCAGGCAGAAGAGCTTGGAAAGTCAATCTTCTACATGATCGAAACAAACCCCGGACCCGGAACCGGCGTGCTGTGTGCATACTGGATGTGGTCCAAGGACAAGGCAACAAAGGATTCAGCACCCGGCGCACTTATTGTTCATCTGTTCGGAGGTATCCATGAGATTTCCTTCCCTTACATCCTGATGAACCCGCTCCTTTTATTAGCAACAATCGGCGGAAGTATGGCAGCAATGATCTACAACACCATCTTTGGTCTTGGTCTTACAGGTCCTGCCGCACCGGGAAGTATCATCGCATTCACAGCTATGGCACCTAAGGGATCAACATTTGCAGTATTGCTCTCAGCAGTAATCGCAGCAGCCGTATCATTTGCAATTGCAACACCTATCATCAAGTTCTCAGATGCCAAGGGTTCACTTGAGGACGCTCAGGATCAGATGAATGACATGAAAGCTGCATCCAAGGGTCAGCAAATCGAAGGTAATGTAGACCTTTCCAAGATTGACACAATAGTATTCGCTTGTGACGCAGGCATGGGTTCTTCTGCAATGGGCGCATCAGTTCTTCAAAGAAAATTCGAAGGCGTAGGCGTTAACGACATCAAGGTTGAACACTATTCAGTTTCAGAGGTTCCTGCCGGAGTACGGTATGTAGTATGCCACCAGGATCTGGTTGAAAGAGCTAAAAAGAGCGCTCCCGGAGCCAGGATAGTTACCATCACAAACTTTATGAATGCTCCCGAGTATGACCAGATTGTAGGTGAGATTTCATCAGCAAGATCCGGCGTAGGTACTCCAAATACCGCTCAGGCGTCTGTAGCCAAGGCAAGTGTAGCATCTGACAGCAAGGTTCTGCTCAAGAAAAACATTATTTTAAACCGCCCTTCTACAACTAAGGAAGAGGTAATCAGGGAAATTGGCCGCATAATGGTAAGAGATGGTTATGCTACCGAGAAATACACTGAAGCCATGCTGAAAAAAGAAGAGGTATTCAATACAGCCATTGGCAATAACCTGGCAGTTCCCCACGGTATTGAGGAAATGAGAAGTGAAATCTTAGGATCCGGTCTTACAATCTTCACATACCCTGACGGAGTAGACTGGGGTGATGGCAACACTGTTAAGCTGGTAGTAGGAATTGCTTCTACAGGCAATGAGCATATCGAAGTGCTTGGCAGGATCGCAGAGGTATGCGAGACCGAGGAAGCTGTAGATAATATTTTGACACTTGGCGTCGATGAGGTGTATGATCTTTTCAAAAGATAACAATAGATAGGAGAGTAAATACTATGAAGAGCGCTATTCAATTCGGAGCAGGTAACATAGGCCGCGGCTTTATAGGTATGCTGCTGGCTCAGGCAGGCTACAAGGTTGTGTTTGCCGATGTTAACAAG
>CAJOFQ010000039.1 GCA_905233955.1 uncultured Lachnospiraceae bacterium
ATGGTAACATGTTCAGCTGACTGTCACTAATAGGTCGAAGGCTTGACCTTGGCCACGGAAGTTGATATAATCGTCTGTATGGGGTTGTGAGGGTACTTGACTCATTAACTTAGTATACGGCCCGGTGGCTCAGCTGGTTAGAGCGCCGCCCTGTCACGGCGGAGGTCGCGGGTTCGAGCCCCGCTCGGGTCGTTTAAGGGTTGCATTTTCCGATGTTTTCCCTTATAATTGCTTTATGGGATCTTAGCTCAGCTGGGAGAGCATCTGCCTTACAAGCAGAGGGTCATAGGTTCGAGCCCTATAGGTCCCATTTTTAGCGATAATCTCTTGGATAATGCTGTTGTCTTAGTACGCTCGCGTAGTAAGACAACACATTAGACAAGGAAACGGAAATGAACATGTAGCACGATAGTGCGGAATGTGAATTTCTGTAGGATTGCGGGAACGAAGTGGAGCAATCCGTGGATTATCGGTAAAAATGCCGATGTGGCTCAATTGGCAGAGCAGCTGATTTGTAATCAGCAGGTTATCGGTTCGAGTCCGATCATCGGCTATATTCATAAGGGCGGATTCCCGAGTGGCCAAAGGGGACAGACTGTAAATCTGCTGCGTATCGCTTCGGAGGTTCGAATCCTCCTCCGCCCAATAGCTTATACAATAGATTGTTTTTTAATTTTATATCGTCGCGGGGTGGAGCAGTCTGGAAGCTCGCCGGGCTCATAACCCGGAGGTCGAAGGTTCAAATCCTTCTCCCGCAATTTGTTGCCCAGATAGCTCAGTTGGTAGAGCAGAGGACTGAAAATCCTCGTGTCCTTGGTTCGATTCCGAGTCTGGGCATTTTTCTTTTTTTATTAAGCAACAGGAAGGAGATGTGTTGGAATATGACGATGAGTGAAAATGCCAATATGGCTGAATTATTTCGCAGTATAGGCTGGACAGATGAGCAGATAGTTGATTTTCTATTGGGCGTTGAGGGTCGTATATCTATTGAAGAAGCTGCAAGACGGATTAAGCAAAATTCTGATAGTAAGGATAAATAAAAAGGAAACGAGTCATTCGTTTCCTTTTTGTGTATAGTTGAGCTAAATAATAGCTTAGGACAGTTTCATATCGCCACTTTTGATCCATCCGATACTGCGACAGATCTTATCAAATATTAAAGAGAACAGAGCTGGTAATATAAAGGCTATCAATACTAATCCAATCCAGTCGAATGATGTAATAGCTGTTTTTGATCCCTCTGCAATATCTGAAATCCATCCGGTATAGACTCCTATAGGTCCTACCAGGCCACAGGTTCCCATTCCTGAAGAGACAGGTGCTCCATTCATCTGTAAATTAAAAACACAGGTAGCAACAGGCCCTGTTATGGCTGATGCCAGTGTAGGTGGGATCCATATCTTGGGATTTTTTACTATATTGCCCATTTGAAGCATGGATGTGCCGATTCCCTGGGAAACCAGTCCTCCCCATCCATTTTCACGAAATGATATAACAGCAAAGCCGACCATTTGAGCACAGCAGCCTGCAACGGCAGCTCCGCCGGCAAGTCCTGTAAGACCAAGTGCTGCGCATATTGCAGCTGAAGAAATAGGTAGAGTAAGGGCTATTCCAACAATTACAGAGACTATTATTCCCATAAAGAAAGGCATAAGCTCAGTAGCCCACATTATTATATTTCCAACGGTCATTGCAGCCCTTCCAAGCGGAGGTGCGATCAGCCATGAGAGGAAGGTGCCTATTCCAATAGTAACAAGGGGAGTGACCAGAATATCAACCTTTGTTTCCTTGGATACAGCCTTACCAAATTCTGCAGAGATTATTGAAACAAACAACACGGCAAGCGGTCCGCCTGCACCGCCAAGTGCATTTGAGGCAAATCCAACCGATATCATAGAAAAAAGCACTAGAGGAGGACATTTGAGGGCGTATCCGATGGCCACAGCCATAGCCGGTCCACTCATAGCTGTAGCTATACCGCCTACAGTGTATTCTACATCAGACACTGTAGCAACGCTCGTGGTCAAAAACGGAACATTAAACTGTGTTCCTATTGTGTTTATTATTGTTCCTATGAGAAGCGAACAAAACAGTCCCTGTGCCATAGCACCAAGAGCATCTACACCATATCTTTTTAATGATATTTCTATGTTCTTTCTTTTTAAAAAGGATTTTAGTTGACCCATGATACAACCTCCTTATTGACATAAAACTCAACTAAGGTTTTCGTTAATTAAGATTTTGAGCATATTTCCACAGGTTTGTACTATAGCACAAAGGGTATGCCAAGGCAATGCAGTTGTAGAGCTATTTTTTTTATGTTATGATATCAGTGTTTGAGCAGCACATTGCACACAAAGTGTGCGTGCTGCGTATCATAAGTTGGGGGCAAATACTTTTGACCCCAACATCATGTTATACTGGAATAGTGTCACTACAAGAATAGGAGGTGTTAAGCGTGATGAATAAGAAATGCAGATTATTGGCGGCTGCGCTTACTGTTATGCTGGCAGCAGGCTTAGTTTTGTCAGGTGTGACGGTTTACGCAGCAGCTATACCGGGACGCGCGGCATGGCCTGATTCCATGATGGAGGGGGATCAGGTGTATTATCAGGTGAAAAATGCCGATGGATGGGATATCGCATGGCATTCCTCCAACAGGGATGTTGCTACCGTAACGAAAAAGGGCCGCGTAACAGCCCAAGGTCCTGGAGAGACTACCATTTCAGCCGTATTTACCAAAAAAGGAAAGAAGACAGTGACCCGTAAGAAATTACTTACCGTTAATGCTACTATGGCGACTATAGCCAGAGAAGCTGATATCCAGGCAACAGACGGCAAGATATTAGTAAAGGGCTACGATTGGGGCCCGGGAGTTGACAGAGTAATATTTACTCTTCCGAAGCGTATAACGAGGGCTGCTGTAAGTGACGCAATCGTAGAGACAAAAGGTGTAGACCGCACAGTAACATCCACATATATCTGTGATGAGTATGGAAATCGCATAGAAGATGAGACTTCGCGTCATGTTGCGCTGGTACTTGAGACCAGCAGCAGTGAGAGCGGCAATCCCTTTGATTATGATTTTGAGAACACATTCCAAAACAGTTGGACGCCGGATTATTCATTGATCGCCCGTTTCAAGGCCAGACAGGGGGATAAGGTCGTCACTATTGGTTACAATGGCAATTGTGGCAACAAGACTAACATCATATCACCTGACACAGCAGGCTGGAAGAAGCTTTCTGCGTATACTGGAACCTATCAGAATCCTCTTACCAAGGCTTCTGAATCAGTAACATTACAGAGGGCATCATATGAACCGTCAGCACTTTTGGAGGACCAGGTCAAGAATCCTCTGATCATATGGCTGCATGGACAGGGTGAGGGCGGTACTGATCCTGACATAGCTATTTTGGGCAATAAGGTTTCTGCACTGACCAAAGACGCCATACAGAGTCATTTCACCACCCAGGGCGGCGCTAACGGTGCATATGTATTTATTGCTCAGGCGCCTACATACTGGATGGATGAAGGAGATGGCAAAAATGGCAGCGGAGACAACAAATCCCGATATACAGGGGCTCTTATGGATGCCATCAATACTTACTTGTCAGAAAATCCTGATGTAGACACCAACAGGATATACCTGACAGGCTGCTATAATGGCGGATATATGACCGTTAATATGCTGATCAAATATCCGAAATTCTTTGCAGCAGCTATACCTAACTGTGAAGCATATGCTTTTGACCGGATTTCTACTTCCGGAGACGGAAGTGCAATGGGCGGAGTCAATGAGACTGTTTCTACCGGCACCAGGTGGCTGACGGACAAGAAGATTAAAAAGCTTAAGAACATCCCTATTTGGTTCCTGGCTTCTTCTGATGATGAAATAGTGACCCCCTCTAAGTTCGAGTTGCCTACATATCAGGCGCTGCTCAAAGCGGGAGCCACTAATTGCTGGTTTTCATATTATGACAAGGTTCGTATGACAGATGATCCTCTGGCTAATGTAATGGGTCACTGGGTATGGGTATACTTCTTTAACGACCAGGCGACCGGAGTACAGGACAGATCCAAGATCCTCACATCTACCGATACTAATGGATTCGGGTTCGAACCATCCCAGTCTGGGGGATCCCTAAAGGCATCTGTCAACGGTACGGTATATGAGGACTGCTTCGACTGGCTTAATGCTCAGATTAGGGCGTCAAACTAA
>CAJOFQ010000040.1 GCA_905233955.1 uncultured Lachnospiraceae bacterium
CCTGCTGATCGTGACCAAGTAAGCACCGAAGGTGGTGAGTAAGCGTGGCGAAGAAAAAAGAAGAAGAAGCGCCTGCCGGATCGCCAGCGTGGATGGCAACCTTTTCCGACCTTATGAATCTGTTGCTGTGTTTCTTCGTGTTGCTTTTCTCGATGTCATCTGTTGATGCAGCAAAATATGACCAGGTTGTACAGTCTTTGTCGCAGGCTTTTTCCATCATCAATACTTCAGGTGGTGTTTCCATAACCCAGGGACAGCTTGTTTCATCAGGACTCACACAGCTGCCGGATTTGGCCAATTACTTTGGAGATACCCTTTCCAAGGGCAAGAACGAAGCTCCCGGACAGGGAGAGGAAGGCACTGGTACTATCGGTGAAGACAATACAGAGGATCACGGCTCCACCGCTTATCCTGAAGAGGGAATATCCCAGGATGCTTCAATGACGGATGGAGCAGTAACTGAAGAGGATATTACCGGCGGTGAGGTAGCTAATGAATCAATCCCAGGACAGGAAGCCACCTCTGATGAGGAAATATCTACCGAGGAGGCTATTGCTTCATATCAGCAGCAGGAATTGTCAGCATCGGAGCGAATGGCTCAGGAGATAGAGGCACTTACAGTCCAATATGGTATTCAGGATCTGGTTCAGGTTGATTTTAACGGTCAATATGTCCGCATTACCCTTAATGGAGCATTGTTGTTTGACTCAGGCTCTGCCGAGCTTGCACCTGAAGCTTTGCCGCTGGTGGAGAAGATTGCCAAGATAATAGATGTCTACACTGACAGTATTGTGGAGATTGAAGGGCATACAGACAATGTTCCGATTCATTCATCCAGATTTGAGAGTAATGATGTTCTGTCCATGTATCGCGCGCTTTATGTGGCGGATTATGTAAGGCAGATTTCAGTGATTGATCCTGCACAGATCATATCATCAGGCAGGGGGGCATATGTTCCTATAGCTGATAATGGTACTGCTGAGGGCCGTGCCAGGAACCGTAGGGTAGAAGTTAAGATTTATAACACATTCAATTCGCAGGAGGCCGAGGGAGAGCAGATGTCAAGTCCTGCGCCCGTTAGTGGAAACACATCTCAACTTACCCAGACAACTGAATCACAAAGCGGAGCGGCCGATGCTTCGACATTGCAGGATCAGAATGCAGATATATCAGTTGATGCTCAGACATCGGAGCAGGTGACAGATTTGTCAACCACAACAAATACAGCTAACACAGCTGATACAACAAATTCAGTTGATTCCGCCAATACGACAGATACAGCAAATACAACAAACTCATCAGAAGCTGCACAGACACAGGGTGCTGAGAATTCTGACAATCTGGCGGCTGAACCAATTCAATAGTGTACGAGGGATAGTTCCTAATGAAAAAAAGTCTGTTAACCGTAATTACATTCGGACTGATGGTAGCGAATCTGATTCTTACCATTATGCTTACTCTTAATACCCAGTCCGAGATCAAAAGTGCTAATGAGCTTATCAGTAAGGTTTGTGAGGCGATAGAGCTTGATATTGCTTCCAGCGACAGCAATGAATCGACTGTACCTGTTGATCAGACAGCTAGCTACGATGCAGTTGATTCCGAGAATAAGCTGACTATCAATCTTAAGATGGATGATGACGGAGTTGCGCATTTTTGTGTGCTTACCTGTACTTTGACTGAGAATATGCAGAGCAAGGCTTTTGAGACTTACGGCAATACCATTGGAGACTATGGATCCAGAATCCAGTCTATAATACAGAGTACTATTTCATCATATACTTATAATGAGATTTTATCAGATCAGCAGGCAGTCAAGGATGAGATCAAGGACAAGGTCAATGCGCTTTTCGGAGCCAGTGATTTCATAATCTCAGTTGACTTCCCGAGTATCAATTTCCAATAAGGAGCAAGCATGAGTGATGTTTTATCTCAGAGCGAGATAGACAACCTATTAGCGGCGCTTAACAGCGGCGAGGTTGACGCCGAAGAAATGAAAAAGGACAAGGGCGTCCAGGTCAAGGATTATGACTTCGCGCGTCCGTCCAAGTTTTCCAAGGAGCATCTGCGTACTCTCGAGATTATTTTTGAGCATTACGGCAGGCTTTTATCCACGAGTCTTCCGATATATCTGAGGAAGAATGTTCAGGTGGATGTTATGAACTCTGAGGCTGTAACATATATGGAGTTCTCAAATGCCCTGTCTAATCCTGTTCTTTTGGGGGTGATTGACTTTTCGCCGCTTAAGGGTAATATTATTATGGAAATGGCTACAAAGCTGGGCTATTCGATAGTTGACAGAATGCTGGGCGGTGAAGGAACTCCCTTGGAGAAGGTCAGGGAATTCTCTGAGATAGAGCTTTTAATCATAGAGAGGGTCATGAACTCTTGTGTAGAGTTATTGAGGGAACCGTGGGCTAATGTTTTGGATGTTCATCCAAGGTTGGAGAGGATAGAGACTAATCCGCAGTTTGCCCAGATAATTTCACCGACTGAGATGATTGCCATAGTCACTATTTCGGTGGCGATTGGAGATGTTGAAGGATTGATCAACATCTGCCTGCCTTATTTGGTCTTAGAGCCTGTAATGGACAAGCTTAACACCAAATTCTGGTTTTCCAGCAGCAGTGAGAATCTCAAGGAGACATATCCTGAGGATATTGAGAATCTCATTGTTAAGGCGAATGTTCCGGTAACTGCCATTCTTGGCAATTCCGCGATTAATGTCAGCGACTTTGTTTCGCTTCAGATAGGAGATATTATCCGTCTTGACCGCAAGGTGGATGATGAGTTGGATATTTTTGTGGGAGATATTAAGAAATTCACCGCTTTGCCCGGTTCAGCGGGCAGTAATTACGCAGTGCGTATAACGACGGTTGTAAGGGAGGATGAGGATGGCTGACACGACGCTCTCCCAGGAGGAGATCAACGCCCTCTTCAATGACGCCGCATCAGGCGGTTCGGGCGGATCAGACAGCGGCGGGGGCGGCGACCAGGACTCCCTGACCAACGACGAAAAGGACATAATCGGAGAAATTTCCAACATAAGCATGGGAACGGCGGCAACTACCTTGTTTTCGCTGCTCAACACCAAAGTTGAGATCTCCACCCCCGTTGTTATGGAGTCGACATGGGGAGAAATTGCCGATCGTTACGAAAAGCCTTGTGTTTTGGTCAAAATAGGCTATACTAAAGGCTTAGACGGTAGTAATGTTCTGGTACTTCGTGAAGAGGATGTTAAGATTATCACCGACCTTATGATGGGTGGTGATGGCAGTAATACTGATGGAGAGATCGGAGAACTCCATCTGTCCGCTATTTCAGAAGCTATGAACCAGATGATGGGTTCATCAGCGACATCTTTGTCGACTATGCTTTCCAAGATGGTTGACATTTCTCCGCCTACATCAGATCTTATTGATCTGTCAGATTCCTTAGATGGCGGGGACATAGATGAGTTCCTTAAAGGTCGTTTTGTAAAGATCGAGTTCAAGCTTGAGGTTGGTGATCTGATTGATTCCACCATCATGCAGATGTATCCTATCGATCTTGCAAAACAGATGTGTAAGGATATAGCCGGTAATATGGAGAGCGATGCTGCTTCCACGGTAGAGGACAGCGCGTTTGATTCCGCAGCACCACCACCTCCGGCCCCAGCGCCTGCTCCGGCGGCAGCAGCTCCACCGCCACCGCCTCCACCAGCAGCAGCGGCCCCACCGCCTGCTGCACCGCAGATGGCTCCTCAGCAGGCAGCTATGGCACCACCTCCCATGATGGCGCCGCAGGAGCAGGCTCAGTTTACACCTTTTGCGGGTGGTTATCCGATGCAGATGCCATCGGAGAATATAGATCTGATCATGGATGTTCCTCTGGAAGTAACAGTGGAGCTTGGTCGGACCCACAAGTCCATATCGGATATCCTGGAGTTTTCACCGGGTACCATCATTGAGCTCAACAAGATAGCTGGCGAGCCGATTGATGTTCTGGTGAATGGCAAATATGTCGCCAAAGGCGAGGTAGTTGTAATCGAGGAGTCCTTTGGAATACGTATCACAGAGATTATGAAGTAAGGAGAAAAAAATGGCGAAAAACATCTTGATTTGTGACGACGCAGCATTCATGAGAATGATGATCAAGGACATTCTGACCAAGAATGGCTATAATGTCGTTGGCGAAGCTGAGAATGGAGAAAAGGCTATTTCAGCTTACACCGAGACTAATCCTGATCTTGTGCTGATGGATATTACAATGCCTGAGCTTGATGGTATTGGAGCGTTGAAGGGCATTAAAGAAAAGGATCCTGACGCCAATGTCATAATGTGCTCCGCCATGGGTCAGCAGGCGATGGTTATTGAGGCTATCCAGTCCGGCGCCAAGGATTTCATTGTTAAGCCCTTCCAGGCTGAGCGTGTATTAGAGGCGGTGAAGAAGGTTATTGGCTGACACTTTTTTTGCAACAACCTCATCCGGGGAGAATTTGTACCGTTTTCTGGTGGCTCTTTTTGCCTTTGTAGTAGTTATTATCGCTACTTATTATGTGTCCAAATGGATGGCCGGCTACCAGAAGACCCGTATGACAGGTCATAATTTCGAGGTAATTGACTCGCTTCGGATTGGTACGAACAAGTATTTTATGCTGGTTCGTGTCGGAAGGAATAAGTATTATTCCATTGGAGTGGGCAAGGACGAGATGGTGATGCTGGGAGAGCTTAGCGAGGATGAGGTAGTTTTATTTCATAAGGATTCCGATGCGAAGAGCGGACGGGAGAGAATGGATTTCTCCGGTCTGCTTGCTTCTTTTCGATTGAAGCAGGATTCAGGTGCGGATCATGAAGAGTGAGACAAAGCGCATAATATTAAGTGTAAGTTTGTTATTGACGGCTCTGTTTTTGATGCTGATGGTTTCACTGTGTCATGAAGGGGTGGTTCTGGCTGCGGAGTATCAGTACGGGCCCACAGAGGACGCGCCGAATGCGTCAGGCACTACCACTATAGGTGATGATGAGGATAATGAGCCGGGCGGTTTTAACCTGACCTTTGACGGGGATAACGGCAATCTTTCGACTAATGTTCGTATCCTTCTGGTTCTTACGGTACTGTCGCTTGCTCCATCGATCCTGATAATGCTCACAAGCTTTACCAGAGTTATCGTTGTGCTGCATTTCATAAGAATAGCCATTGGAACTCAGACTTCGCCACCCAATCAGGTGATGATAGGATTGGCGTTGTTTTTGACATTCTTTATTATGGAACCGACCATTACTGATATCAGTCAGAATGCAATCGGACCTCTTGATGCAGGGGAGATATCTCAGGATCAGGCTCTTGATGTAGCTGAGCGCTCAATCCGGGATTTTATGTATGGTCAGACACAGACGAAGGATCTGAACCTCTTTTGTGACATAGCCAAGGTAACCTATGAGGATTATGACGATGTGCCTTTCTATGTGCTGGTTCCGGGATTTATTTTAAGTGAGCTAAGGACAGCTTTTATCATTGGTTTTTTGATATACATACCGTTCATTGTAATAGATATGGTCGTATCGTCGGTGCT
>CAJOFQ010000041.1 GCA_905233955.1 uncultured Lachnospiraceae bacterium
CGCAAAACATGAGCAATGTAGTGGATTTTGCATAAAAATCCACGAGAATTGCGAATGTTTTAGCAGCAGATTGCACATGCCCTAAAGGACTAGCTTCGCGTCGCAATGTGCTGCTGCGTATCATTAATGAGGGGCAAAATACCTTTTGACCCTCATATCATTAATATAGTCCCGCTTAGGTGCAATGTCAAGCATTTCCTATAATGAAAAGTCCACCATACCGCCAATATAAGACTCCTGTTCGGTTATGACATTGTCACTTCGGAAGTTGTATTCATGGTCCTCCACCATACGAAGGAGCTCATCTATTGAATCGGCTTCAAAAACCTCATAGTCGTCAGGATTCCAGGCCTTACCCTGGCTCTTGTCGTGCTTTTTTATCCCGCTTATATCCCCGGATTCGTCATCATCCTCAAGCTCAGATGATTTGGTCCGTCTTTCCTCGATTTGTTTGGCAAGCTTCTCTTCTGCCTTTTTCTTCTCAGCCTTCTTGGCGTCCTTCTTAGCCTGCTCCTTCTTGTCAGCTCTCTTCTGAGCCATTTTTTCATTGATGGCGTCGTTGTTCTTCTTGGAAACAACAAAGAATGATGCCTTGCCATCATCGTCAATTCGCATTCCAAAGCCCTGAACACTCTGCATACCGCTAAGCTTCTTAGCAAGCTCAGGAAGCTCCTTCTGGGCATTGGAGATTATTCCCTCGTATTTATTACGGTATTCCTCGTCCTCAGCCATCTTCTCGATCTTCTCGGCATCGATCAGTACAACTGTCTTATTTGAATTAGGCATCATAGCTGCCTTCTTCTCAGCACCGTCAATTGAATCATTCGCTACCAGGACAAAGTTCATATCGCCATATTTGGACTTCAATTCTTCGTAATAGGAAGCCGCCTTGTCTGAGAGCTTAGGCTCGCCAATAACATTGCCATACTCCTTGGACTCAGAAACTCCTGCACTCTTTACGGCCTTCCTGGCTTCATTAACCGCAGCATCCCTCTTGGATGCGGCTGTCTTAGTCTCTTTGGTCTGCTGTGCCTGATACGCATTGGTCATCGCAGCTTGATTTCTTCCTACTTCCATGTAAATGCTCCTTTCTGAATTCCCTTTCACATCTGACTGTCGGCTGTGTGGCTAACAGCCAATCCATACAAAACAGTTACAAAAGGGTATAGTACGCCCTTTGGTTTAAACTTTATATCGGTTACTTTTATGATTATCTTTATAGGTATTCCGAATAATTTTGTAATTATTTTTTAAAAACCGTTTCTCCCTTGATTTATATGCATAAAAGGGGTATAATCCCTGCGTTTGAAATGTGTGATTCCACCAAATGGAATGAAAGGAGATAATGTAAAAATGAGCACAACAACCAGGCAGGTAGAGATCTCTTACATGGTAGAACTGGCAGCGTTGATTGCTATTGTTCTTATCATGGCCTTCACACCGTTAGGATATATCCCGACGCCTATGATCAAAATATCTCTGATATCCATTCCTGTAGCCATTGGAGCCATTCTACTGGGACCCTCAGCAGGACTGGTGCTTGGAACGGTATTTGGTCTTACAAGTGTTATTCAATCAATTGGCGGTGACGGGCTGGGACCCCTTATGATGCAGATTGCTCCATTGTCCAACATTTTAGTACGCCTCCCAACCCGTATGCTTATGGGATGGCTTACAGGTATAATATATAAGCTTTTAAAGGATTCCAAAGTCCATGCTCTTTCAATCCCTATATCATGCATAAGCGCTCCTGTGCTTAATACTATACTGTACATGAGTGCCCTTTGTCTGTTTTTCTTCAGGAAGCCTGAGGTTCAGGACTGGGCTAGCGCTGCCGGTCTTCCGATAGATAATGTTTTCGCATTTGTTACAGCTATGGTAGGCTTCAATGCCGTGTTTGAAGCCACAGCAAGTCTTATCATCGGATCAGCCATCACAAAAGCGTTGATGGTAGTATTGAAAAAATAATAACTATTTTACACTTCCATTGGAATCACATAACAAGATTTATGATACAAAAAAGCTGCCCTGTTAGTTCGGGCAGCTTTTATCACAGTCGGGAGAATACCCCGTCCTTCTAGGGTGGGGTAGAAACAAACTTGTCACGGTCGGGGTATCATTCCCCGACTGTGATAAAGCCTCCGCCAAAGCTGCTGGTACCCCGTGGATTCCACACAAGCTCATCCCAGTGATCCAGCTGTTCTTCCGTCATGAATCCGTTGGAGGTTCCCATGTAGCCAATCTTGTGTGACGCGAACAGCAGCGCCTTGTGAACCGCCATCTTGGGGTCCTCAGTCTTCATGAAGTAATGCAGGAAACAGGCAAAGAACGCATTGTCAGAGCCTGCCATATTGACTATCTTGACTGATTTCACAGGATCATAGTGAACCTTGATCTTGCGGTACTTGTCGTAGAGTATAACGCCCTTCTCCCCCTGTCCTAAGATGATGATATCGGGATTGTATCTCTCAGCTATGTCCTGAACAAATGAGAACGGCTCCTCCTGAATGGAGTTATCACTGAAATACAGAATGTCAGCATTCTCCAGGAAGTCGGTATTGTATTTCTCCTTCTCACGGCGGAAGCTGTGGATCTTGACCGCCAGCTTCTTGTTATGGTTCTTGGCCATCTCAATGAAGGGACGGCAGAAGTTAGCATTGGAAAGTACAAACATGTCCGCCTCATCAGCAACCGGTTCCACCAATGCCATATTGTACTCAGCATCACGAATATCCTTCAAATCCTCGAAGCCCTGCTGCTTGCGCCTCTCATCATACAACAGAACCTCTATGGGAGATTCCTTCATAACAGGCATTACATAGGCTGTCTCCAATGTAACCTCACGATCTGACGGATTGAAGATAGACAGATCCTGCTTCTCTCCAACTACTGTCATGAACTTGACCTGATCTCCCAGCCACTTCAACGCCAGGGAGATATTAAAGGCATCACCTCCGGCAGAGGTGTGAATCGCGTCATGGGATTCTGTGCTGGGCTTGTACTCAATGGGAAGCCGATTAACTTTGATGATAGTCTCGAGCTGCGTGATGCCGGCTACTACATAATTAAACATATCTGTTCCTGCTTTCTAAAATTTTCGAACATCTGGTCTGTCTGACAAGATTACTTACAGGTCAAAAACCACATGACCTTTTTTTATCATTATAAACTGTGTGTTTTTTTGACGCAAGCAATATTTACATTTTATGTGCAATTATATGATATCAGGGTCAAAAGGTCCAAATCATGCGCTAGCGCAATGATTTGAGACTTTGTGACCCGCCCAAACACGAATATCGTAGTGATTTTCTAT
>CAJOFQ010000042.1 GCA_905233955.1 uncultured Lachnospiraceae bacterium
TGCTGCTATGGCATTTGGAACCGAATCTATCCCCAAGGTTGATAAGATCACCGGCCCCGGGAATATATTTGTAGCCTTAGCCAAAAAGGCTGTTTTTGGTCATGTAAGTATTGATTCTGTAGCAGGACCAAGTGAGATTCTGGTATTAGCGGACGAGACTGCCAATCCTAAGTATGTCGCAGCGGATCTCATGTCCCAGGCTGAGCATGATGAAATGGCATCTGCCATACTTATAACTACATCTGTCTGGCTTGCCGATGAGGTAGAACATCAGATTGCTCTGATGCTTCCGAAGCTTTCCAGAAGCAGGATAATAGAGACTTCACTTAATGATTACGGCTATATTTTAATAGCTGAGTCCATGTCGCAGGCTATAGATGCAGCCAATTCCATAGCATCAGAGCATATGGAGATCATTACCAAGGATCCATTTGAGGTTATGACTCATATCAGGCATGCAGGCGCGATCTTCCTTGGAGAGTATTCCTCCGAACCATTGGGAGACTATTTTGCCGGACCTAATCATGTGCTGCCGACCAGCGGAACGGCCAGATTCTTTTCAGCACTATCGGTGGATGATTTTATCAAAAAATCCAGCATAATTTCTTATTCCAGGGAAGCACTGATGGCAGTTTCAGATGACATAATAAGCTTTGCCCAAAGCGAGGAGCTTAGCGCTCATGCCAATTCTATACAGGTCAGGAAGGATGAGGATGATGAATCGTAAATCAACTATTACCAGAACTACCAGCGAAACAGATATTACCATTTCAATAGATCTGGATGGCACAGGAAAAAGCGATATCACTACGGAGATAGGTTTTTTTGACCATATGCTGGACGGGTTTGCAAGGCATGGTCTTTTTGATCTGGATGTTCAGGCCAAGGGCGATTTGGAGGTGGATTGTCATCATACGATTGAAGATACCGGAATCGTTCTGGGAAGTGTTATCCGTGATGCGCTTGGCGATAAATCGGGAATAAGACGCTTTGGCGAATGCATACTTCCCATGGATGAAGCCCTGGTGCTTTGTGCCCTGGATTTATCCGGCAGGCCATATTTTGCCTTTGATCACACCTTCAGGGTTGAACGGGTGGGATATTTTGACACTGAGATGGTTAGAGAATTTTTTTATGCTATTTCCTATTCAGCAGGGATAAATCTGCATTTTCAGATACTAAGGGATGGCAACGCCCACCATGTAATAGAGGCAATGTTCAAGGCCTTTGCCAAGGCACTTGATAGTGCCGTAACTGTAGATAATCGTATAAAAGAGGTATTATCCACGAAAGGAACCCTTTGACATCATGGAAGAGAAAAATATTGTAGCTACGATTTATATCAAGGATGGCATGGCTGTAAAAAGTCCGTCGGATCTATCAGAGCGTATGGATATTATGGATCTGGCGGGGCTTTACAATGACAGCGGAGTAGATAAGATACTGTGCATTGATCTTTCAAACAGTGATGAAGAGCATGAGACTAATCTTCTTGCCATTCGCCAGATTCACAGGACTTTTAGTATTAAGATATGCGGAGCAGGGAATATCAAGCGGCTTGAAGATGTTAAAAAGCTGCTGTATGCAGGCTGCATTGAAGTAGTTTTAAACGGCTCTAAAACCTCCACGCTTAATCTGGTAAAGGAGGCAGGGGACAGATTTGGTCAGAATAAGATATTGGTGTCCATCAAGAATCTGGATTTCGTATTCAAAACCAAGGATTTTCTGGCAGATACCATTCATGAGCTTATTGTATTAGACCAAAGCTGCCTTACAAGCCTTGAAGAGATTGTGGATATTCCATACATAGTAAAACAGGACGAGGAGGATTTTGAAAAGCTTGTAAGCCTGCTTTCCTCCAGACATATCAGGGGCATATGCGGAGATTTTATAGATCGCGAGAGCATGGATATTATGCAGCTTAAGGCTTCTCTTTCCGAGCGCGGAATCAAGATGGATAATTTTGAGGCTGCCTTGTCCTGGAATGATCTTAAGCCCGGCAAGGACGGTCTGATCCCTGTTATTGCGCAGGATTATCGCACCGGCGAGGTATTGATGCTTGCATATATGAACGAAGAAGCTTTTAATACTACCATTCGTATCGGTAAGATGACTTACTGGTCCAGAAGCAGAAATGAGCTTTGGACCAAGGGTTTGACCAGCGGTCATATCCAATATGTCAAGAGTCTTACAGCGGATTGTGATTATGATACCATTCTTGCCAAGGTATCCCAGGTTGGAGGTATCGCATGCCACACAGGTCATCCCAACTGCTTTTTCAATGATATTGTTAAAAAAGAGTATGTTGAACGCAACCCGCAGAAGATATTTGAAGATGTTTACGATGTAATAAAAGACAGGAAGGTAAGTCCTAAAAACGGTTCGTATACAAATTATCTTTTTGATAAGGGACTGGACAAGATCCTTAAGAAGGTGGGAGAGGAAGCAACCGAGGTCGTAATAGCTGCCAAGAACAGCGAGCCTCAGGAGCTGGTTTATGAGATTTCAGATTTCCTGTATCATTGCATGGTATTGATGGTAGAAAAAAATGTCACCTGGGAAGACATAACCAGGGAGCTGGCACAAAGGTAGATTATGAACCGACTGGCATTATCTGATGAAATTCTCTGTTCTGTTGAAAAAGCGGCCCGTTACATAGGTAATGAGTTCAATCACATTAAGAAGGATCATGAGTCTGTAGACATACTTTTTGCGCTTTGTTTCCCGGATGTATATGAGATAGGCATGTCCCATTTAGGTATTCAGATACTTTATGAGATGTTTAACCGCCGCGAGGATGTATGCGCAGAGAGGGTGTATTCTCCCTGGATGGATCTTCACCAGATCATGAAGGATCAGAATATTCCCCTTTTTACCTTGGAGAGCCAAAGGAGCGTGCGGGATTTTGACTTTTTAGGGATTACTCTGCAATATGAGATGTGCTATACAAATATTCTGCAGATTTTAGATCTGTCCCATATACCTGTTTTGGCATCGGAACGAAGGGAGGACGATCCTATTGTTATAGGGGGCGGTCCATGCACATACAATCCTGAGCCCATTGCCGATTTTTTTGATTTATTTTACATAGGCGAGGGTGAGTGCCGTTACGATGAACTTTTTGACCTGTATAAAAAGGAACGCTCCTGTCGCAAGCGTTTCTTACGGCTTGCGGCACAGATTCCGGGAATATATGTACCATCACTGTACGATGTATCATA
>CAJOFQ010000043.1 GCA_905233955.1 uncultured Lachnospiraceae bacterium
AGAAAACAACCCCGATTATCCGCTGCGTCCCAAAGTGGTAGCAACCGAAACCGGGGTTGTGTACGATCTGAATAACGATGTTCACTGCCAGAGTATAGTCATTCTATAAGCTAACATATGGTGGACAATTCATCGTAGTGTCCTGCGCCACTGATAAAACAACTTATGAATTCCAACTTCCTGATTTATTTCTGAACAATTCCTAAGATATTACAGAACGGCTCAGGCCAACACACTTCCAAGTATCCTCACTTCGCTTTCTTTCAACAGATGGATACATACCGAATAATCCTTGAACAGAGTCTTTTCTGCTTCACATGCCAGAACTACTATTGATCTGGCTTTCTTTAATTCTGAGATTTTCTGAAGGGTCTTTTCCACATCATGACCAGCCAGGCTTGCACTAACCGCTTCTACACCCAGATCAGAAAGCTTACTTTTAAGCCTTACAAGGGCATCCTCACACTCCGGTGATGGTTTTTCTACTGTAAGCAGTGTGATTGCTTTCTCGTCAGGATAGCTGTTATTAAGACCAAATTCCATCTCAATGGCAGCGTCACGCATCCGCTGCTCATCGGATCCCTTGTTTTTATTAAGAATATTCTGCACAAAGGGAGATATAATAAAATCTGTCCATTTTGTTCTGTTTTTCTGAACTGGAATTGTTCCAAAGCTCTTGATACCGGCAACATTGTCGGATCCCATCATTCTTCCCACCCGGGGTCTCATAATGGATATTATAAGCAGAACTCCGGCACAGCAAAACGCTCCTGCAAACATTCCTAAAATAATGTATTTTAGGATAGAGCTTGTAGAAATTTGAGGTGCGGCTGCTGAAGCATCCGCACCTGTATCTGAAGCGGCTACTTCCTCATTATTTCCTGTCATAAAGTTATAAAGCGCAAGCTGATTCTCATTAAATGCATCATCTAAGGCGTTCAGCGAGCTGCGATATGAATCCAAGGTCTGATCCATAGTGACCTGCTGGCTCTCATAATCCCTGTCGATCCCCGTTTCAATCGCAGAATCAACAGGTGTTATATCATATGGGCTTTGAAACTCCTTGTTATTAATTTTGATATCCATGATAAGGTCGGTTACAACATCTATGAATTTCTGCCCATCCACTCCATCCGGTAATATCATGGAAGCAACTAACAAATATGAATCCCCAGGTGTTGCCATTGTGTTCCCTATAGGTGTTGCCATTGTGTTCCCTATAGGTGTTGCCATTGTGTTCCCTATAGTACTATATGTTGAAAAAATTTCTTTAATGTAAGAAGGATCCTTTTTCAGCCCCAAGGCGTCACCAAGCTTCCTGGCAAAATCTTCGCTGTTGGCCTTGCTCTGATACATTGTGTTAACGACACTCAGATCGCCCCTTCGTTCTGATGATGATGTTATATAAAAATATACACGGGCCTCACTGAGATTATACGGATCCAGCGTTGGGATATAGCTTTCGGAAGTATACTGCTCGTACTGCTCCAGACGATTTTTTACAACTTCTGACCTGTCAACAGCAATCTCCACCGCCTTGAGCTCATCCTCGCTAAGAGCCGCCTTGAGCTCATCCTCGCTTGTATAGTCAACAGTCTCTTCAACATTTGCACTGTTTCGGACATAATAGAAGCATCCTATCAACAGGCCTGCTGCAACAGCCACAATCAAAATCGGCTTCCAGCGAAGGCATAAATACCAGAAAAACTCTATTAAATCTATCTCAAAATCCTGGTAATCATCACGATAATCCATAAATCGGCTCCTTTTTTAAATATGAGGGTCAAAAGGTATTTTGCCCCTGATTAACGATACGCAGCAGCACATTGCTTGTGCCCTAAAGAACTCGCTTCGCGTTGCAATCTACTACTAAGTCATGATAACAAAACCGCCCCATAAAAACAACTGTTAAAACTGTCAGGAAACAATTAAGACATCACACCGCCGGATGATATGTAGGTACGATACCTGCCACAATCTGCTTGATCTGATCAGATTCCTCATAGGATTCCTCTCTTAACAATTCCAGATTCTTTTCAAATTCCTCGTCGTCCATCTCAATAGGCTTGCCAATGTAGATCAGCTTGTTTGCCGTCTCCTGCATTCCCTCTTCATCCATCAAAAGCTCCTCGAAAAGCTTTTCTCCAGCGCGAAGGCCAGTGTAGACTATTTTAATATCTATATCCGGCTTAAAACCCGACAGGCGGATCAGATTGCGCGCCATATCATCTATGCGCACAGGGTCCCCCATATCCAGCACAAATATTTCTCCTCCCTTGGCATAGTAGGATGCCTGAAGAACCAACGATACCGCCTCCGGAATGGTCATAAAATACCGGATTATATTCTTATCTGTTACGGTTACAGGTCCCCCGTTTGCAATCTGCTTCTTAAACAGAGGGATTACGGAGCCATTTGAACCCAGCACATTTCCAAAACGCACAGCCACGAAATCCGTCTTGGGATAACGGCGGTTCAACATCTGCACCACCATCTCACACAAACGCTTGGAAGCGCCCATAATATTAGTGGGGTTAACTGCCTTGTCAGTAGATATGAGCAGGAATTTCTTAACGCCGTTTTCCGCCGCAGCTATGCCCATCTTATAGGTCCCTATGACATTGTTTTTGATAGCCTCATTGGGGCTGTCCTCCATCAGCGGAACATGCTTGTGAGCTGCCGCATGATAGACTATCTGGGGCTTATATCTGCGAAGAGTCCAGTTAACACGATTAGTATTGCGGACTGAACCTATCAGAACTCTCAGGTCGAGATTCGGATAGGAACGCTTAAGTTCATTCTGAATCTCATAAGCGTTATTCTCATATATATCAAAAACGATCAGCATCCTGGGATTGGCTGCGGCTATCTGTCGACAAAGCTCCGAACCAATGGATCCGCCTCCGCCGGTAACCATTACTGTTTTGCCGCCTATTTCATTCATTATCTCTTCATTGTTGACACGGATCTCGTCTCTTCCCAGCAGATCCTGAATTTCCACATCCTTGAGTCTCGACAGGGAAACCTCGCCATTTAACAGCTGATACACAGCCGGCAGGACCTTAAGCTTGCAGCCAGTGTCATTGCATATTCCAAGTATTTCTCTCCTGTCCTCAGGCTTTGCTGAAGGGATACAGTAAAAGATATCAGTGATCCTGTGTTTTTCAACAGCTTCCGGTATCTCATACCTGCC
>CAJOFQ010000044.1 GCA_905233955.1 uncultured Lachnospiraceae bacterium
CTTAAAGCCATCCTCTATGCGCCAGTTGAGCTTGCGGATCTCATTGTCGTAGGCTGCTTTGTTGCGGACACCGGTGAGAGCGTCCTTTAAGGCAAGCTCATTCATGGCGGCTGCCTTCTGCTTGGTATCTTCCAGCTCGTTAGTAGTCTTTACCAGATTTTTCATGTATTCATCAAGCTCCAGGATCATGGCTGCCACCTGCTGTGCAAGGGATGAGATCTCGTCCCTGCCGGCACCGGCAGTTCCTTCTATGGATCTGGCTATCTGGGGATCCTTGAAGGTTGAGTAATCGCCTACCTGAACCTTAAGACGGCTCAGCTTGGATATGTAGAACCTGTTTATGAAGTAAAGCATGACGACCATGGAAATAACCAGTATCAACGCGATCTTGATCATTTGTGAAGCGGTATTTAAAAGAATGGTACTGTTGACATCAGCGATATTAAGCTCCACGGCTATGACGCCCTTGGTCTGTCCGTCTATATTTAAGGGATTAAAGTATGCATAGGTCCTGCCGAAGGCGGTCTTTAGGGAATCGCTGCCCTCGGGCTTTTCCCCTGTAGTCATTGCCTGCCACATACGCGGATAGTCATCAGGAGCCTGAAGAGCATCAATGCAGAGGTTGATAATGTCAGGATCATTCTCCCTGCCTTCCCGGACACCGTCAAGCAGGTAGTACATATGCCATTTCTGACCCGTGGGGACCACGAAGTAAGTGTAGGTAATGGAAAAGGATTCCCTTACCTCTTCAAAGAGAAGCAGCCAGTATTCATGCTGATACTTTGCGAAAGCAAGCTGAATTTCCAGAGGCATATCCAGATAGCTGATATCCTTGCCGGGAACCTTGCCGGGGTACTCCTTTTCAAACAGATCGTAAAATTCATTCCTTGCGGGTATATAATTATCAAAATCGCATGGTATATCAATCTCGTCTGAATGCTCCAGCATGATAGTCTGATAAGCCAAAAATTCATCATCACTTCTGATTATCTGCTCCTCTAAATGGGTGGCAAGCTGCTGCACATTGTTTTCACACTCATCCAGATACATAGAGTTCTGGTTAACGTATGTGCTTATACCGCTTATGATCAGAGTTATCACGGTAAATAATGTAAAGATGATTCCGAATCTAAACAGCAGGCTGTGCGTCTTCTTTTCCATCACGATCTCCCTTTGGCTGTTGTCAGGGGTACATACTTTTTGACTCTTTTACCCTTTCATTATAACAAATAACTCAAATATAACAATACATATTGAAATAAAAACATCGTTGTACTACAATATGTAGTGTCTGACAGTTATAATATTTTTTTAGAGGGCAGGAGGATCTAATGAAGGCTAAAAGGGGTCACATGATAGGACGCATTATGGCTATAGCGACCATCGCAGCGGCAATCGGAGGCATTATACTTACTGTAGTGGGCATAAGGGAAGTAAGAAGCACATACATGGAAATGACTGAAGAGCTGCTTCGGACCGCGGTTGTCGAGGCAGACAGTGAGTTTACCAAAATGTGGGACGGCGACTGGACCTATGAGGATGGAGAGCTTAAAAAGGGCGGTGAGCCGGTTTACGAAGAATATATTGGTACAATGGAGAACCTCAAGAGCGAGACCGGTCTCGAATATACCATATTTTATAATGACACACGGGTAGTGACAACGCTTCGTTCCGCAGGAGGTGATTATCTTCTTAATACCACGGCATCTGCAGAGATTGTCAGCGATGTGGTTGGCAGCGGAAACATCGTGTATAAGCCAAATATAACCATCGAAGGGATTAAGTATTACGGTTATTATGCGCCTATGGAAAATCCTGACGGGACAAGGGTAGGCATGATGTTCACTGGACGCAATGCCTCGTCAATTGATAAGGCCATAAGAAATCTTACCATAGTCATGGTCTTTGTATGTATACTGATAATCGCATCCGTCACAGCGATAGGGGTTATCTTCTCAAATATTTCTTCAAGGGCGATGAATGCCATATCTGAGTGCATAGGCAGTGTATCTACGGGCGATCTTTCAAAGGAAGTGGGCAGTGAGCTTGTATCAAGAAATGATGAGCTGGGCATCATTGCAGAAGAGGTTGAGACACTCAGGAAAAAGCTTTCAGAAGTGATCGGTACCACCATGGACATTTCAGGCAACGTAACAAGCTCCGGAGGAGAGCTTGCGGAATCCGCAGACCAGGCAAGTCAGGCGTCAAGTCAGGTTACGGATGCGGTAGAGGATATTTCACAGGGAGCTGTATCACAGGCAGAGAGCGTACAGACCTCCGCTGAGACAACGGAGAGGATAGGACAGAATATAGAGGGTATATCAACATCAGTAGAATCACTGTCAGAGGCTGCCGGCGACATGCAGGCAAAGGTTTCAGAAGCTATGGATGTACTTGAAGAGCTTCTTGTACAGAATGGCAATGTTTCCGATTCCATGAAGGAGATAGGCGACCAGGTTCGGGCAACCAACGATGCAGTAGGACATATCGCCGAAGCAAGCCAGGCTATAGCAGCCATATCCGGACAGACCAACCTGCTCTCACTTAATGCTTCCATAGAGGCTGCAAGAGCAGGCGAAGCAGGAAAGGGCTTTGCGGTAGTGGCCGACGAGATAAGACAGCTTGCAGACCAGTCAAAGGAGGCAGCAACCAGGATTGATGGCATAATCGGAGAGCTTGTAAGCCAGTCAGAAAAGAGTATTGAGGTTATGAGCGAGTTGGAGGACGCTGTTTCGGCTCAGTCTGAAAAGATTGCTGATACTAAGAGCGACATGGAGGCAGTTTCCGGCGGAGCCGTTACGGTAAACGACAATGCCGAAGCTATCAAGAAGGAGGTTGAAGGACTTACAGGCGCGAGGGATGATCTTAAGTCAATCATAGATGACCTGTCAGCGGTTTCCCAGGAGAACGCGGCATCCACGGAGCAGACCAATGCGTCCATGGAGGAGCTGAACGCCACCTTTGCTACGATAAGTGACAGGGCGGAGGATCTCAAGGGGCTGGCAAATAAGTTAGACGGACAGATATCCTTCTTCAAAATGAAGGATGAGTAAGAATATAAGGGCATGAAAAGACCGCCGTATCCGATG
>CAJOFQ010000045.1 GCA_905233955.1 uncultured Lachnospiraceae bacterium
CTTAAAGCCATCCTCTATGCGCCAGTTGAGCTTGCGGATCTCATTGTCGTAGGCTGCTTTGTTGCGGACACCGGTGAGAGCGTCCTTTAAGGCAAGCTCGTTCATTGTGGCAGCCTTCTGCTTGGTATCCTCCAGTTCATTAGTGGTCTTTACCAGATTTTTCATGTATTTATCAAGCTCTAAGATCATGGCTGCCACCTGCTGGGCCAGGGATGATATTTCGTCTCTGTTGGTTCCGGCAACATCTTCTATGGATCTGGCGATCTGAGGGTCCTTGAAGGTGGAGTAATCGCCGACCTGGACCTTAAGACGGCTCAGTTTTGATATGTAGAGCCTGTTGATGAAATAAAGCAGAATTAACATGGAAACCGCAAGTATCAGCGTTATCTTGACCATCTGGGAAGCGGTATTTAAAAGTATTGTGCTGTTGACATCGGCAATATCAAGCTCTACGGCGATCACACCCATGGTCTGACGGTTAATATTTAATGGATTAAAATATGCATAGGTCTTGCCGAAGGAGTTCTTTATTGTATCGTTGCCATCAGGCTTCTCCCCGGTAGTCATTGCCTGCCACATACGCGGATAGACATCAGGATCCTGGAGAACATCGATACACAGATTGAGATTGTCAGGATCATCCTCCCTTGCTTCCCTGACACATTCGATCATATAATACATATGCCATTTCTGGCCGGTGGGAACAACGTAGTAGGTGTAGGAAGTGGAAAAGGATTCCCTTACCTCTTCAAAGAGAAGCATCCAGTATTCATGCTGGTACTTCGCGAAGGCAAGCTGGAGCTTAAGGGGCATATCCAGATAGCCGACATCCTTGCCGGGAACCTTGCCGGGATATTTCTTTTCAAAAAGATCGTAAAATTCGTTTTTGGCTGGCATGTAATTATCGAAATCACAGGGGATGTCGATCTCATCAGCGTGCGATATCATTATTGACTGGTAAGCATTGAATTCATCGCCGCTTCTGATTATCTGCTCCTCTAAATGAGTGGCAAGCTGCTGGACATTTGTCTCACATGAATCCTGATATAAGGAGTTCTGGTTGATGTATGTGCTTATGCCGCTTACCACCAGCGTTATTATGGTAAATATTGCAAAAATTATTCCGAATTTAAAAAGCAGGCTGTTAGTTCCTTTATCCATTCTCCGCCTCCCTTCAGCAGCACTATAAGGCTATATTATAACAAATTTAAAAAATAAACAATATATATTGAAATGAATATAGTAATGTACTACAATATGTAGTGTTTGTGGGTTTAAGGACACACTATAGGTTAGTTAAAGTTTTTACATGATTGGAGGATCTAATGAAGGCTAAGAAGGGTCATATGATAGGACGCATTATGGCCATAGCTACCGTTGCAGCAGCTATCGGAGGAATCATACTTACAGTCGTAGGCATCCGGGAAGTCAGAAGCACATACATGGAAATGACAGAGGAGCTGCTACGGACTGCGGTTGTTCAGGCAGACAGTGAGTTTACCAAAATGTGGGACGGCGACTGGACCTATGAGGATGGAGAGCTTAAAAAGGGCGGTGAGCCGGTTTACGAAGAGTACCTTGACACAATGGAGCATCTCAAGGAAGAAACCAGTCTGGAATATACAATATTCTATAATGACACCCGTGTAGTGACGACGCTTCGCTCCGCAGGCGGCGATTATCTGCTTAATACCACTGCATCAGCGGAGGTAGTCAGTGATGTTGTAGGCAGCGGCAAGATACTGTACAAGCCGAATATCACTATAGAAGGAACCAAGTTTTACGGGTACTATATGCCCATGGAGAATACTGACGGTTCAAGGGTCGGCATGATGTTCACGGGACGGGATGCCACATCCATTAACAAAGCCATAAGGAATCTTACGATACTCATGGTCTTTGTGTGTATATTGATAATCGGATCGATCACCGCAATAGGAGTTATCTTCTCAAATATCTCATCAAAGGCGATGAATGCCATATCCGAATGTATAGGCAGTGTATCAACGGGTGATCTTTCAAGGGAGGTAGACAGTTCCCTTATTTCCAGAAGTGACGAGCTGGGTATCATGGCTGAGGAGGTTGAGACCTTAAGGAGAAAGCTTTCAGAGGTAATCGGTACGACCATTGATATTTCCGGCGACGTTACAAATTCCGGAGGAGAATTAGCAGAATCTGCGGATCAGGCAAGCCAGGCATCAAGTCAGGTTACGGATGCGGTAGAAGATATTTCCCAGGGAGCTGTATCACAGGCAGAGAGCGTACAGACCTCCGCAGAGACAACGGAGAGGATCGGACAGAATATAGAGGGTATCTCAACTTCGGTGGAATCACTGTCAGAGGCAGCCGGCGACATGCAGACAAAGGTTTCTGAAGCTATGGATGTACTTGAGGAGCTTCTTGTACAGAATGGCAATGTTTCCGATTCCATGAAGGAGATAGGCGACCTGGTCCGGGCAACCAACGATGCAGTAGGACATATCGCCGAAGCAAGCCAGGCTATAGCAGCCATATCAGGACAGACCAACCTGCTTTCCCTTAACGCCTCCATAGAGGCCGCAAGAGCCGGAGAGGCAGGAAAGGGCTTTGCGGTAGTGGCTGACGAGATAAGACAGCTTGCAGACCAGTCAAAGGAGGCAGCAACCAGGATTGATGGCATAATCGGAGAGCTGGTAACCCAGTCAGAAAAGAGCATAGAGGTTATGAGTGAACTCGAGGACGCTGTTTCGGCACAGTCTGAAAAGATCGCAGATACAAAGAGCGATATGGAGGCAGTTTCCGGCGGAGCCATTACGGTAAATGACAATGCCGAAGCCATCAAGAAGGAGGTTGAAGGACTTACCGGCGCAAGGGATGATCTTAAGTCCATAATAGACGACCTTTCGGCGGTTTCCCAGGAGAACGCGGCATCTACAGAGCAGACCAACGCATCCATGGAAGAGCTGAATGCTACCTTCGCTACCATAAGCGACAGGGCAGAGGACCTCAAGGGGCTGGCAAATAAGTTAGACGGACAGATATCCTTCTTCAAAATGAAGGATGAGTAAGAATATAAGGGCATGAAAAGACCGCCGTATCCGATG
>CAJOFQ010000046.1 GCA_905233955.1 uncultured Lachnospiraceae bacterium
TCTTCCAATGTGACATCTCTCGAAAGAACTTTGATATCCAAAAGCCCTCCTTCTATGCCCACACTTACTGAAACCTGAGGCATCGGTCTGACCTGTCTGGAGTAGAGCGCATCAGTACCTAACACTTCCCCAAACCGGGAAAGCTTCTGTAATCCTTCTGACAACAATCTGTAAACCGAATCGTCATCATCGCCCGTAATCCACAAATGGTTTTCATCATCGAAAAACTCAAAATATTCCTTTATGGCAGATAAAACCCGCCCTTCCTGAACCTCGTCACTGTATTGACCCGGTTCGACCGGTTTTGTTAAAGCTCTTGATGTGTCTGAATCGTAAGCTACCTGCGCATCCAAAACGCAGGCCTGTCCCGGCATATCTACACGGAATGTAAACTCCGGCTCCGGCGGAAGGATTTGCTCTGCGGCTGCCTCCGCTGTGTCCGTAAAATCTATGTAGGGATTGTCTATTAATCCGGGAACTATCCTATAGTAAAACTCTGCCAGCTTGCTTTTTCCAACGGTAAAACGAATATTTTCCTGCCATCCCCAGGTGTTGATGAAGGGCTGCATTGCCGCCCATTGCGAAGCGTCAAGCCTGCCTATAGCATTATTACCTATGGCGTAAATCTCACTGTTGCCCTGGAGCATAGCCGGCATTGAACCCTTGATCTTGACCCCGACTATATCCTTGGTACTGGAGGATTTCATAGGCTCGCATTTCAGGCTGATCCTGACATCTGGCTCTCCTATTCTTATGAAGCCCTTTTTACCTTGGGATTTGTTCTCGTATTCCACCTCCATTCCCTCGGCCATGGAATAAAACTGATCCAGCGCGGCTCCATGAAGCGCTTCGGCATTTTGAACCGCCACGCCCCGGCTGTAGTATCCATATCTGGAACGGGATATACGGTCATTGACTCTGTCAGCTTCACCTATCCTGCCGAAAATATAGTCCAGCCACGGCTCACTTTCCGGCGTAACTGTCTCCTTTTCAAAATCAATGGACAGGCTTTTCCCAAGGGAAAATGTCCCATTTTCTTCAATTGCCTCCTGAAGATTGCGAAAGCCCTTCAGTATTACTCCTTTTTTGCCATCCTTGGATACACGGAAGGTTAATTTGATGCTGTTTCCATCAATCAGAAGACGGGGGCGTATCTCTACGCTTGGCTTTTTTTCATATTCCTCTGCAGATTCTTCTGCGTCAAAGGATGCATCCCCATCCAGATACGAGAAAAACTTATCCGCATCCCTGTCGGTGGCATCACCGGGATTTTTTTCATTGACATAATCCCACACAAGCGATAATGTGGCCAGCTCATGAGGACACAGCTCGGCCATTCCCTCATAATAAAAACCATAGTAAGATCTGGAGCTGCGTCTGCAGCTGCATCTATGATCCTCTATGGAATTCTGTCCGAGGACTATGGTTGCCTCGCTCCTGTCAACCTCACTGTCTATCTTGGAAAAGCATCGAAGAATCTGATTTCCTTCACTGCTGTAGGTAAGCACAGGATTCCCCTCGAGACGGATATCACCTGATTCCAATATCTCTTTGCCCCGGTTAAGAGCGTATAGATTGGTTTTGGTTCTTCTTAGCGCTGTTGGGATGTCAAAAAATATCGCTTCAGAAGATTTTGGCGCAGGAAGTTTCCAGTCCGAGGCAATATGCCCCTCCTGCTCCTGTTCCTTCTTTTGATCGCGGAGGCGCTGTTTCTCAGCTTCTATCGCTTCTTTTTTCAGTCTTTCCTCATATTCTTCATCACTCTCGGTGAAGGTCCAGGGCCCGTGTTCCTGCTCCCACAGCATCAGAAGCGCAGCCTCGTGGGTGCAAACCTTCTTTTCTTCAGCACCATACCAGTTGTACCTGGGATTGGCTGTTTTGCAATTACAGGAATAATTATCTGTATCCCATTCATCATATACAGATGATGGCGGATATATTATGCGCGGATGATACGATGAATTTATACTCTTGCCAATATATGCCGTCGCCATTGCTTCATTGCATTGGAACTCGTGGTAATTGCCATTAGAAATGTGATTCTGCGCAGTTTTGAGCTGCTGTGGAGAAAAATCTATGCGCCAGTCAATGGTTCTGGTGATATGTTTTTGGGATATTTTGCTGTTAATATTCACAATCTTTGCCAATTCAATGTCCTCTGTTGTAATTTTTAGAAATTTTGTGTACTATGATAGCGGGGCACAAAGTCACAAATTTCCATGCAAGCATGAAAATTGTGACCTTTTGACCCTTGTATCACATTATAACATAAGTTACCGAAGTAAATATACTTTATCTCGTGAACAAATATAGCTGCGGTTGTCGATTATTGAAGGTCGCGAGTGTAGAAAGGATGGATTAATATGAAGAAGATTTTTTCTGAAAAAGCACCTGCTCCCATTGGTCCTTACTCACATGGTTTTGTGACAAAGAGTGGCTTGTTCTATGCGTCAGGTCAAATACCTGTAGACCCTGCTTCCGGCCAGATGCCGGAGGGTATTGCAGCTCAGACCGAACAGTGTGCAAAGAATGTCGGCGCCCTGCTTGAAGCTGCGGGAATTGGTTTTGAAAATGTTATCAAAACTACCTGCTTTCTGGCGGATATTAATGATTTTAATGAATTTAACGAGGTGTATGCTAAATATTTCATATCAGAGCCAGCCAGGAGCTGTGTAGCCGTTAAGGATCTTCCCAAGGGTGCTCTTTGCGAAATAGAGTGTATTGCGGAAATGTAATTTAATCATGAAAAAGGAAGGGGCAATGTCATGGCAATCGAAAAAGAATTAAACGAAAAATTGTTTGATCAGCTGGCTATAGTTGAGCGTCTTGACAGGGCTGCAAAGGCCGGCAGGTATGAAGAAGAAAGTGAGATAATTAAGAACGAAATTAACCGCAAGCTTTACCAGAAACCGCCGTTAATCAGCGAAGAGTAAAATGCCGGGGGCAAAACCCCCGGCATCATCATTTTATTTAGTAATTGATGCAACCTCATCAAATTCGAAGCTGTTAGTAACCAGAACTACTACCATATCTGAATAGCCGGCTGCCTTGATCTTGTCACGGTTAAAG
>CAJOFQ010000047.1 GCA_905233955.1 uncultured Lachnospiraceae bacterium
AAGCCCCAACTGCTCTTCAAAATCTTGGTGGGATAGTAAAAAATGGCACACAGATACATAATAAGCATCAGAACCACATTCCACAGATATTGAATATCCTTAAAAAACACATGAAGCGTGGAAAGTATAAGGCTGGTGCCCGTCGCTACTCCAAACAGCAAAATGAGGGCTGGTATAACCTGCCAGATAAGCGGTGTGGGAAGCCTCCTGCAATAGAGCATCACGAGTGCTACCACCAACAGCGATACACAAAAAATAATGAACTGATATATACATTCCGCCATGGGATAAAGGTATTTGGGCACATAAACCTTGCGAATCATGCTGCGGTTGCGCCACAAACTGAGGCTGGCAGATTTGGTAGATGCAGAATAATAGGAATATACCAGCCTGCCGCATACGATATACAGGGAAAAATCCGGCGGGCGCTTGCGCATCAATGTACCAAAAACTATTACCAACACGCAGGTTGTAAGTATGGGCTCGATCAACGACCACAATATACCCAGATACGAGCCGCGATATCGCAGACGGATACCCTTTTTTACAAGCTCCGTCATCAAAAACCAATGATCGGCCACGCTTTTTTTTAGAGAAGAAAATGATTGCATATTATAATAATCCTAGCGATGAGATTTTAAAAAGGCAAAAAGCCGGATAAAACGGGTCTTGACCAAAGTGATAATCCTGGTCTGTAAGTAAATAACCGGTGTGAATTTCATCCTGACCGGAAAGAGCATAACCTTCATATACCACGACCTGGGTCGGGCATAACGAAGTGTAACATCCACTCTCGGATTGGAAAGCATGGAATCAATCGTCAAAAACAAATCCGTGATATCCCGCTTAGGTGCCCGGGGATTGGTAAGATTCTCAAAGCATCCAAAAAGCCGTTCAATGTATCTGCGGCTGACAAATTCACGCACCGCTTCATCCTTGATAATTCCGGGATTAGTAGAGGCATTCCACGAACGATAGAGCTTTATCATCCATCCATGTTCTTCTTCGCGCTTCTCATAAAGTCCGGGAATGTATTTTTCCGATTCGCTCTCACTTCTGGCACGAAGAAAATGATAATATTTCTCCGGTGAAACGACCACACGGTTAACATGGGCAATAACTGACAGATTAAAAGGAAAATCATCCCACTGAGTCTTGGGGAATGTCAAACCATTGTCCCGGATAACTGAAGCGAGATATAACTTGTTCCAGGGAGTATATAAAAGATTGCGATCAAAATACTTATGAGCATCCTTTCTGAATGCTGCAGCCGTATCATAAAACACAAAAGAATCCGGCGCCACTGGCGTGCTGACATAATCATTCTCACCATCGCCGTAATATGTATCAATATAGTAACCGCAAACTACATACTCAGCATTATATCTTTCGGCGTTCTCATATAAATCCTCGAGCATTCCCGGCAGGCACCAATCGTCCGCGTCCATAAAATACAGGTATTTGCCTGATGCTTCGCCAATTGCATGGTTGCGGGCACCCGCCGCACCAGTGTTATCCTGATGGATCACCCTGATGCGATCATCCTCCCTGGCCAAAGCGTCACAAATAAGACCGCTGGAGTCAGGAGAACCATCGTCCACCAGGATCATCTCCCAATTTTTAAAGGTCTGATCCCTGATGCTGTCAACAGCCCGTTCTATGTAATCCTCTACATTGTAGACAGGTATTATAACTGATATTGATATTTCTGACATTAGAATCTGATTCCTAACCGGGTAAAAACGAATTGAGCCCAAACAACCATCAACAGACAACTACCTATATATCGGTAACTGCGCCGCCTGTCATGGGTCCCGGCTCGACTAATGTATCCTATATAACAGATTCACTCCCTGGTGTCAAAGGGTGAACCAAATGCATTAAACCTCATCATACTGCGGTAATACTGAGCTGCAGCCTGTGTACCCTTGCGTACTGTCTTGACCTTGCTCTTCCTGCCTGCAAAAAAGGCTACTGCCAAATTGCGATTCCTCTGTTCCTGCCCTTCAATCCTGGCAGACAGATCGGTTATCCTGCGGATCTGGTCCTGCATCTCCTTGATCTGGGAGGAATAACGCTCACGATCATTCTGTAATTCCTGGCTGACTCTCTCAAACAGCCTCTCAAATCCGTCATCCAAAGCAACTATCTGATCGACCAAACTACCCTTGGCCGCTATATTGGCATCCAGTTCATCAGGACTGGTATCGTCACTCTCGAACATCTGCTTCTGCTGCTCGTTACGAACAACAATCCGTTCTAAAAGATCTATCTTCTTGTCCAGACTCTCCTGTAATACTCTGATATAATCCTCAGACATAGTACCTCATCATGCTACTTTAGTGCCATTGGCTGTCATCTTCATGACATCCTTCCAGGTATCACGCATAGTGCGCAGATGCTTCAATACCTCTTCGAGAATCTCCGGATCCTTCTTAAGGTTAGCCTCAAGCAGTCTCTGCCGCAGATAAGTATATACCTGATCAAAGTCTTTTGCAACCTCATATTTGTGATCGAGGGTAAGCTGAAATTCTTCGATGATGGCGTCTGTCTTGCGGATATTGTTATGAGCCTTCTCGATATCCTTCTTCTCACAAGCTGCGATAGCTATGTTACAGAACTTAATGGCTCCCTCGTAGAGCATCAATGTAAGATCAGCGGGGGAAGCTGTTAATATCTTGTTATTCTGGTATGCTGCGTAGCCTTTATTCATGATCATAATATCTTCCTCCTGCTAAAAAGTCCTTCTTCGTTCGTTTTCCCCTGTGGCCGATTGCCGTTTCGTTTCCTCTTGCTATATATATCGACAGGACTCGAAAAATCATTAGCTTTTTTTGAGAAAAAAATAAAAAGCTGCTGTAAGGCGCGCAAAATCCGCTCCTTACAGTAGCTTGAAGCTTTATTAAAGGAAAAACCAAATCATCCCATCAGTCCGCTAAGCGACGACTGGCTGGAGTTGATATTGGCAAGAGCCTTTTCCATTGCGGTGAACTTCTTGTAATACATCTCCTCAG
>CAJOFQ010000048.1 GCA_905233955.1 uncultured Lachnospiraceae bacterium
CCATCCCAGTCTGGGGGATCCCTAAAGGCATCTGTCAACGGTACGGTATATGAGGACTGCTTCGACTGGCTTAATGCTCAGATTAGGGCGTCAAACTAACAGTGTGCCGTTAACATATACATGATACTGACCACCATTTGTATCAATGTTTGAAGTGTTACCGCTGAAGCTTGTAATGTGAGCATCTCCGGTGAGCTTCCATGTGGAATCGTCAGAAAGAGTAACTGATACACTTCCTGAAGCGCCGGAGCTGTTGATGCTGCCGGTGTAGGTGGAATTGTCGGATATATTAAGGTTGAGGCTGGAAACATTATCTACGGTGATGTTTCCGGCCGCTTTTTGATTCTCCAGATTCATGGTCACTTTGCCGCCATTCGAACCGCTTCGTCCCCAGGAATCAGCTGTAGCCGTAAGCAGATCATCAGAGGCGTTCTCAAGAGTAACATTGTTCAATGTAATAGTTGTTGTAGTGTTCGTTACATGGAACATTGTACCGGTTTCTGATTTGAGAGTACCGCCATTCATGGTAAATGACGAATTACCCTCTGACGCATCGCCTGACATGGATTGGTATATCAGTACATTAGTAGCAGTTGTAGATTGACCGTTCAAAGTGGAATTGTTGCCTGTTACATTGGAGTTATTGAGAGTAACAGAGTTTCCGCCCTCTATAACAACTGCTTCGGACTGTGTTGCACTTAGTGTAGCTTCATTAACAGTTACATCTGCTGTTGAATAAACAGCCGGAGACCCAACGCCTGAAGTAGCGTAGCTGCCGGATGTAACATTAATTGTGCCGCCGCCACGGTCAGATCGGATAGCTGCTGAGGAATTACCTGAAGTATTTACCGTAAGGTTGGAAGCATTGGTGGTTGCGCCGCCAGTCGTCATCAGACCGCCGGAATTGTTGCCGGTAGTGGTGATTGTTGAGTCGGAGATATTAAGCACGGTTCCCTGACCATAACTGAATACAGCGTTGGCGTGAGCACCATCAGTAGTAACATTTGTGCCTGAGATGCTTAAATTAGCGCCATTGCTTGCAAGTATCGCTGCGTTAGTTCCATAAAAATCAGATTCCTCACTGCTGGTATCACCTGTTTTTGAAACTGTGGCAGAGGACATATTTAAAGTGCTGCCGCTTACCAGTACAGCATTTTCACCACTTGCAGAGGAGCTGTAGCTTGCATTTGCACTGTCGGAGGTAAGGGTGTTAGCTGCTGTATAAGTCACATTAGTATTGTTTTGTTGTCCAGGTGCAAAGCCGCCGGGTTGACCAGGTTGACTACCATTGGGCTGGTTACCGGGCTGACTGGGTTGATTGCCATTGGGCTGGTTACCGGGCTGACTGGGTTGATTGCCATTGGGTTGGTTACCGGGCTGACCGGGTTGATTACCATTAAGCTGGTTGTTTCCAGGCTGACCGGGCTGATTGCCGTTTGGCTGATTACCACCGGGCTTGTTATTGTTTATATTTGAGTTTTTATTGCCAGATGATTTGCTGTTGCCGCGCCCGTTGTTCTGGCTCTTAGAGTTCCCGCTCTTGCTGTTCCTCTGATTCGATGAGGGTTTATTGGAACCTCCCTGCTGTGCTTCTGGCGGTTCGGGTCTGTTAGAATTACTGTTAGCGGAGCCTCTGTCAGATCCTGATCCGGGAGCTTGTGATGAGTTTAAGGATGGAGCTGATCCACGATTGGAAGGCGCCCCTTGGTTTACGCTGCTTCCCGAACTCTGTGGAGAGGATCCCTGACCCATGCTGCTTGAGGAATCCTGAGATGAAGTAGGTGGCGGAGGGGGAGACCCCCCAAAATCAGATGCATAACATCCTGTTGTAAATAGTGAGGCTGTCAGAACTGTTGCCAGTCCGGCAGCTAAAAGTTTTCTTTTTTTCATTATGTAATCCTTTCTCGTTAACTATGTATTTCCCTATGCTGCGTAAAAAATGGATTTTATAATCCTTGTATCATTTGATCAAACGATAATGCCGTTTACTATAAATTTAGGTTCGGGGGGATTATGTGGAAAATAGGGGAAAATATTGAAATAATGAAAAACTAACGATAGAAGAAATACAAAAGTATTTCAGATGAGTTCAGAGCATATGATATTATGGTCAAAAGGGATTTTGCCCCTTAAATCATTATAATATATCCTCCGGTTTGCATGACAGGGCATGAGCCAGATTAATAACCACTGCAATCCAGTTGGTAAGTATTGCAGAAACCGTCCCTGTCATTCTCAACACTCCATTCCATAGCCATATCCTTATGGCTGGTACAATAAAATCCATATCCGTAATCATTATATGGTTTACTTCCTCTTGGAGTGGGAGATTCTATGATATGTTCAGAACCATGATATAATGTCATACACTATACTCCTGTAAGAGTATACAATAGCAAAAATATGATTGATTGTCAATATGTTGAACCGTAGCTGCGGCGATTGAGGATAACAGTGCAGATGGCGTAAATAGGATACAGATAGTCCTATTATGAATGTGCCAGCACACTAGATATAGTGGTTGTCATAATTGTAGAAATGTGATATATTTAGGTGCGTATTTTTATACCCGTTTTCCGACGAAGTACTATGATTTTTCCGACGATTTAATCATCTGATTTCTGATCATTACACCATCATCTTCCCATGAATGCCTTATTTTACAGCAAAAATTAACATCCCCAAAGGGGATTTTTTTATTGCAATTTTTTTGAAAGCATGTTATAATAATAGTACTACATAGTACTCTATATGAAGAGGTGGTATTATGGCTTATTTTTTAAGACAGGACAAGAAGAAAAAGGGCATCTATCTGCAGATGTATGACACATATTGGGATAAAGAAAAAAAACAACCGCGATCAAAAAGCATCGAATCCTTTGGCTATGTGGATGACCTCATTTCTGCTGAAATGCCTGATCCGATAGCTCATTATAAATGCCGAAAGGAAAGCGGCGCTCGCTGAAGATACCAGACCCCGGGCTTTCAATAAGCAGGTTGAAAAGAATGCCGGACACTTTCTTTTACATACTCTTTTAACAGAACTTGGTGTCAAAGAGACGATTGACATACTGTCCTCAACAAAACGGTTTCAATTTAGTCTTTACGAAATGATTTCACAGTTGATATATGCAAGGGTGCTCTATCCATGCTCTAAGGCAAAAACAGCCGCCACTGTTTTCCCTCAGCTATACAATGGCATATCCGTTTCTGAAGACCAGATTTATGATGCCTGTGCTTTTTTTGGTGAGTCCTACAAAAAATATATCGAGCTGTTCAATCACTGCTATGAGAAATATTATACACGGGATTTCGGCAGCGTATTTTTTGACTGCACGAATTATTATTTTGAAATTGATCTCCCCACCGATGATAAGCAAAAAGGTCCGTCAAAAGAAAACAGACATGATCCAATAATCGGACAGGCACTGCTCCTGGATGCCGACCTGGTTCCACTTGCCATGCAGATGTATCCTGGGAACGAGTCTGAGAAACCATATATAAGAAAAGTAATAGAGGAAATGAAGCAGCGTTATAAGGTTTCAGGTAAAACTGTACAGGTAGCCGATAAGGGGCTTAACTGTGCTCGCAACATTTACGCCGCTGTCAAAGAAGCCGATGACGGATA
>CAJOFQ010000049.1 GCA_905233955.1 uncultured Lachnospiraceae bacterium
CGCTAATTGTCAAGGTAGTTGTCAGTAAAAAGCTGTTAAAATTTTGTTACTATCATGATCCTCTTGCTTGTCCGGTTTTACCATGACCAGAATTAGCTGTAAATGACAAGTGGCTTCGCCGTCGCTACGCGATCATTGTCATCTTATTCTGATCATGGTGCAAGATGATCAAGCAAGATGAAGCCTGTTTATGAAGCCTTCGCTTCCTGACTATCAACATCGGCAGTTGTCTCTTCGTATTTTTTGTCTGGGTTCAGGTATACTTCCTCGATGTTGTCCCAGTTACGGGTGTTGCGTCCGTTCCAGCGCTCCGGATGGGCTGCCTTTGCGGCCTCGTACACCTTCGTACGGTTTGCAAGGATCTCCTCACTTTTGCCTGAGTGACGCTCTGCCGGCGTGAGGAACTTGATTCCGCTGTGATGATGCTCGTATCTGTACCAGCGTACGAAGATGCTGCACCATGCTCGGGCATCCCCGATGCTTTCAAATCCCTCCGGCTGGTAGTTTGGCCGGTACTTGAGGGTTTTGAACAATGATTCGGAGTACGGGTTATCGTTGCTCACACGAGGCCTGCTATTGGACGGGGTTATTCCTAGCGCATATAGCGTCTCCAGCATGGTCGCACCTTTCATCGGGGATCCGTTGTCACTGTGCAAGACAAGGGGCTCTGTAGTAAGCCTTCCCTGTGCGAGGCATGCGCGCCGGATCAGCACGCTGGCATGGTCTGCCGATTCTTCTTCCCAGACCTCCCAGCCGACAATGTCGCGACTGAAGAGGTCAATGATCAGGTAAAGGTAGAAGAAGAATCCCTTTACCGGGCCTCTGAGGTATGTGATATCCCAGGTCCAGACCTGATTAGGGGCTGTTGCCACATAGGAGGTCGGTTTTCCGTGCTTGCCCGGCTCTTGGCTGCGCCCGCGGTGGTTCTGCATCTTTTCCTCGCGGAGGATGCGGTAAAACGTGGATTCCGAGGCGATATATTCGCCTTCATCTGCCAGTGCGGGAACGATCTCACACGGAGGCATGCTCGCGAAGCGTTCTTCATTAACAGTATCGATCACTTTCTGACGTTCCTCCGGTGTCAGCTTGTTCGCCGGATCGGAATGGTCGGCATATGCGCGGCGATCCTCATAGGAATGGTGTTCCTTGTTGAGGGACTGCCACCTGTAATATGTACGCTCGGTGATGCCGAGGCATTCACAGGCCTTTGACAATCTGGCTCCGTGATCCACGGATTCGTCAATAAGCTGGATGGCCTTCATGCGATCTGCGGTGCTTATTGACCGTCCTCTGGATCCCCCCAGATCGCATTCGCTTTTTTTGATAGTACGAGCAGAGCCGCTGCTTCTGCAAGGGCTTTATCCTTTCGCTGGAGTTCCTTTTCGAGCTTTTTGCGCTCTTTCTGAGAATCTTTCAGTTCACGATTGAGCCTTGCCGCCTCCTTTGCGATGCCGCCGTTGGCATTCATGCAGGCATCCCGCCAGGCTTTGATCTGCTCAACATACAGGCCTTTTTTGCGGGCGTACTCGGCCAGCTCAGCTTCATTAAGACTGGCAGTCTCAACAACTATAAGGAATTTATCCTGTGTGCTCCAGTCGTCCGGCACGGAGCCTTTTCCGGGAGCGGCATATCCCTCCTTCCTGGCCTTGTCCCGCCAGTTGCGGAGTGTCTGCTCGGATAGCCCCTCCTCCTTGGCGATCTTGGTGATAGATTCGTTGTTGGGCGGAAGCATCCTGCGAAGAATTGCTTCCTTATATTCTGGACTGTAGTTCATGAGTGAAGCTCCTTCCTGTGGTAGCCTTATACTACCACAAAAACTATTTCGCTTCACTGACATCTATCCTAACACACGGGGACGCCGCACTTGTTATCCCCGATATAACATCAATATTCCTTCTTTCCAACAATTTTTCTATTTTACTCAACTTTTTTTCTATATCATATTCAAAAGGCAGATTTCCATTGCGAATTTTATAAAAAAATGTACCATAATCATCCGCTTTTTTGCATACATTCTTTTTTTTACTCATCCTATTTCAATCCTCTCCTGAATATTCCTTTCAACGCTCGCAAAGCATTCCGCTTTTGATCCATAATGATTTCCAACATATACCTTGATGCAATCATATTGCGAAAGCAAATATCCCTCAATATGATATTCATGTATATGACTAATGTAAAAATCTTCTAGAAAACGATTTTCACAAATATACCATAATATCACATCAACCATTATATCCGTTCCCTCATATACCCTCGTTTTATATACACTTATTCCAGTTCTGCGCATGCTTCTTTTTGAAATGTTATATTCGATATCACCATATTTCTTGCAAATCAATTCATATATTATATCTATTCCTCGATTTCTATAATAATACTTTCGAAATGATGTCTCCGATCTATAAAACTTGTAAAAAGAATCATCGTCTCCATTATACTCATTATATATCCCTATAAGTTCAAGTGCTCTAAATATCGTGTTAATCTCTATACCATTTCCTTGTCGTCTGTTACATATCATCCTCTGTCTTTTTCTGTTTTTGTGTGAATTTTGCATTTTCATAATCCTCTTGTTCATATAATTAACTTCATAACTTCTTTATATACGATTAATATTTTAAGTATTCTCTGTTTTACTTATCACGATTCACCAAATTTCCCTTTCCCTTAGTTCTCCTGCCTGCATTTCATAAACATCATCGCATAAAATATCAATATCTTCCCTCGTGTGACTCGCAATAATTATCAGCTTACCTTTTGATTTCATATCCAAAAGTAAGTTCCTCATTTCTT
>CAJOFQ010000050.1 GCA_905233955.1 uncultured Lachnospiraceae bacterium
GCTTCCATCCCATGGAAATCTTTAAGGCTCCAAGATTAGTTATCTTGGTAGCCGGTCCTGTGATCATAAATGCGGAGGCACTTCCCAGACTCATTCCATCCAGTAGCCAACTTTGTAATAGCGGAATCGTACCTCCGCCACACGCATACAGCGGCACACCTATAGTGGCTGCCATCAGAACGCCCCATGCCTTATTTCCGCCAAACATATTCACCATCACATTCTGTGGGATATATCGCTGAAACAATGCCGACAGCAGAATTCCTATAAAAAAATATAATCCGGTAGCCTTTATATTCCTTAAGAAGTTCAGCAGATATCTTATCAGCAGATTTGGGTGTGTATCATGATTTGCACGCTCTTCAAAACCTTCAAAATTAAAATATTCTTTGTCCCGATAGAATATAAACATCAGAATTCCGGCGGCACATCCGCATAAAAAGCAGGTGACAATACGTATCGCAAGAACAGTCATACCAAGAGCTGCACTGTATATGATCAGCTGTGGATTTAAAAGAATCGATGCCATCATAAATGCTGCCAGCCAATCTTCTCTCATCCCTTGTTTACGAAACGACGCAGCAATCGGGATCGTTCCATACATACACAGAGGCGACAGGATTCCAAGAATGCAGGCAGGGATTATCCCTAAAAGTCCCAGTTTCTTTCCCTGAAGTTTTGCAAAAGCTCCATGAATTTTATCCTTGGCAAACACGGATATAAGTGATCCAATCGCCATGCCAATGATCCAATACATGAAAATCTGACGCAGTTGGATTTCAAAATAGTACCATACATAAATAAATTCTCTTTGAATCAACGCAATAATGTCATTCATCTATATTTACCAATTCATAGGCACGGCTTCCCAATCCGATTTCTTCTGCATGCTCAAGTGTATGAATGCCGTGAAGGGATTCCATTCTGTTTACAAGAGCCTCATTCCCTTCCGCTTCATATATTAAATCAACACATGCCTGATCAAGGGCAACAGGATCATAACTTGCAAGAATGCCTATATCATGGATATCAGGTTCAGCAGGGTTCCCGTCACAATCGCAATCAACAGAGAGTCTGTTCATCACATTGATATAAACGATATGCTCGCTTCCTACATGCTCGTTAAAACCTTTGACCATCTCTGCAAGAGCTTCCAGCCATGCATCCTGGTCGCTGTACCATATACTTCCGCTTGTTTTGGTCCCTGCTGTATGTACATATACTTTACCGCTAGGTGAGGATATGCCTATACCGACATTTTTTATCGCACCGCCGAATCCGGCCATGGCATGTCCCTTAAAATGAGAAAGTATTACCCAGTCCGTGTAGTTTTCCGCATGATTTCCGACAATGATCTTGTCAAGTCGGCTTCCTCCGGACATAGGCCATTCCACCTCACCATCTTCATCCATCAGGTCGAAGTCGGCAATAGCGGTAAATCCATGATCCTCTGCCACCTGCCTGTGCATGGCGGAGCTTGAACGCGAACCGCCATATGCCGTATTGCACTCAACTATTGTTCCGTCAAGCTGCTGTACAAGATCACCAATCAGTTCTGGTCTTAAATAATTGCTTGCCGGTGGTTCTCCGGTAGATATCTTCACTGCTACGTTGCCGGTTGGCTGCCAGTCAAGCTGCTCGTATATCCTGACAAGTCCCTCCGCTGTTATATCCGTTGTAAAAAATACTACAGATGATTCTGCTACACCTTCTGTTTCCACGTCAGTCTCCACAGACGATATATCATATCTTTCCTCTTCTTCAACAGGAGCTTGGCTATCTCCTTTTGAAGTCAGTTCAGTACCGCTCTGTACCTGATTCTTATTGCCACAACCAGCCAAAAGTGATGTCATGATAAGTACTATCATTGCAAAAGCAAAAGCTTTTTTCATCGAAGCTCACCTCCTTAAACCGAAAGCCCTGCCTGATAGGCATTATGCATTGCAGAGGTCTCAATCACCTCTCCCTTTTGCCATACTCCCTCTCCCCAAATGATTCCCTTGATATTATTTCCTAAATTTTCAAAAATCCGGGTTAATTCTTCACCTACAAGCCTAAGTCCATATTTCTCATCATGACCTGTAATAATCAGGTAGACATCATGTCCACCCAAATCCTGCCATTTTGGAAGAAAACGATCAATGGTTGTCTTTAACATCCCGTTCATAGTGAGAAAATATGTTGGGGTAGCCACAACGATAACATCCGCCGATTGCGTTTTTTCAAGAATGTCAGCCATATCATCCTGTAATACGCACTCACCTGTTTTGAAGCACGCATAGCATGCCCTGCAAAATCCAATATTTTTATCATAAAGATTTATCTGTTCAACAGAATTTCCTGACTCCTCAGCTCCTTTTTTGAACTGTTGGCACAGGATGTCACTATTGCCCATCTTCCTTGGACTTGCCGAAAGGATCACTATCTTTTTCAATTACAAGCTCCTTCCCAACCGATATGCCTCTTCGGGATATCTGCTTCTTTTTGTCATGCCAGGGCTTCCGCACCCATATCCAAGTACCATCCCCTTATCATCAAAAT